>JAIUNQ010000026.1 GCA_020161475.1 Pseudomonadota bacterium | reverse complement strand
TCCAGCGGGGAAAGAGCGAAGTCAGCGTCGCTCATTGCGCCACCGGCCATGTCCAGAAGGCGTTGCTCTCGGCCTCGAGGAAGCGGTTCAGCACCATCTTGTGCACCTCATCCGCGCCATCGACCAGCCGGGCCTGCCGGGCGTAACGATAGATCCACTCAATGGCGGTGTCTTTGGAATAGCCGCGCGCGCCGTTGATCTGCAGGGCGGTGTCGGCGGCATCATGCAGCAGGTTGGCGACATGGATCTTCGCCATGGACACCTCCTTGCGGGCGAAACCGCCGCGATCCAGCTCCCAAGCCGCCTTCATCACCAGCAGACGCCCGATCTCGATGCGGTAAGCGAGATCCCCCAGCTTGGTCTGGATGCTCTCGCGGTCGGCGAGGCGAACACCAAAGCCGGTGCGGGTTGAGGCATAGGCGCGCGCAATCTCGACGCAGCGTTTGGAGAGCCCCAGCCAGCGCATGCAATGCGTGAGGCGCGCGGGGCCGAGACGGATCTGCGTCACCTTGAGCCCCTGCCCCTCGCCCAAAAGCACTTCGGATTCGGGGATTTCGATGCCGTCAAAGGTGATCTCGCAATGGCCTCCGTGCTCCTCCGGCCCCATGATCTCGATGCGGCGTTCGATTGTCCAGCCGGGCTGATCGCGGTGAAACAGCAAAGCGGAGAGGCCATGGCGCGGATCATCCGAGGTGCGCGCCATGAGGATGAAATGCTCGGCCTCCTCGGCCCCGGTGATGAACCATTTGCGGCCGGAGACGATGTATTTGTCGCCGCGCTTTTCCGCCCGCGTCATGATCATGCCGGGGTCGGAGCCGCCGCCGGGGTGAGGCTCGGTCATGGCAAAAGCAGAGCGCACCTTGCCCTGAACGATGGGCTCCAGCCAGCGCTTCTTCTGGGCCTGAGTGCCGCAGGCTTCCAGCACCATCATGTTGCCGTCGTCGGGCGCAGCGGAATTGAAGATGACCGGGCCGAAGATCGAGCGGTTCATCGCCTCATAGCACACGGCCATACCCATTTTGCCCAAGCCCTGCCCGCCATTCTCCGGTTTGAGCTGCAAACACCACAGCCCCTGCGCGCGCGCCTCAGCACGGAGCTTATCCGCCAGATCGAGGCGGATGTTTTCGTGCGCGTCGTAATTGGCGCGGTCCGCCTCCAGCGGGAGAATCTTCTCCTCCACAAAGGCCGCGATGCGCGAGCGATAATCCTCGATGCGGGGCGAGATATGAAAGTCCATCTGCGGTCTCACAAACTGGAAACTAGGTGGCCGCCATCAACGGCGAGTTCCGCCCCGGTGATGTAGCGACCGGCATCGGAGGCGAGCAGCAGCAGTGCTCCATCGAGATCTTCGGGCTGCCCAAGGCGGCGTTGGGGGATGCGCTTGATCAGCGCAAGGCCGGGTTCGGAGGCGAAAAAATCGCGGTTGAGATCGGTTTCGACATAGCCCGGACAAAGCGCGTTGATACGCACGCCGTAACGCGCCCATTCGAGGGCCAGCGCTTTTGTCAGCTGGATGACCCCCGCCTTGGCCGCAGCATAAGAGGCGACCTGACCCGCCACGCGCAGCCCCAGAATGGAGGCGATGTTGACGATGGCCCCGCCCCCGCCCGCCTGCATCTTACGGGCCGCGTGCTGCGCGGCAAAGAACACGCCGTTCAGATTGGTGTCGATCACCGCGCGCCAGTCGTCATCCGTTGCGGTGAGCGCTTGCGCCGGACGGCTGATCCCGGCGTTGTTGATGAGAATGTCGAGCCGGGCGAGGCCTTCAAAAGCCTTGGCGACGGAGGCGGGATCAGCCACATCCATCGCCAACGCCTCCGCCGACCCCCCTTGCGTGCGAATGCCCGCCACGGCCTCGGCCAAAGCGTCCTGCCGGCGCGCGGCCAGCACGACATGGGCCCCCGCGCGCGCCAGAACTTTCGCAAAGTGAAGGCCGAGGCCACCGGAAGCACCGGTGACCAAGGCTGTCTTGCCTTTGAGCTCGAACATCGGCCAAGCCTTACTTGCGCGGATCACCCACGACGGCATAGACTGCCTCGAGCGTCTGCGCCCCGACACGGTTGGCCACTTCCTGATGCACAGGGAGCATCGCCTTGACCCAGGCCTTGTATTCATCCGGCGTGGGGGTGGTGATCTCGGTCTTGCCGGAGGCCTTCATGGCGGCCAGCGCCTCGTCGTTCTCCTTGGTGGAGATGTCGTTGGCGTAATCGGTCGCCTCAAGCATCGCCTTGTCGAGCGGGGCACGCAGATCCGCCGGCAGCCCATCCCAGAATTTCTTGTTCACGATCACTGCATAGCCAATGTAGCCATGGTTGGTGGCCAGCATGTGCTTTTGCACCTCGTGCATCTTCTGGGTGAACTTGTTGGAGGGCGTGTTCTCCTCGCCGTCCACGACGCCGGTCGAGAGCGCCTGGTAGACTTCCGAGAAGGCCATGACCTGCGGAATGGCACCCACAGCGCGCATCTGCGCATCGAGCACCTTCGAAGACTGGATGCGCACCTTCAGGCCCTGCATGTCGGTGGGCAGACGAATGGGCTTGTTGGCGGAGAGAATCTTGAAGCCATTGTCCCAATAGGCAAGGCCGGTGATACCCTTGTCGGAGAGCTTGTCGAAGAGCTTCTTGCCAACCTCGCCCTTGGTCACCTTCTGCAGCGCCGCACGGTCCTTGAACAGGAAGGGCAGGTCGAACACCTCGAACTCGCGGGCGCCGAGCGGGCCGAACTTGGCAAGCGAGGGCGCGAGCATCTGCACCGACCCCAGCTGGAGCGCCTCCAGCTCTTCCTTGTCCTTGTAGAGCTGGGAGTTGGGATAAACCTCCACCTTCACCTTGCCGCCTGTGTATTTCTCGGCGAGTTCCTTGAACTTGTCCGCGCCCTTGCCCTTGGGCGTGTTGGGCGCCACCACGTGGGAAAACTTGATGATGACGGGGTTCTGCGCGAAAGCCGACCCGGCCACACCCAGCGCGAGGCCCATGGTGGCTGCAAAAACAAAACCCCTGCGGTGAATGGTCATGGTGTGTTTTCTCCCTCGGTGACGGGCTCTCTCGGCCCTTGATGAGACATTGTGAAACTGGATTCGCTAACCGGCAAGCGAGAGCAGGATGTCCGCCGTCTCCTGCGGTGCCGTGATCATGGCATCATGCCCGGTGGCGATCTCGACAATCGGCCAACCCTGCGCCCGCACATAGTCGCGGCTGGCCGCCAGCGCCGGATAGATGGGATCCGTGCACAGGATGTAGGTTTTGGGCAAGCCATTCCCGATGGGATGCTTCAGGTTCATCGGCGCGAGATTGGCGCTCATGGGGTGGGGGGTCAGGAACGGCTCGATCCTTGCGCCCAATGCGGCGTCGAGAATACCGAAAGCCTCCGCCTTGGGCGGCGGGGCGCTCAAGCCACCGTCAAAAGCCTCAGCTGCCTTGGTGCGGGCGGCGGCCACGTCAGGGGTGAGCACATCAAAGGCCGCCTCGCCGTTCTGCAGGATCATGGCGTCGAGATAGCCCAAGTGATGCAGACGTTCGGGCATGCGATCCGCCACGCCCGAGACAGCATTGCCGCCGAAGGAATGCCCGACCAGCACCACCTCATGGAGATCCTCATAGCGGATGACGTTGGCGATATCCTCGGCGAAGGTGTCGAGGGTGATCGTGTTGCTCATGAGATGGCGGCGTTCCCCCAGCCCGGTCTGGGTGGGGGTGTAAACCGGATGGCCCGCAGCGCGCAGATGCGCGGCAACCTCGCGCCAGCACCAGCCGCCGTGCCAACTCCCATGAACGAGGACAAAGGGACGTTTTACAGGCACGGCGGGTTTCCTTCCTTCGCATCACCTTGTCCGCAAACCGGTTCCCACTTTGCGGGGTGATGCGGGTGCCATACCCCATGAACGAGGACAAAGGGACGTTTTATAGGCACGGCGGGTTTCCTTCCTTCGCAGCCGGATCAGAACGAGCGCGGCATGCCGAGAATGTGCTCGGCCACAAAGCTCAGGATCAGGTTGGTCGAGATCGGCGCGACTTGATAGAGGCGCGTTTCGCGGAACTTGCGTTCGACATCATATTCACAGGCAAAGCCGAAGCCGCCGTGAAACTGAATGCAGGCATTTGCGGCTTCCCATGAGGCCTTGGCGGCGAGGTATTTGGCCATATTGGCCTGTGCGCCGCAGGGCTGGTGCGCATCATAAAGACGACAGGCCTCGTAACGCATGAGGTTGGCGGCCTCGACCTCGATGAAGCTCTCGGCGATGGGGAACTGCACGCCCTGATTCTGCCCGATGGGACGCCCGAAGACGATGCGGTTCTTGGTGTAATCGGTCACCTTGTCGATGAACCAATAGCCATCGCCAATGCATTCCGCCGCAATCAGCGTGCGCTCGGCGTTGAGGCCGGTGAGGATATATTTGAAGCCCTGCCCCTCCTCACCGATCAGGTTCTCGGCCGGGATTTCGAGGTTGTCGAAGAACAGCTCGTTGGTCTCGTGGTTGACCATGTTGAGAATCGGGCGGACCTCCAGCCCCTTGCCGATGGCCTGCCTGAGATCGACGATGAAGATCGACATGCCCTCGGACTTTTTCTTCACCTCATCGAGCGGCGTGGTGCGCGCGAGCAGGATCATCAGATCCGAGTGCTGGATGCGCGAGATCCAGACCTTCTGGCCGTTGATGACATAGCGATCGCCCTTCCTCACCGCCGTCGTCTTGATCTTGGTGGTGTCGGTGCCGGTAGTGGGTTCCGTCACGCCCATGGATTGCAGGCGCAGCTCGCCGGAGGCGATCTTGGGCAGATAGAACTTGCGCTGCGCTTCCGAACCGTGCCGGATCAGCGTGCCCATGTTATACATTTGGCCGTGGCAGGCGCCCGAATTGCCGCCCGCACGATTGATCTCCTCCATGATGACGGAGGCTTCAGTGAGCCCCAGCCCAGAGCCCCCGTATTCTTCCGGGATCAGCGCCGCCATCCAGCCCGCCTTGGTCAGCGCATCGACGAATTCCTCGGGGTATGTGCGCGCTTCATCGATCTTGCGGTGATATTCCGCCGGGAACTGGGCGCAGAGATCGCGCACGGCCTCGCGGATGTCGGTGTAAAGTTCGCTGCCTACGGTGTGCATGGTCGTTTTTCCGTTGTGAAATGAGATCAGCCGAGGGTCGCGCTGGCCTGCATCGCCAGCGTTCCATCGGCCTTGCGGGCCCAAAGAGTGGCTTCGCCTGAGGCGTCGAGATCGCCGCAACAGGTGAAGGGGTCGATGTGGAAAATCGGCGAGAGCGCGCGGAAGGAGAAGTGCTTCACCGCCCGCGCGGGATGCGCGCGGCGCAGGTTATCGAGCAGCAAGGTCGCGATCAGCGGCCCATGCACGATCAATCCCGGATAGCCTTCCACCTCGGTGACATAGGGGTGGTCGTAATGAATGCGGTGCGAGTTGAAGGTGAGCGCGGAGTAGCGGAACAGCAGAACAGGATCAGGCGTGATAGCGCGCGTGAACTGCCCGTCGGTGGGGGCGGGCTCGCCCTTGGGCTGGGGCGTTCCGGGGGCGGGCGCTGCGCGATAGACGATATCATGCTCCTCGTGGATCGCCTCGCTGCCGCCGCTGGAATAGACGTGCTCCACGCAAACGAACACCAGATCGCCCGAGCGGCCCGATTTGTGATCAACACTCAGGATGCGCGAGCGCTTCTCGATCTTCTCGCCGATGCGCAGGGGCTTGTGGAAGGCAAGGCGCGAGCCAGCCCACATGCGGCGCTCCAGCGGCACGGGCGGCAGGAAGCCGCCGCGCTTGGGGTGGCCATCCGGCCCGACCTCCCGCATCGGCGCCATGGGGAGAAAATGGAGCCAGTGCCACAGGGGGGGCAGGGCATCGCCCTCCTTGTAGAAATCCTCCTCGCGGTCGAGCGTGGCGGCCAGCGCGTTGGATGGCACGGAGGAGAGCGTTTCAACACGCACCTCCTCGCGCCCGATCCAGCTTTTGAGATGCGGCAGGTCGATGCTCATTTGAAGCTTCTCCACTGGGCAGGACCGAGCACATGGACAGAGGCGCCGGTGGAATCCACCGCCACCGTCACCGGCATGTCCTCGACGGTAAACTCATGAATCGCCTCCATGCCGAGATCCTCGAAGGCGAGCACGCGTGCCGCCTTAATAGCTTTGGAGACGAGATAGGCCGCTCCGCCCACGGCGATCAGATAAGCTGCTTTGTGCCTGGCAATGGCGGCGGTCGCCTCCGGCCCACGCTCGGCCTTGCCGACCATCACCAGCAGGCCGGTTTTCTCCAGCATCAGATCCGTGAAGCGGTCCATGCGGGTGGCCGTGGTCGGGCCGGCTGGCCCCACCGCCTCGTCGCCCACGGCATCGACCGGGCCGACATAATAGATGGCACGGTTCTGGAAATCGACGGGCAGCGGCTCGCCCGCCGCGATCATCTTCGCCATGCGGGCATGGGCGGCATCGCGCCCGGTGAGCAGCTTGCCGGAAAGGAGCACCGTTTCCCCCGCGCGCCAGCTGGCGACCTCCTCGCGGGTGAGCGTATCGAGGTTGACGCGGCGCGCGGCGCCCGCGCCTGCCAGCGTCACCTCCGGCCAGAGGCTGAGCGGCGGCGGCGAGAGCATCACCGGGCCAGAACCATCGAGCTTGATATGCGCATGGCGATCCGCCGCGCATTGAGGCACCAGCGCCACGGGTTTGGAGGCGGCATGGGTCGCAAAGGTCTCGATCTTAACATCGAGCACGGTGGTGAGCCCGCCGAGCCCCTGTGCGCCGATGCCGAGGCTATTCACCTTCTCATACAACTCGATACGCAGTTCCTCGAGTTTGGAGGACGGGCCGCACGCCAGAAGCTGCGGCATATCGATGGGCGCGAGCAGCGACTTTTTCGCCAGCAGCATCGCCTTTTCGGGCGAGCCGCCGACACCCAACCCCAGCAGACCCGGCGGACACCAGCCCGCACCCATGGCTTCAACCGATTTGAGCACCCAGGAGACAATGTCATCCGAGGGTTCGAGGGCGGCGAATTTCGCCTTGTTCTCCGAGCCGCCCCCCTTGGCCGCGACATGGATATCGATCTTGTCCCCAGCGACAATCTCCACGGAGAGCATGCAGGGGGTATTGTCGCGCGTATTCTTGCGCTCGAAGATGGGGTCGTTCACCACCGAGGCGCGCAGTGGATTGGCCTCGCGCGCCCAGGCGATGCGGGTTGCCTCATCGGCAATCTCCTGAAGCGAGCGTTTGGAGGCGATCTGCGCGCCGATACCCACCTGCATGAAGATCTGCGCGGTCCCGGTGTCCTGACACATCGGACGCTTGCCCAGAGCAGACATGCGCGAATTGACGAGAATCTGCGCGATGGCGTTTTTCGCCGCCGGGCTTTGCTCGCGCTCATAAGCGGTCGCGAGGTTCTCGATGTAATCGGCCGGGTGGTAGCAGGAGATATACTGCAAGGCATCGGCGATAGAGACAATGAGATCATCTTCCTTGATGACGGCCATCCCACCCTCCCTTATTTTGCCGACGAAAATTCGGCACGGATGGCGGCGTCGTTTTCACCCACGGCGGGCACCTTACGGAAGACATTGTCATCCGCATCGGTGATCGCAGGCGGGGCGATAACGCTCACCTCGCCTTCCGGCGTCTCGTAGGTGACGGTGCGCAGCTGCGGATGGGCAATCAGCCCATCGATGGTGTTCACAAAGCCAAAGGCAATCCCCGCCCCCTTGAGGCGTCGCGCCATTTCATCGCGCGGATGGCGGCTGAAAATACCGTTCATCAGAGCTTCGAGCGCCACGCGGTTTGTCACGCGCGCTGTCGGCGCACCATAATCGGGATGCTTGGCGAGGGCGGCATCTTCCAGCACCTCGGCGCAGAGGCGCTCCCATTCGCGCTCGTTCTGGATCGAGAGCAGCACATCGCCATCCTTGCAGGTGAAGGTGCCGTAGGGGGCGATGGAGGGATGCTTGAGGCCGGGGCGCGGCGGAATTTCACCGCCGTAGCGCCGCTGCAAGTACGGCACGTTCATCCAGTCCGCCATGCCCGAGAAGAGCGAGACCTTGATGGTGCGCCCCTGCCCGGTTTTCCCGCGCGCGATCAGCGCCTGAAGAATGGCGCTATGCGCGTTCATGCCCGCCGCGATGTCGCAGACCGACACGCCCACGCGCGCGGGGGCTTCCGGCCCGCCGGTAACGGAACAGAGGCCCGATTCCGCCTGCACCAGGAGGTCATAGGCCTTCATGTCGGCATAGGGACCTTCATCGCCATAGCCCGAGATCTCGCAAACGATCAGGTGCGGATACTTGGCACGCAGGGTTTTGGCGTCAAACCCCAGACGCCCCAGCGCGCCGGGGGCGAGGTTCTGCACCACGACATCGGCTTTGGCGATCATGCCCGCGAGCAGCGCCTGATCGTCCTTCGCCTTGAGATCAAGACAGACCGACTCCTTGCCGCGGTTGAGCCACACGAAATAGGTGCTCTGCCCCTTCACATGGCGGTCATAGCGGCGGGCGAAATCGCCCTCGGCGCGCTCGATCTTGATGACGCGCGCCCCGGCATCGGCCAGACGCGAGGTGCAATAGGGCGCGGCAACTGCCTGCTCAATGGCAATGACGAGCAGGCCTTCCAGATCCTTCGGCACGCATCTCTCCTTCGTTGCGCGAACCATGCGCAATGGAAGCGAAAGGGAGAAGACACGAAGTTGCGATACCGCTATAGGTATCCCCTATATTCAGGGGCGAGGCATGGATCTCAAACAGCTGCGGTATTTCGTGTGCATTGTCGAAAGCGGGTCCATTTCCCGCGCGGCGGCGACACTGCACATCGCCCAGCCTTCGCTGAGCCAACGCCTGAGCGAGCTGGAGGCCGAGCTGGGTGCCAAGTTGCTGCATCGCTCCACCTCGGGCGTCAAACCCACGGAAATAGGGCTGCTGGTAGCGGATCGCGCGCGCGGCATCCTGCGCGGTGCCGATAATCTGATTGCCGAAGCCCGCACCGCCGGGGCGGCTCCCTCCGGCGATGTGATGGTGGGCCTGCCGACCTCGATCGCCATCCATCTCACCGTGCCGCTGACCATGCAGGTGCGCGAGCGCTTTCCCGGCGTGAACCTGCGCATCTCGGAGGGGATGAGCGGGCATATTCTGGAGTGGGTCCTCAACGGACGGCTGGATCTCGCCGTGCTGTACACGGCGGAGAGCATCCCCCAACTGGAGATGGGCGAGGTGATCTACGAGGATCTCTCGCTGATCTCAAAGCCCGGCCCCGAGACGAGCGGTGCCACCGTGCCGCTGCACGAGCTGCACCGATATGATCTGGTGTTGCCCGCGCCGGACCATGGGTTGCGCCGCACCATCACGCGCGGCGCGGAAGCCGCCGGCGCGGCGCTGCATGTGGCGGTGGAAGTGGATTCGCTCATCAACCTGAAGCGCCTCGCCATGCAGGGCAGCCTGCACACCATTCTGCCACGCGCGGCATGCCTTGAGGAAATCGAAGCGGGGCTGCTGGTTTCGCGGCGCATTGTTTCGCCGCCCCTGCGCCGCCCAATTGTCATCGTTTCCCCGCGCGAGCGCCCCCTTACGCTGGCGGGGGAGCGCATCCGCGACCTTCTGCGCCAGCTTGTCACTGCCGCCGTGCGTGAAGGGCGGCAGCTCACACCTTAGAAAGATCGACACAATCGCCCTGCTCTGTCATCTGGGCGCTTGCAATTTGAGAAACGCCATTTCATTTTCACGGCGATTTTTCACGGGAGCCCCGCCATGTCCAAGACGCCGTTCAACTGGTCCGATCCTTTTGATCTCGAAACACAGCTGAGCGAAGACGAACGCGCGATCCGCGATGCCGCCCGTGATTTCGCCCAAGGCGAACTCGCCCCGCGCGTCGAGGCGGCGTACCTCGATGAGACGACGGACCCCAATCTCTTCCGCCTGATGGGCGCGCAGGGGCTGCTCGGCGTCACCCTGCCGGAGGAGTATGGCTGCGCGGCGGCTTCTTACGTCGCCTATGGTCTTGTCGCGCGCGAGGTGGAGCGCGTCGATTCCGGCTATCGCTCCATGATGAGCGTGCAATCCAGCCTCGTGATGTACCCGATCTACACCTATGGCTCGGAGGCGCAGCGCAAGAAGTATCTGCCCAAACTGGCCACGGGCGAGTTCATCGGCTGCTTTGGCCTCACCGAACCGGATGCGGGCTCCGACCCCGGTTCGATGAAGACCAAGGCCGAGAAGATCGACGGCGGCTATCGCCTCAACGGTTCGAAGATGTGGATCTCGAACGCGCCGATCGCCGATGTTTTCGTGGTCTGGGCCAAGAGCGCGGCGCATAACAACGAGATCCGCGGCTTTGTGCTGGAAAAGGGCATGAAGGGCCTCTCCGCCCCCAAGATCGGCGGCAAGCTTTCGCTGCGCGCCTCGATTACCGGCGAGGTGGTGATGGAAGATGTCGAGGTCGGCGAAGACGCGCTGCTGCCGAATGTCTCGGGCCTCAAGGGGCCGTTCGGCTGCCTTAACCGGGCGCGTTATGGCATCTCCTGGGGCGCGCTCGGCGCGGCGGAGGACTGCTGGCATCGCGCCCGCCAGTATGGGCTCGATCGCAAGCAGTTCGGCAAGCCACTGGCGCAGACCCAGCTCTTCCAGAAGAAGCTTGCCGACATGCAGACCGAGATTTCACTGGGGCTTCAGGCCTCCCTGCGCGTGGGTCGCCTGATGGACGAGCACCGCGAGGCCCCGGAGATGATCTCCATCGTCAAGCGCAACAACTGCGGCAAGGCGCTCGATATCGCGCGCATGGCGCGTGACATGCACGGCGGCAACGGCATTCAGGCGGGCTACCACGTGATGCGTCACGCCGCGAACCTTGAAACGGTGAACACCTACGAGGGCACGCATGATGTGCACGCCCTGATCCTCGGGCGCGCGCAGACCGGCTTGCAGGCGTTCTTTTGATCTTATGCCATGAAACGAAAAACCCCCGGAACCGATCCGGGGGTTTTGCTTTCCGGCAAAACGTTTCTCTCAGGAGAAAACGAAGCCGTTATGAAGCAAAAAAGCCCTTCACCTTGGCGAAGAAACCGGCGGATTCCGGGCTGTTCTCGGAGGAAGAGAGCCCCTCGAATTCCTCCAGCAGCTCGCGCTGGCGCTTGGTGAGCTTCTGGGGCGTTTCCACCATGGCCTGCACGTAAAGATCGCCGATCTCGCGCGAGCGTGCCACCGGCATACCCTTGCCGCGCAGACGGAACTGCTTGCCGGACTGCGTGCCTTCCGGGATTTTCACGACGGCTTCCTTGCCGTCGAGCGTGGGCACCTTCACCTCGGTACCGAGCGCGGCCGCACACATCGAGATCGGCACGCGGCAGAAGAGATCCGCCCCGTCGCGGCTGTAGAAGCCATGCGGTTTCACACCAAGGAAGATGTAGAGGTCGCCCGAAGGTGCACCGCGCATGCCCGCTTCGCCCTCGCCGGCCAGGCGAATGCGCATACCGTCTTCCACGCCCGCCGGAATGTTCACGGAAAGCGTGCGCTCGCGCACCACACGGCCCGCGCCGGAGCAGGACTTGCAGGGGTCTTCAATCACTTCGCCGCGCCCGCCGCAGGTGGGGCAGGTACGCTCGATCGCAAAAAAGCCTTGGGTTGCGCGCACGCGGCCTGCGCCGCCACAAGTGCCGCAGGTCTTGGGCTTGGAGCCGGGCTTGGCGCCGGTGCCGTTGCAGGCATCACATTGGATCGAGGTGGGTACCTTGATCGTCGCGTTCTTGCCCGCGAAGGCTTCCTCCAGCGTGATATCGAGATTGTAGCGCAAATCCGCGCCGCGCTCACGCCCGCGCTGGCCACCGCCGCGACGCCCGCCCCCGCCGAAAACATCCCCGAAGAGATCCTCGAAGATATCGGACATGGAGGAGGCGAAATCAGGCCCGAAGCCGCCCGGACCGCCGCCACCGCCGCCCTCAAAGGCGGCATGGCCGAAGCGGTCATAGGCCGAGCGCTTCTGCGGATCGGAGAGGACCTGATAGGCCTCGTTGATTTCCTTGAACTTGCGCTCGGCCTCGGCGTCCCCGGGGTTCTTGTCCGGATGAAACTGCATGGCGAGCTTGCGGAAGGCGCTCTTCAGGGCGGCCTCATCCGCGCCCTTGGGCACGCCGAGAACTTCATAAAAGTCACGCTTGGCCATTCAATGCGCTCCGGGCAGAAGGGAAAGAGACTCGGCGTGGAAAAGGCCCGGCGTTACGGCCGGGCCATACTTCATGCCACAAGAAGCTCGCTTACTACTTCTTCTTGTCGTCGCCGGAGACATCCTTGAACTCGGCGTCGATCACCTCTTCCTTGGCCCCGTCCTTTTCGGCATCGGCCTTGGCGGCGGCTTCAGCTTCAGCCTTGTAGATCGTCTCGCCGATCTTCATGGCGGCCTGCATCAGCGCGTTGGTCTTCTCGGTGATGACGTCGACATCCTCACCGGCGAGGACTTCCTTGAGGTCAGCAATGGCTTTTTCGACCGCGCCCTTCTCCTCCGCGCCGAGCTTGGCCTCATGCTCCTTGACCGACTTCTCGGTGGAGTGGACGAGGCTTTCGCCCTGATTGCGGGCTTCGACCAGCGCGCGACGCTTCTTGTCTTCCTCGGCGTT
The DNA here is from genome assembly GCA_020161475.1 of Pseudomonadota bacterium. GTDB lineage: Bacteria > Pseudomonadota > Alphaproteobacteria > Rhizobiales > Beijerinckiaceae > Rhabdaerophilum. Next base: position 9,432 of record JAIUNQ010000026.1, on the reverse strand, counting down.
CGCCTCGGCTTCCTTGACCATCTTGTCGATATCGGCATCGGAGAGGCCGCCAGAAGCCTGAATGCGGATCTGGTGCTCCTTGCCGGTCGCCTTGTCCTTGGCCGTCACATTGACGATGCCGTTAGCGTCGATATCGAAGGTCACCTCGATCTGCGGCACGCCGCGCGGCGCGGGCGGAATGCCCACGAGGTCGAACTGACCCAGCGCCTTGTTATCCGCCGCCATTTCGCGCTCGCCCTGGAAGACGCGGATGGTCACCGCGTTCTGGTTATCCTCGGCGGTCGAGAAGACCTGAGACTTCTTGGTCGGGATCGTGGTGTTGCGGTCGATGAGGCGGGTGAAGACACCGCCCAGCGTCTCGATGCCCAGCGAGAGCGGGGTCACATCGAGCAGCAGCACGTCCTTCACATCGCCCTGAAGCACGCCCGCCTGAACGGCCGCGCCGATGGCAACCACCTCATCCGGGTTGACGCCCTTGTGCGGCTCCTTGCCGAAGAAGGACTTCACGACTTCCTGAATCTTCGGCATGCGGGTCATGCCGCCGACGAGAACGACCTCATCGATCTGGCCGGCCTGAACGCCTGCGTCCTTGAGGGCCTTCTTGCACGGCTCGATGGTACGCTGGACGAGATCTTCGACGAGGCTCTCGAACTTGGCGCGGGAAAGCTTGAGCGCGAGGTGCTTCGGGCCGGAAGCATCGGCGGTGATGTAGGGCAGGTTGATTTCGGTCTGCGCGGTGGACGACAGCTCGATCTTGGCCTTCTCGGCGGCTTCCTTGAGGCGCTGAAGGGCGAGCTTGTCCTTCTTCAGATCAATGCCCTGCTCCTTCTTGAACTCATCCGCGAGATATTCGACGAGGCGCATGTCGAAGTCTTCACCGCCCAAGAAAGTGTCGCCGTTGGTGGATTTGACCTCGAAAACGCCGTCGCCGATCTCGAGGATCGAGACGTCGAAGGTGCCGCCGCCAAGGTCATAAACAGCGATGGTGCCGGTCTGCTTCTTGTCGAGGCCATAGGCGAGGGCCGCCGCCGTCGGCTCGTTGATGATGCGCAGCACCTCGAGGCCCGCGATCTTGCCGGCGTCTTTCGTGGCCTGACGCTGGGCGTCGTTGAAGTAGGCCGGAACGGTGATGACGGCCTGATCGACGGTGGTGCCGAGATAAGCCTCCGCCGTCTCCTTCATCTTCATCAGGGTGAAGGCGGAGATCTGGGAGGGGGAATACTTCTTGCCGTCCGATTCGACCCAGGCGTCGCCGTTATCGGCCTTGACGATGGAATAGGGAACGAGGCCCTTGTCCTTCTGGGTCAGCGGATCATTGTAGGTGCGGCCGATGAGGCGCTTGATCGCGAAGAAGGTCTTTTCCGGATTGGTGACCGCCTGACGCTTGGCCGGCTGGCCGACGAGGCGCTCGCCATCTGCCGAGAACGCCACGATCGACGGCGTCGTGCGCGCGCCTTCCGCATTCTCGATGACCTTCGGCGTGGTGCCTTCCATGACCGCGACGCAGGAATTGGTGGTGCCGAGGTCGATACCGATAACTTTACCCATGATGAGCCCCTTTGCTTAGCGAGCATGAGGACCTTGCCACCCGTAGCGAAGCGCGGTCCTTGAGCGATGAGAGAGTGCCGACAAACGCCTGTTTGACGGTCCCGCCCGATATAAGAAGGGGATTTCCCCGCCACAAGCCCGCGAGGGGCAAAAAAGTGTCTGGCAAAAAGTGTCCGGCGAACGATCAGAGGCCGAGATCTTCGGGGCGTCGTCCCGGACGCGGGCGATAGACCGGCAAAGACCAGCCGAAGCGAATGGCCATGCCGCGCAGGGTGAAGGCCAGCAAGGAGCCGAGCAGGATCGCCATATCCGGCGGAAGATGAGGGCTTGCCAGCAGATAGGCCGAGGCTCCGGCCAGGCCCGCCGTGGCGTAGATTTCCCCGCGCAGGATGACCGGCACTTCCGCGCCCAGCATATCGCGCACGAAGCCCCCCGCCACCGAGGTTATCACCCCGCAGGCAAGGGCCACCGCTACGCCGTGCTGCTCGGCGGCGCGTGCCCCCAGCACGCAGAACACCGCCATGCCCGCTGCATCGAGCCAGAGCAGCAGTTTGAGGCGCGATTCCGCCAGATGCGCGAGAAAGAAGGTGGCTGCGGACACCCCGGCGCAGACAATGAGATAAATCGGCTGCTTGACCCAGAACACCGGCACATGGCCCAGCACCAGATCGCGGAAGGTGCCGCCACCGATACCGGTGATGGTGCCGAAGAGGATGAAGGCAATGATGTCGAGCTGTTTGCGCGAGGCCACCAGCGCGCCCGAAACAGCAAAAGCCACAACACCTACCCAGCCGATGATGCCCAGCGCTTCCGTAATCATGCCCCACCCTCCGGCGTGAAGCGCCTTGATGGCATGATTTGCCATGAGGGCGAAAGCCGATCAGGCGCTTTTGCCCGCCTCCCAGCCCAGCATGGCGCGTTTGCGGGTCAGCCCCCAGTGGTAGCCGGTCAGCGCGCCCGATTTTCCGAGCACCCGGTGGCAGGGCACCACGAAGGAAATGGGGTTGCGCCCCACCGCCGCCCCGACGGCACGCGCCGCTTTCGGCTTTTCCAGCGCGCAGGCGAGGGTTGAATAGGTAGAGGTGGCCCCAAAGGGGATTTTCAGCAGCCCCTCCCACACGCGGACCTCGAAATCGGTGCCGATGAGAATGACACGCAAAGGTTCCTCGGCGCGCCAGCGGGCGGGGTCGAAAATGCGCAGCGCGAGGGGTGTTACGGCCACATCATCGCGGCTATAGCGCGCATTGGGCCAGCGCCGCCGCATATCCTCGAAGGCGGCGTCCTCGCCCGCGACCCCCTCGGCAAAAGCCAGCCCGCACAGGCCGCGCGGCGTCATCATCAGCAGGGCCAGACCGAAGGGAGAGGGGACAAAGCCATAGGTGATGGCCAGCCCCGCCGCCCCGCTCTTGTATTCGCCGGGCGAGAGCGCCTCATGTGCGACGAAGAGATCATGCAGGCGCGAGGGCCCGGAGAGCCCCACTTCCAGCGCGCAATCGAGCAGGGGCAACCCGGCATCGAGATGCTTTTTGGCGCGGTCCAGTGTCACGGCCTGAAGAAATGCCTTGGGCGTGAGGCCGCACCAGCGCCGCAACAGGCCGGTCAGCTCATTGGAAGAGAGGTTGAGCGCCTCCGCCATCTCCTCAACGCCGGGCTGGCGGTTGGCCTCCTCGGTGATGAAGCGCAGCGCTTTTTGCACCTGAGCATAGTCAGCGCCGGCGTCATCGAGGGAAAAACGGGTGCGATCGAGCATGGGAACCTCCGCAGACGAGCTTAGTCGTTCCCTGTGCCCGCACCACCCGTTTTCACGCTCAGCGCGTCGGTGGGGTGGTCACCGCTTGGCTTCGATCAGTGCATTCGAGAAAACCTGCGCAAATTCGGCGCGATCCTCATGGTTGAGGCAGGCGCCGACAACCTGCCGCGCCTTGCCCTGCACGACGCTGAGGCGCTCGATCCCCCATTCGGGGTGCTCCTCCCGTTCCAGACGCAGCCAGCGCGGGTTGAACTCGGCCTCGCGGATAGCGCCGCGCCAATCGAGGTTGCGGATGAGCAGATGGATGCGCGAGAGGAAAATCTGCTCCTCGTTGCGCGCCTCAGCCGCATTGATGCGGAAGGCCAGCCAGATCAACCCGGCGTCCAGCCCGAAAAAGCCGACCACCGGCCAGGCGCCCAACAGGAAAAAGGGAATCGAGGCCAGCGCCAGCCCAAGCGCGATCAGCCCCACCACCAGCGCCAGCCCCTGTGGGCTGAGCGAGCGGTGCGGGCGCAAAACAGCGGAGAACAGAAGGCGCTCCGCTTCTGATTTCGGGTCGTGCGCTGCCGTCAAGGCACTATATCTCCAGTTGGCGTCAGGGTAACGAGAAGCACCGCGCGGAAAAAGAGGGCAAAATGGCAAAGGTGGCGAACAAGGGGACAAAAGCGCGTGATGCCGGCGAAATCGCCGAAATCTTCCGCCGTTTGCAGGCGATTGAGCCCGAACCCAAGGGCGAGCTGGAGCACACCAACCCGTTCACTCTGCTGGTGGCCGTGGTTCTCTCGGCGCAGGCCACCGATGCCGGGGTGAACAAGGCCACGCGCGAGCTGTTCCGCCGCGCCGATACGCCCGAAAAAATGGTCGCGCTGGGCGAAGACACCGTGCGCGACCTGATCAAGACCATCGGTCTTTTCCGCAACAAAGCGAAGAACGTCATCCTGCTCTCTCAAGCCCTGATCGAGCGGTTCGGATCGCAGGTTCCGGCGGATCGCGAGGCGCTCGTCACGCTGCCGGGCGTGGGCCGCAAGACCGCCAATGTGGTGCTGAACATGGCCTTCGGGCAGGCGACCTTCGCGGTGGATACGCATGTCTTCCGCGTCTCCAACATCCTCCCCATTGCGCCGGGCAGAACGGTCGAGCAGGTGGAGGCGGGGTTGGAGAAGCTGGTGCCGGAGCCGTATCGCCTCCATGCCCACCACTGGCTCATCCTGCACGGACGCTATCTGTGCAAGGCGCGCAAACCCGAATGCTGGCGCTGCCCGCTGGCCGATTTGTGCCAGCACGAGCCGAAGAGCGTTGCACGGTAATTTATGGGTTCGCCCGAGGGTTCGCCGGGCGAAAGTCCCCTCGCATATCCGGGCTTATTGCATAAGCCCTGCAACGGCGGCCCATTCGGGCCTAGCTTCGGCTTCGCCCAGGCTTTTTTGTGCTCCCGAGGCTTCGCCGGGAGCACTTTCCCTCGCGTAAGCTCGGCGGCCCAGTCGGGCCTAGCTTCGGCTTCGCCTCGCAGGGTGCCTCGCGGCCAGGTCTAATGCCCGGGAAGGCTTCGGCGTCAGCCGTAAACGTACCACGCGGAGAGGCCGATGCAGCCCACGACGATGCGCCACCAGGCGAAAGGCGTGAAGCCGTGCTTGCCGACAAAGCCGAGGAAGGAGCGCACCACGAACAGCCCGGCGATGAAGGCGAAGATGAAGCCGACGCCGATGGCAAAGGCATCATTCCATTGCAGGTGCTTGTAGTTCTTGAGCAGATCGTAGGTGAAAGCGCCGGTCATGGTCGGCATGGCGAGGAAGAAGGAAAACTCCGCTGCCACACGCTTTTCCGCCCCCAGCAGCATCGCGCCGACAATGGTGGCCCCCGAGCGTGAAACGCCGGGGATCATCGCGAGGCACTGGAAAAAGCCGATTTTCAGCGCCATCGGCAGGGTGATTTCCTCGATGTCATGCACCTTGGTGTCAAAACGCGTCTCGTCGACCACCAGCAACACCAGCCCGCCGGAGATCAGCGAAATGCACACCACGAAGGGGGAGAACAGCACTTCCTTGATCATCTTGTGCGCGAAGACGCCGATGACCACAGCGGGCAGGAACGCCAGCAGCACCGCAATCACGAAGTTGCGCGCACGCTTGTCCCCTGTCAGCGCCCCCTTGGCGAGCCCGAAGAGCCGCTTGGCATAGACCGAGAGGATGGCCAGAATCGCCCCGAGCTGGATCAGCACCTCGAAGCTGTGACCGGGTGATTCAAACCCCAGATAATGCCCGAACAGGATAAGGTGCCCGGTGGAGGACACGGGCAGGAACTCGGTGAGCCCCTCGATGATGCCGAGCAGCGCGGCCTTGAGCGCAAGCATGAGATTCATCTGGGCTTAACCTTGCCGCGACGTTAAAAAGACGAGCGAATCGACGCGCCTTGAGCGCGCGACGGGGCTCCTTTATAGCGGGGCACCTCCTTATAAAAGCCTTAGCGCTGTTTCCGGCGCACCCCGGTGCCCAATCTCATGCCGACGCTCTATCACGCCCCGCTTGATCCGCATTCGCGTTTTATCCGCCTCGCGATGGCCGAGCTTTCCATGGAATGCGACCTTGTCGAGGAACGCGTGGCCGAACGCCGCCGCGAGTTTCTGATGCTCAATCCGGCGGGCACGATTCCGGTGCTGGTCGAGCTGGATGGGCAGGTGGTGCCGGGGGCAGGCGTTATCGCGGAATATCTGGATGAGACGCGCGGGCTGGTGCTGGGAGAGCGCCGCCTTCTGCCCGAGCCGCCTTCCCAGCGGGTCGAGGTGCGCCGCCTCGTCAACTGGTTTCACCAGAAGTTCTGGGCGGAAGTGGCCGAGCCGCTGCTGCACGAGAAGCTCTATAAACTCTCGCTCAGCCCAGCAGAAGGGGGCGGTGCGCCCAACCCCGCCGCGCTCAAGGCGGCCCGCGCCAACCTTCGCTATCACCTCGCCTATGTCGGGCATCTGGTGGCGCGGCGGAACTGGCTCGCGGGGGATCACCTGACCTATGCCGACCTTGCGGCGGCGGCCCATCTGAGCGCCATCGACTACATGGGCGATGTGCCCTGGAGCGAGCAGAACGCCGCCAAGGAATGGTATGCGCGCATCAAATCTCGCCCTGGCTTTCGCTCGCTGCTGGCGGATCGCATCCGCGGCATGCCGCCGGCGGCCCATTACACGGATCTCGATTTTTGAGAGGGGGCCTCACGCGGGACGAGCTTGAAGCGCTCGCCCGCGCCCATGGTTTTGACGCCTTCGGCATTGCCCCCGCCACATCGGACGCTACCCGCGAAGCGCGCCTGAAGGATTGGCTCAACGCCGGCCATGCCGCCGATATGGCGGATTGGATGGCGCGCGAGCCTGAAAAGCGTGCGCAGCCGGAAAACCTCTGGCCCGAGGTGCGTTCTGTCCTGATGCTGGGCACCAATTACGCCCCGCCCGAGGATCCGCTGGCGGCGCTGGCGCAGCGCGATCGGGCTTATCTTTCGCCTTATGCCGCCCGCAAGGATTACCACGACATCATCAAGGGGCGGCTGAAAACGCTGGCGCAGGCGATTGTGAAGCGTGGCGGCGGCGCGGTGAAGGTCTTCGTCGATACGGCCCCCGTGATGGAAAAACCGCTCGCCGCGCAAAGTGCGCTGGGCTGGCAGGGAAAGCATTCGGTGCTGGTCAGCCGCGCCTACGGGAACTGGCTGTTTCTGGGCGCGATCTACACAACATTGGCCCTTGAGCCTGATACGCCGGAAGGGGACCATTGCGGCTCCTGCCGGGCGTGCCTTGATGCCTGCCCCACCAAGGCTTTCCCGCAGCCCTATGTGCTCGATCCACGAGCGTGCATCGCGTATCTCACCATCGAGCATAAGGGTGTCATCGATCGCGCCTTGCGTCCCGCGTTCGGCAACCGGGTGTTTGGCTGCGATGATTGCCTTGCCGTTTGTCCCTGGAACAAGTTCGCCCAGACCGCCCATGATGCCAAACTCGCGCTGCATGAGCGGCTGGAGGGGTTGGCGCTGGCCGATCTCGCCCAGCTCGATGACGCAGGGTTCCGCACGCTGTTCGCGGGCACGCCGATCAAGCGCACGGGGCGGGACAGAGTGCTGCGCAATGTGATGATCGCTATCGGCAACGCGGGCGATGCGGCGCTCATCCCGGTGGCCGAGGCGCGCCTTGCGGATGCCGCGCCGCTGGTGCGGGGCATGGCGGTCTGGGCGCTCTCGCGCCTGATGCCGAAAGAGGCATTTGCTGCTCTTGCCGAAAGCCGCCTCAGGGCCGAAATGGACGAGAGTGTTCGGGAAGAATGGGCGCAGGCCCTCAAGGAGCAGGCATGAGGCTTGTCATCGTCGGCTTCGGCTATTCCGCGCGCGCGATTGCGCAGGCGCTCGGCCCCATCGAGCACCTGAGCGTTACCGCGCGCTCATTGGAAAAGGTGGCCGTGCTGAGGGGCGAGGGGTTTGATGCAATCCGCTTTGACGGCAAAGAAGTCGAGCCGGCTTTCGAGCAGGCCCTGTTGGGCGCAACGCATCTGCTGATGAGCGCGCCGCCCGATGAGGAGGGCGATCCGCTGATCAATGCGGCGGAAGATGTTTTGATGCGGGCACCGGCGCTTGGCCATGTCGCCTATCTTTCGACCGTCGGTGTCTACGGCGACCATGGTGGGGACTGGGTGGATGAGAACAGCGCGCTGAGGCCTGTTTCGCTGCGCTCGAGGCTGCGGGTCATCGCCGAGCGCGCCTGGATGATCACGGCCTCGAACAAAAAGCTCAACCTCGGGATTTTTCGCCTCTCCGGCATCTATGGGCCGGGCCGCTCGGCGCTCGACAATCTCAAGGCAGGCACCGCGCGGCGCATCATCAAGCCGGGGCAAGTGTTCAACCGCATCCATGTTGGCGATATCGGGGCGGCGGTGGCCGCAGGCCTGAAACAGCCCGAAAAGCTTCAGGTGTTCAATCTCACCGACGATGAACCCGCCCCACCGCAGGACGTGGTGGAATATGCGGCCAGGCTCATGGGCCTGCCGGTTCCGCCCGCCATTCCTTTCGAGGAAGCGCCGCTCTCGCCGATGGGCCGCAGCTTTTACGGCGAGAACAAGCGGGTCTCGAACGCGCGCATCAAGGCCGCGCTGGGCTACACCTTCCGCTACCCCACCTACCGCGAGGGGCTCGATGCACTTTACGCCGAGGTGTGAGCCTCAATTGGCGTAATGGTTGAGGTAGCGCGGATCGATGTCCTTGACGCGCACCGCCACGAAGACATCGGTGGTGCCGAAAGGACGATCCACCACCGCACCCTGGCCGAAGCGTGCACCGACCTTGAGATAGCCCTTGATGAGCGGCGGCAGGGCGCGCAAGGCGGCCTTGGGGTCCACCGCTTCTTTGGGCATCAGATCCATGTCGTGATGGTTCCAGCGATGCGCCACGGCGGTTTCCGCCGCCGGAGCGGAGGCATAGTGATGCAGGAAGGAGAGCGCCAGCGCATGCTGCGCGGGCACCACGCCTTCAAAGCTCGCGCAGCCGAACATCAGATCGATGCGATGATGGGCGATGTAGCGCCACAGCCCGCTCCAGAGCAGCTCCAGCGCGCGCTTCGAGCGATAGGGCGCGAGCACGCAGGAGCGGCCGAGTTCGAGCAGGCGCGCGCCGGGGTGAGCGTCAAGCAGGGCGGAAAGATCATATTCGCCCGCCGTGTAGAAATCGGCACCCGCCGCTTTGGCCACATCCGAGCGGAGCAGGCGATAGGTGCCGATGACCTTGGGCTTGGGTTTGCCGAAGCGATTGATCTTGCCGACGCGATCAATCACCAGCAGGTGATCGCAGAGGCGATCATAAGCGTCGATGTCGCGGCGCGAGAGGCGCGCGCGGGGCGAGGGCGTCGCCCCCATCTCCTCGAAAAACACCTTGTAGCGCAGGCGCTGCGCGCGGCGGATGTCCTTGGTGGTGCGGGCAAGGCGCACTTCCAGCGTTCCCACCTGCCCCAGCACATCGGGCAAGCCACCGCCATCGCGCACGTGGCGCACGAGCGGATTAAGCCGCCCGACCAGTGCACGCGATTGGGGATAGAACGGAAGGCGGGTGAAAAGCTGGCCGGTCTTCGGCGCGAGCATGGGAGAGAACTCCATGGCAAAGCCCTGAGGTTCAGGGCG
>JAIUNQ010000314.1 GCA_020161475.1 Pseudomonadota bacterium | reverse complement strand
CCCAGCGGCTTCCTGCATTACGGGCAGGGCAAATGGTATCCCGGTGAAACCCTGCCGCGCTGGACCTTTTCGCTGTTCTGGCGGCGCGACGGCAAACCCGTCTGGCGCGATGCGGCGCTGATTGCTGGTGAAACGAAGCGCGAGGATGCCACAGCCGAAAACGCAGGCGTGCTGCTCCATGCCGTTGCGGAAGGGTTGGGGTTGGAGCCCGCGCATGTCCAGCCGGTGTTTGAAGACCCCGCGACATGGATGCTGAAAGAAGGGAATCTTCCGCCCAACGTGGTGCCGGAAGATTCCAAACTCAAGGACGCTGAGGAGCGTGCCCGTTTCGCCCGTGTGTTCGAGCGCGGGTTGGCCAATCCGGTGGCCTATGTGCTGCCCATCCAGCGCCAGCAGGGCAAGGCCGGGCGCTGGCATTCCGAGATGTGGCAGACACGGCGCGGCAAGCTGTTGCTCATCCCCGGTGACAGCCCGGCCGGGTTCCGTCTGCCGCTGGCGGCCCTGCCGCATGTGCCCGCCGGGGCTTACCCCTACACCTATGTGCAGGACCCCGGCGCGATCGAGGGTGATCTGCCCGATTTCGAGAAAAAATCAGTGGAAAAGCCAGCCACGCCGGCCCAGCACGCTCAGCCCGTGGCGAGCGCGGCGGCCGACAGCGTGGCACAGCAGCAGATTCAGGAGCAATCGCTCGATTCCATTGATGGCGTCGTGCGAACCGCGCTCTCCATCGAAGCGCGCGATGGTCGCCTCTGCGTGTTCCTGCCGCCGGTGGAGCGCGCGGAGGACTACCTCGAACTCCTCGCCGTCATCGAGGCGGCGGTGAAGGACAAGGGCCTCGCCGTGCATATCGAGGGCTATTCCCCGCCCAATGATCCGCGCCTGAATGTCATTCGCGTTGCGCCCGATCCCGGCGTGATCGAGGTGAACATCCATCCCGCCTCGACCTGGGAGGAATGCGTCTGGACGACGGAGATGATCTACGAGGAGGCCCGCCAGTGCCGCCTCGGGGCCGACAAGTTCATGATCGACGGTCGCCATTGCGGCACGGGTGGCGGCAACCATGTCGTCGTGGGCGGGGCGACCCCGCTCGACAGCCCGTTCCTGCGCCGGCCGGATTTGCTCAAAAGCCTGATCCTCTACTGGAACCGGCACCCGAGTCTCAGCTACCTGTTCTCGGGCCTCTTCATCGGCCCCACCTCGCAGGCGCCGCGTATCGACGAGGCCCGGCACGACAGCCTCTATGAACTCGAGATCGCGCTCGCGCAGATTCCGGCGCCGGGGCAGGGAGCTGCGCCCCCACCGTGGCTGGTGGACCGCCTGCTACGCAACATGCTGGTGGACGTGACGGGCAACACGCATCGCGCGGAAATCTGCATCGACAAGCTCTATTCGCCCGATGGACCCACAGGGCGCTTGGGGTTGGTGGAGTTCCGCGGATTCGAGATGCCGCCCAACGCCCGCATGTCGCTGGCGCAGCAGGTGCTCATCCGGGCCATCATCGCACGGTGCTGGAAAGCCCCGCTGGGCGGTGCGCTCGCCCGTTGGGGCACCCAGTTGCAGGATCGCTTCATGCTGCCGCACTTCGTCTGGGCGGATTTCATGGAGGTGCTGCAAGACCTTGAGACCCACGGCTTCAGGCTGATGCCCGAATGGTATGAGGCCCAGTTCGAGTTCCGCTTCCCCACCTGCGGCGAGGTGGAATACGAGGGGGTGAAGCTGGAGGTGCGTCAGGCGCTCGAACCCTGGCATGTGCTGGGGGAAACCGGCGCGATCGGGGGCACGGTGCGCTTTGCGGATTCATCGGTGGAGCGCCTTCAGGTCAAGCTGATGACAGCGGATCCCGCGCGCTTCATGGTGGCCTGCAACCGCGCACTGGTGCCCATGACCAAAACCCATCATTCGGGCGTGGCCGTGGGCGGCGTGCGTTTCAAGGCGTGGCAGCCCGCCCATGGGCTGCATCCGGCGCTGCCGGTGAACGCGCCGCTGACCTTTGATGTCTTCGACAGCTGGACCGGGCATGCCCTTGGGGGTTGCACCTATCATGTTGCACATCCCGGAGGTCGCAATTACGAAACCTTCCCCATCAATTCGAACGAGGCGCAGGCCCGGCGGCTTGCCCGTTTCGAGCCTTACGGCCACACTGCGGGGGCATACGTTCCCTTGTCCGCCCAGCCGCATCCGGAGTTCCCCATGACCCTCGACCTTCGGGTGCCCAGAACCCCGCCATCATGAGCATGGCGGAGAAGCAGGGGTTTGCGGGGCAGCCACCCTTGACCGGTGACTATATGCCCGTGCCGGGCGTACCGGACGAAATGGTGGACGCGGGGGGTGAAATCCGTCCGCAATGGCGCGCGCTCATGGCACATCTTGGCGCGCTCACCCCCGGCGAGGTGCAGCTGCGCTTTGCGCGTGGCGATCAATACCTGCGCGATGCGGGTGTCTATTATCGCCATTACGGCAAGGGCGATGTCGCAACCCGCGATTGGCCGATGAGCCATGTGCCCGTCATCCTCTCCGAAAGGGAATGGCAGGAGCTTTCCACCGGGCTGATCCAGCGTGCGGAGCTGCTCGAAGCCGTGATGGCCGATGT
>JAIUNQ010000025.1 GCA_020161475.1 Pseudomonadota bacterium | reverse complement strand
AACGCTTGAAATCAGCGGGTTTGAGCGACTTGGTCACCTCGTTCTCGAAGTTGACCACGCGGCCATCCTTCCACCAAGCGAGATGGAAGTCGTTCACGCCCAGCGCCTCGTGCTGGGTTTTCGAGAAGGGCTTGTTGTAGGTCTTGATGATGCCCTTGACCTCGCCAAGATCCTCGAGCGCGGCGGCGACTTTCTCGCCCTCCGTGGTGCCGGCCTTCTTGATCGCGGCAGCGATCAGCATGGCGGCATCATAGCCCTGCGCGGCGGAAACGAAGGCCGGCATGTTGGGGTATTTGGCAACAAGGCGCTTATGCAGGGCTTTGGCGGCATCGTTCGCGTCTTCCGTGGTGGAGGCCGCGAGGATCAGCTTTTCGGCCAGCTTCACACCCGCAATGTTGACCAGCGGCGTGTTGATCGCACCCCAGGTGCCGAGAAGACCGGGGTAATAATCCATCTTTTCCATGGATTTGAGCACCTGAGCGGTACCATCGGCCAGGGAACCGGTGATGATCATGTCCGCCCCGGCATCCTTCAGCTTGGCCAGCTGGGAGGTCATGTCAGTGTCCTTGGGGCCGAATTTCTCGACGCCCACCGGGGTGATGCCGTGCATGGGCAGGATCTCGTTCAGATCCTTGAGGATGCCCTGCCCGTAGCCGGTGGTATCCCCCATGATGCCGATTTTCTTGGTTTTGGAGGCTTTGACAGCATAGGCCGCCAGCAGCGCGAGCTGCTCACGATCCACCATCGAGACGCGGAAGATGTAGTTCTGCGGCTCTTTGGCGTAGCGCGCCGTGATTTCGGTGGCGGTCGCGACGTGTGAAACCACCGGCACCTTCTTCTGCTGCGGAATATGCAGCCACGCCAAGGCGTTGCCCGAGTTGGTGGGACCGACGACCGCCGCGACCTTCTCGTTGTCGATCAGCTCGTTCATGTTCTGGATGGACTTGGGCGGCGCGCCCGCATCATCACGGATAACGCCGACCACCTTCTTGCCGAGCAGGCCCCCTGCGGCGTTGATGTCCTCGATGGCGGCCTCGAAGCCGTACCGCCCGGCAAGGCCGAGTTCGGCGGCGCCGGTGGCGGATTGGTCGGCGTTGTAGCCGATCTTCACCTCGCCCTGCTGGGCGAGCGCGGGCACGGCGGTGAGCGCTGTGGCGGCAAAAAGAGCCGCAATCGTGCGGCGGGTGAAAGACATCGTCATGGTGGTTTCCTCCGGCTTGTCCCGTTTTTCGGGCTTATGGTGGTTGTAAGAAGCGCTGTTGTCAGGCTTGCCCGCGCAGGCGCGCGAGGATTTCCTTGGCGCGATCGGTGCGCACATCATGGGCGCTGGCGAGTTCAGCGGCGACCTTTTCAACCTCAGCCCCCTCTGCCCCGGCCACAATCGCGATGTTGCGGGCATGCAGGGCCATATGGCCGCGCTGGATGCCCTCGGTCGCAAGCGCGCGCATCGCGGCCATGTTCTGGGCGAGGCCCACGGCCACCGTCACTTCCGCCAGTTCCTGCGCGGTTTTCACGCCCAGAATGCGCAAGGCCACCTGCGCCATGGGGTGGGTTTTGGTGGCCCCGCCCACAAGGCCAAGGGCCATGGGCATTTCAATGGTGCCGGTGATGCCGCCCTCGGCGGTCTTCTCCCATGTCGTGAGCGAGGTGTAATGGCCGGAGCGCGCAGCATAGGTGTGGGCGCCTGCTTCAATGGCGCGCCAGTCATTGCCGGTGGCGACCACGATGGGGTCGATGCCGTTCATGATGCCCTTGTTGTGGGTGGCGGCGCGATAGGGGTCGATGGCGGCAAAGGTATAGGCGTCGAGGATGCCTTCCACCATGCGCTCGCCGGAAAACTCAGCGGTCGCGAGCGCCGCAGCACTCACGGTGACGCTGGCGCGGGCAAGGCGCAGATCGGCGAGGTTCGAGAGGATGCGCAGGCGCACCGTGCCGCCGGTGATCTTTTCCACCAGCGGGGCCACGGTTTCGGCCATGGTATTGACCGTATTCGCGCCCATGGCATCGCGCACATCGACGATGAGGTGCATCACCACGATGTGTCCGCGCGGGGTGTTGGGGAAAACATGCACCTCGATGTCGCGGCAGCCCCCACCCAGCGAGACCAGCACCTTGTCCTTGGCGTTGGCAGCCGCGAGGATTTCCGGCTTGGCGATGAGCAGGCGATGGCGCGCGCCTTCCGGGTCCGCCACGCCGAGCACCTGCACCTGTGCGCGCATCAGGGGCAGGTCGGAGGAGGTTTTGAAGCCGCCGCAGCCGCGCGCGATGCGCGCCATGTAGGAGGCCGCCGCCACGACCGAGGGTTCCTCGCACACCATGGGAATGAGGTAGTCACGCCCGTTGATCTCGAAATTGGTGGCGATCGCGAAGGGAAGCTCGAAGGTGCCGACCACATTCTCGATCATGCCATTGGCGAGGGTGAGCGGCAGCGCGCCGGGTTTGCCGAGAAGCGCATGGTCGGCGGGCGGCAGATGCGCGGCTTCCACAAGCTTGTCGAGGCGTTCCGCCGGGGTGAGATCGCGGAAATTGGCGATGCGTGCGTTGATGGTGCGTCCGGTCGTGCCCTCGGTCGTCATGGTCTTGTCTCGCTCTGGCGTTTCCCGAAAGACCGGTTGCCCCAGCCTCTTTGTTCGGCCCTGAGCCTCGGCGATGGCGCGCACAACAACAAGTGACAATTGACCGGATTGACCCAATCTCTGTACCATGCACATAACTGGTACACTTGAGGCCCCATGAGCCGCATCGACGATATTGCCGCGCGCATCGCCCGCGCCATTGACGGGGGGCTGATGGTGCCGGGGCAGCGCCTGCCCGCGCTGCGCCAGGCCTGTCAGGAATATGGCGTCGCCAAGAACACCATGGTGGAGGTTTACGACCGACTCGTCGCGCGCGGCAAGCTGGAGGCGCGGCGTGGGTCCGGTTTTTATGTGCTTGCGCCCGGCACCAACACCATCGAGATTATGCCGCCTGCGCATATGGCGGAGGCGGTGGACCTTGTGACCCTGCTGCGCGAGCAGCTGGAGCAGGTTCACCCGGTGCGCGTGGGCGATGGGCGTCCGCCGCCGAGCTGGGCGGAGGAGAGCGAGCTGGGCCGCCACCTGCGCCCCAGCACGACGCGCGCCGCCACCCCTGTCAGCCATGGCTATGGCGAACCCATTGGCTATGCCCCCCTGCGCCACCAGATCGCGCTGATGCTGGCGGAGCGTTCGATTCCCGCCTCGCCGGACAGGATCGTGCTCACCTTTGGCGCCAACCATGGGCTGGATCTGATTATCCGCCACCTGCTCCAGCGCGGGGACAAGGTTCTGGTGGACAGCCCCGGCTATTACCCGCTGTTCGGCAAGCTCAAGCTGATGGGCATCGAGGCTATCGGCGTGCGGCGCAACCCGGATGGGCCGGATCTCGACGACCTCGCAGCGCAGATCGCGCTCCATGCGCCAAAAGTGTTTTTCACGCAGACACTGGCGCATAACCCCACCGGCGGCTCCATGAGCCTTGGCGTGGCGCATCGCCTGCTGCACCTCACCGAGCGCGCCGGCATCACCGTGGTGGAGGATGACCCGTTCGGCGATGTGCTGCCCGCGACCCAAGTGCGCCTTGCCGCGCTCGATGGCCTCAACCACGTCATCTATCTGGGCACCTTCTCGAAAACCCTCTCCGCCAGCCTGCGCATCGGCTATGTCGCGGCGCAGGGGCCGCTGGCGCAGGCGCTGGTGAACATGAAGATGCTGACGGTGGTGAACAGCTCCGGCTATCTCGAGCGGATGGTGGCGGATCTGATTTCCTCCGGCCAATACCGGCATCATCTGCGCCGCCTGCGCGAGCGCATCGCCAAGGCCAGCACGCGAGCGCGTGGTGCGCTCGAAAAGCTGGGGCTGCCACCGTTTTCCCCCCTCAGTGGCGGGTATTACCTCTGGGCCGAGCTGCCGGAGGGGATCGACGATGTGGCGCTGGCGCGGGAAGCCTCCCGCGAGGGCATTTTCATCGCGCCCGGTTCCGTGTTCTTTCCGGACAAGGCACAGGTGCGGCCCGGCCTGCGCATCAACGTCGCCTATGCGGATGATGCGCGCTTTGTGAATTTCCTGCGCGCGCAGCTTGGCGCAAACGCGCGCTGAGCGGGCTTATTTCGGCGGAATCGCACCTTCGGCGATCAGCACCTCATGGGCCGCCTTGAAGGCATCGAGCCCCGCCGGAATGCCGCTGTAGACCGTGGCATGAAGCAGGATTTCCTTGATTTCCTCGACGCTGACACCGTTGGCCAGCGCCCCTTTGACGTGAAGCTTCAGCTCCACGGGCTTGGACAGCGCGGTGAGCATGGCAAGGTTGAGCATCGAGCGGGTTTTCTTGTCCAGCCCCTCGCGCGACCATGTGTAGCCCCAGCACCATTCCGTGGTGATGCGCTGGAAGGCCATCATGAAATCATCGGCCTTGGCCAGCGAACCATCGACATATTCCGCGCCCAGAACCTCGCGGCGAAGCTTCAACCCCTTGTTGAACTGTTCGCTCTCGCTCATGCCCCGCATCTCCCTTGTCATGTTGTTGATCAGCAAGCTTAGCACCGGCTTATGCGCGTTGCCCACATGCACCATGGGGGCTGATGCCGTGCGGGAGCCTAACAAAAGTCAAGGCAAGCGCGGGGCTGCGGCTCTTACTACCCCCTGAACAGGGTGAAATGCCTGAAACAGGCAACAGGGGGCGAGATGACACGTCATTCATGGTCTAAGCGCAGGCAGGATGCAGGGCTGTGCCTTCTGGCAGCGCTGCTGACCTCGGCGGCCCCTGCCGCTCTGGCGCAGGAAGTGAACCTTGACACCATTGTCGTGACCGCCAACCGCCGCGAAACCGAGGTGCGCAGCGCGCCGGCCGCCACCACCGTCATCACCCGCAAGGAGATCGAGCGTCGGGGCGGCTCCAGCGTCGGCGAGCTGCTGCGCGATGTGCCGGGCGTGACCGTGGACGACGGCTCCTTTCCCGGCATGAAGCGCATCCGCATTCGCGGCGAGGATGCCCGCCGCGGCATGGTGATGATCGACGGACAGGAAATCACCGACCATTCCACCTATGGCCCGCCCATCCTGATCGACCCGGCCCTGATCGAGCGAATCGAGGTGGTGCGCGGCCCGCTCTCTGTGCTTTACGGTTCAAAAGCCATCGGCGGCGTGGTCAATATCATCACGCGCAAGCCTGCCAATCGACCCTTCGAGCTGACGGTCGGCGGTGGCTATGACAGCGCGACGCGCGGTTACAACAGCTTCTCCCTGGCCAGCGGCACGCAGGGCAAGTTCAACTACCGCATCTTTCTGGGTCGCTCCGAGGACAACAATCGCCAGACCCCGATCGGTCGGTTGCCTAACTCAGGCTTTGATTCAAAAAGCGCCAATATCCGCTTGGGATATGAGGATGAAACCCACAAGATCTGGGCGGAATATGACCGTTACGATGTCTCCGCCCAATCTTCCACACCGCCGGGGTTGATCAACGGCAGCACCATCCAGCGCTATCAGCTCAACATTCCCCAGCGCAACCGGCAGAAGATCGGCCTCAACTACGACGGCAAGAACCTCATCCCGCAGATCGCGCGGCTGAATCTGGATGTCTTCTATCAGATCATCGACCGGCGCTTTCTCCAGCAGATCGCGGGGATCATCCCGCCCCCGCCCGGCCCGGCCGGCAGCTATAACTATGACAACAACGACAAGGACAAACTGTTCACGCTGGGCACCAACCTCCAGATCGACTGGAACCTGCACCCGGACCACGCTTTCTCGACCGGCGTACAGGTGCTCTCCGACCGCATGACGCGCGACACGATCCAGACCGGCACGCTGAACCCGGCAGGGCCGCTGCCGCTCGCGCCGGTCAACAACAACTACCATCAGGTGGCGCATATCACGACGAGTTCGCTGTTCGCGCAGGACACCTGGAGCTTCGCACCGGACTGGAAGGCGGTGTTTGGCGGGCGCTATTACTTCGTCAATGCGGGGCTGGACAGCTCAACCCACCCCACGGTGCGCCCGCAAGGCTCGCGCGACCAGCGCGCCATTGGCAGTGCGGCCCTGCTGTGGACACCAACACAGGCGCTGACCCTGCGTGCAGGCTGGGGGCAATCCTACGTCTATCCCACGCTGATCCAGCTCCACACCGGCACGATTGTCGGCTCGCAGTACCGCATCAACCCCAACCCGAACCTGATGCCCGAGACATCCAACACCTTCGAGCTGGGCGCGCGCTGGAACAGCGACAAGCTACGGCTGGAAACCAGCGTGTTCCACACGGTGGCGCAGAACTACATCGCCTCCATCTCCTGCGCGCTGGCGCCGGGTGTCGCGTGCCCGGCAGGTGAATTCACCTATATCAACGCCTCGCGCGCCGAGACCTATGGCATGGAGCTGGCCGGCGGCTACAAGCCCGGCTTCCACGATCTTGAAGCCTATGGCAACCTGACCCTGCTGCGGCGCAAGCTCTCGTTCCAGAATCCGGTGCTGGTGACATGGTCCTCCGGCATACCGCTGGCCAATGCCCGCTTCGGGGTGCGGCAGGAAAAGAGCATCGATTCCCATTGGTCCGCCTTCTGGGATGCCTATGCCCGCACGGCCACCGCCTCACGCACGCGCACCTCGCGCTCGGCGTCGCGGTCGGGCGGCTGGGCGACGCTCAACCTCGCGGTGGGCGCGACTTACGTGCATCCGGAGTTCGGTGAGCACCGGATCGCGCTCGAATTGACCAATCTTGCCGATAAACGCTATCAACCGACACCGGATGAGCTGATCCAGCCGGGACGGGCGATCCGCGCCAGCTGGCGCTCCACGTTCTAAGGTCAGATCTGAGGTCGATATGCCCAAGACCGGCCCTGTCCTGCCTGAAGACTGGCGCACCATCCGCTCCTCCATGCTGTTCTCGCGGCTGCCCGAGGCTTTGGCGCTCGATCTCTTCGAGGGCATGCCGGTCATCAGCCTGCCGAAAGGGCACCTGCTGTGCCGCAGCGAGACCGTGGCCGAGCAATGCCATGTGGTCGTCTCCGGCGTCATCAAGCTGTTCCGCACGGGCGAGGACGGCAGCCCCTCGATTCTGGCCATGCAGGGGCCGGGCAGCACCTTCCTGCTGGCAGAGGCGCTGCTGGGCACCCAATGTTCGGCCAGCGCGGAGGCCATTTCACCCGCGCGCGTGCTGGCGGTGGACGCGGCGACCTTGCGTGCACGCCTTGCGGCGGATGCCACGGTGGCACTGGCGATGCTCGCCTCGGCCTCGGCGCATCTTCAGGCCATGATCGCCCATGTGGAAGACCTGAAAACCATGACAGGGCCGGAACGCCTGATTGATTTCATTATCAATCTGGCCGGGACGCTGCGCGGTGGAGCGGCGCTCTCCCTGCCCTATGAAAAGCATTTAATCGCCAATTACCTCGGCATGACGCCGGAGAGCTTCTCGCGCGCCATGGCGATGCTCAAGGATCTGGGGGTCAGTGTTGCCAATGAGCGCATCCATGTCGCCGAAATCGGGCGGCTGCGCGCGCGCCTCCAGCGGCGCTGAAACTTACGCCCGGCGTTTCGCGCCGCGCCCGACAATGCGCGAATAGGCGCTGAGCGCCGCGACATCGGGAATTTCAATCACGTCGCGCTCCACCTTGAGCCCAAGCTGCCGCAAGGATGCCAGCCCGCGCGAGAGGCTTTCGGGTGTCATGCCCAGACGCCCCGCCAGCAGGGATTTTTCGTGCGGCAGCGTCACGGCGGCGCTTTTGGCCCCGTCGGGCGCGAGCTTGACGAGAAAATCCGCCAGACGACGGGGGGCACCGAGCAGTTTGAGCCCCATGATCTCGTCTGACAGCTGCTGGGTATGCCGCGCAATGGCCGCCAGCATGGCGGTGGACAGTTCCGGGCGCGCCATGATCATGGCGGAGAAATCCGCCGCCTCGATACGCGCAAGGCGCACGCGCGAGGCCGCCGCCGCGCTGACGGGGTAGCGCCCGCCCAGAAACATCACCGGCTCGGCAAAGCTCTCACCGGTGGTGAAAACGCTCACCACGGCTTCATCGCCATCCGGCGTCAGGCGGAAGACCTTCACCCAGCCCTCGACGACCACGAAAAACGCGCGGGCATCATCCCCTTGCGTGAAAATGTTCTGGCCCGGCTCATAAACAACAGGACGATGCCCGCCCAGAAGCCGTGCGGCTTCTTCCTCCGGCAGGGCCAAAAGCAGCGGGCACCGCCGCACGATAGCCCATTCGGCGGGCGTCAGGCCGGAGCCCGGAACAGAAATGGCAGACAAAAACCCCTCCCCAAAGGAGCAAAAGCGCCGGTTGACAGGCATCAAGGCTGCGTCATGTGCCCTGCTCAATCCTTGAGCAGAAACAAATTCGCCTTGAGCAGAAACAAATTCGGATTTTACGATGTCTTTGTACCCCGCCCTGCTGCTGTTTCTGATGACACCCGCGCTGGCCCAGCCGCGCGCGGCGGAGCCCGATGCGCTGGCGGGCCATGCCGCAGAGGCGCGCCAGTGGGCGGGCGAGCAGGATCCGTTCCGCCGCGCGCTGTTTCTCGACCCGGTGGAGGTTGAAACGGCAGTCACCGGGTTGGACTGCGCCCACCGCAAGGCGCGAAAGCCCGAGGCCGTGCTGGGGGCCGGGCATGTGGTGCTGCGCGAGAGCATCGAATCGACCCCGCGCCGCCTGCGCCTCTTCTCGCCGCCGGGGGGCGGCACGCTGGAAGAGGCCCGCGAGCGCGCGGAAATCCTCGCAAAGCGGCAGTGGCCGGGGGTCAAAACGGTGGAACTTGCGGCCCGAACCTTCGATTGGTGCCGCTGAAGCCCCTAAAACGCGCCATCGCTTAACAGTCGTCAAGATGAGGGGTTTTGCCGGGGGCTAGGGTCCGCGCTGTCCATTCAACGAAGGAGGATCGCGCGATGTCATCGAATGCCCAAAAACTGAAGGCCATGGGTTGGGCCTTCGGACTGCTGCTCTCCGGCAGTGCTCTCACGCCTGTTGCCGCGCAGAGCCCGCAACTCACCCCGGAGCAGATGAAGTCTGCCGGCGATACCTATTTCCAGCGCTGCGCGGGTTGCCACGGTGTGCTGCGCAAGGGGGCCACAGGCAAGAACCTTGAGCCGCAGAACACCACCAAGCTCGGGCAGGAGCGCCTCGAGAAGATTATCGCCATGGGCACCGACGGGGGCATGGTGAACTTCGACGACATCCTGACCAAGGATGAGATCAAGAACGTTGCTACCTACATCCAGATGCCGCCGCAGGCCCCGCCGGAATGGGGCATGAAGGACATGATGGCGTCGTGGAAGAACATCGTGCCGGTCGAAAAGCGTCCGACCAAGCAGATGAACAACCTGAACCTGAAGAACGTCTTCTCCGTCACCTTGCGTGATGCGGGCGAGGTCGCGCTGATCGACGGCGACAGCAAGAAGATCATCTCGCGCGTGAAAACCGGCTATGCCGTCCATATCTCGCGCATTTCCGCCTCGGGCCGCTACATCTACGTCATCGGCCGTGACGGGCTGCTCTCGCTCATCGACATGTGGATGGAAAACCCCGGCATCGTGGCCGAGATGAAGATGGGCCTCGACGCCCGCTCCATCGACACCTCGAAGTTCAAGGGCTTTGAAGACAAATACGCCATCGCCGGCTCTTACTGGCCGCCGCAATACGTGATCATGGACGGCGATACGCTCAAGCCGATCAAGATCATGTCCACCCGTGGCATCACGGTGGATGGCGAATACCATCCCGAGCCGCGCGTGGCTTCCATCGTCGCCTCGATGACCAAGCCGGAATGGGTGGTTAACATCAAGGAGACGGGGCAGATCCTGCTGGTCGATTACTCGGACATCAAGAACCTGAAGACCACCACCATCGAGAGCGCCAAGTTCCTGCATGACGGTGGCTGGGATGCCTCCAAGCGCTACTTCCTCGTGGCGGCCAATGCCTCGAACAAGATCGCCGTGGTGGACACCAAGGAGGGCAAGCTCGCAGCGCTGGTGAGCACCAAGAAGATCCCGCATCCGGGGCGCGGTGCCAACTTCGTCCATCCGAAGTATGGCCCTGTCTGGGCCACGGGGCATCTGGGGGATGATGTCGTCACCCTGATCGGCACCGACCCGGAAAAGAACCCCCAGCATGCCTGGAAGGTGGTCGAGGAACTCAAGATGCCGGGCGCGGGCAACCTGTTCGTCAAGACGCATCCGAAATCCCAGAACCTCTGGGCCGATGCGCCGCAGAACCCGGACAAGGACATCGCCGAGTCCGTTGCCGTCTATGATCTCAAGGATCTGACCAAGAAGCCGGAGATCATCAACATTGCCAAGCTGGCCGGCCTGCCGGAGAGCAAGGCGATCAAGCGTGTGGTTCACCCCGAATATGACGAGACCGGCACGGAAGTGTGGTTCTCGCTCTGGGCGGGCAAGACCGAACCTTCCGCAATCGTGGTGCTGGACGACAAGACCCGCAAGCTCAAGGCGGTGATCAAGGACCCGAAGCTGATCACCCCGACGGGCAAGTTCAACGTGCTCAACACCCAGCACGACGTGTACTGAGGTTTCCCCCTCACGGGATACCCCGGCTCCATGCACTGACTGTCAGGGGCGGTGAAAACCGCCCCTTTTTTGTGCGCGCCACTTACCAATGCTCAAGGCGGGATGAGGCGCGGCTGCTTAGCCCAGAAGAAGAAACAACCCTTATTCTGGCGGAGATTCCCATGGTGGAAGCGCAAAAACCGGCGGGCGTGATCCAGAAAGTCTGGCGTGTCCTCAAAAGACCCAGCGCACGCTATTCCCTGCTCACGCTGCTGGGCGGCGGCTTTGTGGCGGGCATCGTGTTCTGGGGCAGCTTCAACACGGTGATGGAAGCCACCAACACCATGCCATTCTGCACCTCCTGCCACGAGATGAAGGACAACGTTTACAAGGAATATGACGCCACCATCCACCACTCCAACCGCACGGGCGTGCAGGCGGTCTGCTCGGATTGCCATGTGCCCAAGGAGTGGACGCACAAGATGGTGCGCAAGATCCAGGCCTCCAACGAGGTGTTCCACTGGCTGCTCGGCTCGGTGAATACGCCGGAGAAGTTCGACGCCAAGCGCCTGACGCTGGCCAAGAACGTGTGGAATTCCATGAAATCCACCGACAGCCGCGAGTGTCGCAACTGCCACACGCTGGAGTCCATGAACCCGGAATTCCAGAAGCCCCGCGCCCGCCAGCAGCATCTGGCGGCGATGGAAGTGGGCAACACCTGCATCGATTGCCACAAGGGCATTGCCCACAAGAACGTGCGCACGCTGCTCTCGGATGCCGAGATCGAGGCGCTGGAAAAGCCGGTCAAGGAGTACATCAAGACCATTCCCGCCTCCTACCGCGAGGGGTTGGCGCGGGCCGATGCGCGTGAAAAGGCCACCGAGGCCGCCCGCAAGGCGGAAATCGATGCCGCCGTGAAGAGCGCGCTGGCGAGCGCGGCGGCCAAGGCCGCCCCCGCCGCCGCAGGGGCGGCGCCAACGGGGGGTGATGACGCCGGTGGCAAGATCAACTGGGGTGCGGTGGAAGCGAAAACCCTCGGGTTGTTCTACCCCGGCCAGGCCTCTTTCGAGTGGGTGCAGAACGGGCGCGACCATGGCGGTGCGCGGGCCTTCACCCGTGGCGGCGACCGCTGCGTCACCTGCCACGACAAGGAAGTGCGCGATATGGGCGCGAAAATCGTGAAGGGCGACAAGGCGGAAGCCACGCCCATTCCCGGCAAGCGCCCCTTCGTGGATGTGAAGGTGCAGACCGCGCGTGATGCGCAGAACATCTACTTCCGCTTCGAATGGCTCAAAGGCGCCCATGCGGCTGTGCCCTTCGCGGAGGGCGGCAAGCTGGATGCGAAGAACGAGGCCAAGCTGACCGTGATGTTTGCGGGCGAGAAGGTGGAGCGTGCGGCGCAGGCCGGATGCTGGACCACCTGCCACTCGGATGCGCGCAACATGCCCGATGCCCCCAAGAAGGAGGCTATGGACGCCTTTGCGGGCAAGGAACTCATTGATCTCGCCAATGGAGTGACCAAGTATCTCGCCGAGAGCCGCACCGCGATCGAGATCAAGGAATCGCCGCGCGGCGGCTGGGACAAGCTCAAGAGCAAGGAAGAGCTGGCCGCCCTCGCCAAGGATGGCAGCGCCATGGAATTCCTGCGCTGGCGTGCCCATGAAGCCCCGGAGCACGGGCTGATCGTTGCGGATCGCCATGCCGGTGGCCTTTCGCCCATCAAGGCTTCGGGGGCGCTGAACGGGGAAACCTACGTCGTGGTGATCGCGCGGCCGCTCAAAGGCGCAGCGCCGGGCGAGATCACCTTCGAGCCGGGCAAGAAGTATGTCTTCAACATCGCCCTGCACGACGATTTCGCCAACTCGCGGTTCCATCACGTGTCCCTCGCCTATGAGCTGGCGCTCGACGGGGAGGCGGAATTCGTGGCCAAGCCCCAATGACGCCCATGACCAGAGTCGGCTTTCTGCTCGCAGCGCTGTTCACCGTCGCCCTCACGGGCGGCGGTGTTCGCGCACAGGATGATCTCTGCGCCGAGGCCGAGGCACGCTATCGGGCGCTGAAGGGCGCGCCGAGCGCGGGAGCAAATCCGCCGGTGGTGCTGCTTTACAATTACGCCTTCTGCCCGCGCGAGGTGCGGGCCAAGGCCGGCAGCGTGATCCGCTTCGTGAATGTGGACAAGCGCACCAGCCATTCGGTCTGGTTCAAGGCGGCAGGCAAGGCCGAGAGCGAGCGCTTCTTTCCCGGCGAGCATGTCGATGTCACGCTGGATCTCGCTCCCGGCGCGCATGAGGTGCTGTGCGGGCCGCATTGGGAGCACCAGAACATGCGTGGGCAGGTGGTGGTGACGCCATGATCGGCTTCACCTTCTCATCCACTTTCTCCTGCACCTTCTCCTCGGCAGCGCCCAGCCTGTCCCTGCCGCTGCGTATGCTGCCCCTCGGGGTTTCGGGCGCGGCCCATGCCGCGCTGATCGCAGCCCTGATGGCAACCTCTCCCCTGCCCCGCCTGCCGTTGGCCGCAGGAGAGAGCGTGATTGAGGTTTCCATCATCGATGAGCCGGAGGCGGGTGGCCCCATGGCGCCCGCCCAAACCGCGGCGGAACCTGCGCCCGTCGAGCCGGAGATGCCGACCCCCGCGCCGACCGTTGAACCGGCTCCGACCGTTGAGCCGCCCCAGCCGGAGGTGATCGAGGCTGCGCCGCCTCCTGTCGTGGTGCCGCCGGTGCCGGTGATCGCCAAAGCGCTGCCCAAACCGATCCCAATCGTGCGGCCCGCACTGGCAAAAGAGCGCAAGACAAGAGAGCCTGCGGCGCGCGCCGCACAGGCCACGGGGGCGGTGGACAGCACCGCAACCGGGCAAGGGGCTGCGCGTGGAGGCGGCACGCCAGGCAATGCCGCCAGCGGAGCAGCCTATGCAGGACGCGTGCGCGCGATTCTTCAGGGACGCGCCAATGCGCTGGGCCTTGAGGACCACGAGGGCAGCGTGGGGGTTTCCTTCGTCATCGGGGCCTCCGGGCGCATGGAAAGCCATGCCATCACCCGCTCTTCCGGCTCCGGCACGGTGGATCGACAGATTCGCACCATGCTCGCCTCGGCTGGCTTTCCGCCCCCGCCCGGCGGGCGTTTTGCGGGCAGCGTCACCATCCGCATCCAGTAAACCGGCTTGCGCGGGCGCAAATCCGCCCAAGGTCTGAGCCGCTCCCTGCGCTTTCACGCCCCGGCTTAACAACCGTCAAGGAGGCTGCCCCGCCCCGTCCTTAGCTAGCAGGGTGCAAGATCACGCGGGGGGCTTCCCATGAGCGAAATGCTGACCAAATCGGCGGCTCGAAACATCTTTTACGGTGGTTCGGCCTTTTTCTTTGCCATTTTCGTGGGGCTCGTCGCCCATACGCATGGCTATATCCTTTCAACCTCCACCGACGCCAAGGGGCTGACCGACTCTGTCGCGCGGGGCAAGCATGTGTGGGAAAAACACGCCTGCATCAATTGCCACACGCTGATTGGCGAAGGTGCCTATTACGCGCCCGAGGTGGGCAACGTGATGATCCGCTATGGCGCGGACACCGACCCCAAGGGCGCAGCCGAGGCCCTCAAAGCCTGGATGAAGGCCCAGCCCAGCGGCATTCCCGGCCGCCGGCAGATGCCGCAGTTCAATCTCTCCGAGAAGGAACTCGATGATCTGGCCGCCTTCCTGGAGTGGACCAGCCGCATCAAGACCAACAACTGGCCGCCGAACAAGGCGGGCTGAGCCTGCCTCGTGAAACACGCGAATTCATTTCATCACCGGGGGCTAAACCCATGAAATATCAATCTCAAGCCATCGCCAAATGGTACTGGTTTGTCGCCATGGCCCTGTTCGCCGTTCAGGTGCTCGGCGGCTTGCTGGCCGGCTTCATCTATGTCCAGCCCAACTTCCTCTCGGAGCTGATGCCGTTCAACATCGTGCGGATGCTCCATTCCAATGCGTTGATCGTTTGGCTGCTGCTCGGCTTTTTCGGCGCGGCCTATTACATCATCCCGGAGGAATCCGAGCGCGAGATCCACTCTCCCACCATCGCCTATCTCCAGCTGATCCTGCTGGTGGCGGGCACGCTGGGCGCGGTGCTCACCTATATCTTCGACTTCTTCCCCGGCCATTGGCTGCTGGGCAAGCAGGGGCGCGAATTCCTTGAACAGCCCCTGTGGGTGAAGCTCGGCATCATCGTCGCGGCGCTGATGTTCCTCTACAATGTCTCGATCACGGTGCTGGCCGGTCGCAAGACCGCGATTACCAACGTGCTCCTGCTGGGGCTGTGGGGCATTGCGGTGTTCTTCCTCTTCGCGCTCTACAACCCCAACAACCTCGCGCTCGACAAGGTTTACTGGTGGTGGGTTGTCCATCTCTGGGTGGAAGGCGTGTGGGAGCTGGTGATGGCCTCGGTGCTCGCCTTCATCATGCTCAAGCTGACCGGCGTTGACCGCGAAGTCATCGAGAAGTGGCTCTATGTGATTGTGGCAACCTCGCTGTTCACCGGCGTGCTCGGCACCGGCCACCACTACTACTGGATCGGCGCTCCCGCTTACTGGACCTGGATCGGCTCGATCTTCTCCTCGCTCGAAGTCATTCCGTTCTTCGGCATGGTGGTTTTCACCTTCATGATGGTGTGGAAGGGGCGTCGCAACCATCCCAACCGCGCGGCGCTGCTGTGGTCGCTGGGTTGCTCGGTGCTGGCCTTTTTCGGGGCGGGCGTCTGGGGCTTCCTGCACACCCTGCACTCGATCAACTACTACACCCACGGCACGCAGGTGACGGCGGCGCACGGGCATCTCGCCTTCTTCGGAGCCTATGTGGCGCTCAACATCGCCATCATGACCTATGCCTTCCCGCAGATCTTCAAGGCGAACCCCTACAATCAGGTCCTCAACATGGCCTCGTTCTGGGTGATGTCCTCGGCCATGGCTTTCATGACCTTCGTTCTGACCTTTGCGGGCGCCGTGCAGACCCATCTCCAGCGCGTGCTGGGCATGAACTACATGGAAGTGCAGGAGCAGCTCTCGCTGTTCTACTGGATGCGCTTCGGTTCAGGCGTCGTGCTCATCATCGGCGTGCTGATGTGGCTCTACGCCATGCTTGGGCCCCGCCGCGAAGTCGAAATCGCCCCGGAAAGCGTCTACTCGCCCGCGGAATAAAGCCCTTGCCCCCGCCCGCAGCGTCGCGGGCGGGGGTTCTTTCTCCAGCTTCAGAAGGGTCTTCCCATGAATGCCGTCGCCACCCCCGCCACGATGCAGGATGTGTCTGGAATTCCGTTCTATCGCCCCGTGGGCAATGAATGCGCCATCTTCGAAGCCGCCTTCCGCAACCGGTTGCCCCTGCTGATCAAAGGCCCCACGGGCTGCGGCAAGACCCGCTTTGTCGCCCATATGGCAGCAAGGCTCGGCAAGGGGCTGCAAACCGTATCCTGCCATGACGATCTGGCCGCCTCGGATCTCACCGGGCGCTGGCTGATCAAGGGCGGGGAAACCGTGTGGCAGGATGGGCCCGTCACCCGCGCGGTGCGGCTGGGCGAAATCTGCTACCTCGATGAGGTGGTGGAAGCGCGCAAGGATGTCGCCGTGGTGCTGCATCCGCTGACGGACGACCGCCGCATCCTGCCGCTGGAGCGCCTGGGCGAAACACTGGAAGCGCCTGCGGATTTCATGCTCGTGGTGTCCTATAACCCCGGCTACCAGAACATTCTGAAAAGCCTGAAACCCTCCACGCGCCAGCGCTTTCTGGCGATTGAGTTCGATTACCCCAAGGCCGAGATCGAGACTGAAATTGTCGCCACGGAAACCGGGCTTGCCCCTGAGCGTTGCGCGCGCCTCGTGGCACTGGCCAACCATATCCGCCGCCTCAAGGGGCGCGATCTGGAGGAAGGCGCCTCCACCCGCCTCGTCGTTTACGCGGCCTCCCTCATGGCCTCGGGCATGAAGGTGGAAGAGGCGATCGAGGTCGCGCTGATCGAGCCGCTGACGGATGATCCCGAGATCAAGCGCGCCTTGCGTGATCTTGTGGTCGTGGTGTTTGGATAAGACAGGGCCATGGCCATGCGCATCCCCCATTTCTGGGAGCCGGAGGAAACTGTCGGCGGCCTGTGGCACGATGCCATTGATGCCTACGGTGCCGAGCCGCACTTTGCCGAAACCGCCCTGCCCTATGAGGCAGCCAAAGCCTCGGTGGGGCTGATGTTCCGGGCGCTGGGTGGGCCGGTGGGGGCAGATATCATCCCCTCTGCCAACAGCGTCTCGCGCCACCGCATCTCGGCGCGGCGCAAACTGGCACGCGACATCGACCATGCCACACGCGCCCGATATGACGGCGAAAAGCTCGCGTTGCCGGCGCAAATCGCCCTGTTTGCCGAGCCGGAGATGAATGAGGCGCTCTACCTTTGGCTGGCTGCGCTGTGCGCCAAGATCGAGGTGCCGGCTGCGCAGGAGGATCCACTTCGGCATGACATTGCCGCGCTGCGCGCCCTCCACCGGGCCGAGACCAGCCTGCTGGAAGATTGCCCCGGCGCGGCAGGGCTGCGGGCCATGCTCGCGCCTGACATTCTCGCCTTTCGTCCGACCGAAGAACTGCCCGGTGTCGAGGCGCAGGTTGAGGCCGCCCTGCGCATCCTGATGGGGGAAGCAGGCACCGGCAACGATGTGCTTGATGCTGTGCTGGGGAGCGGCGATCTGGCCGGTTTTGCAGCCCCGGAGGATTATCACCCCTATCGCCCGGTAGCGCTCTGGCCGGAGCTTGCCGCGCCCGCCGCGCCCGATACCGCGGCGCAGGACGACAATCCGCAGCATGGCGGCTCCCCCGCCGAGGGCGAGGAAAAGACGCTCAAGGCCAAGCGCCGCGCCTCTGATCAGGCCGAGCGACGCGACAGCCTGATCCTGCACCGGTTCGAATCCATCATGAGCTGGGTGGAATTCCTCAACATCAACCGCTCGGTGGAGGATGAGGACGAGGATGTGGCCAAGAAAGCCGCCGAGGATCTGGATGAGGTTTCCCTCGCCAAGCATTCCAAATCGGCCAAAACCAAGCTGAAATTCCACCTCGATCTCGCCCCGCGCGACATTGACCGCGCGCGCCTTATCGGCACGCAGACCTACCCGGAATGGGACTGGAAGGCGGGCGGCTATCTACCGGACCATGCGCGCGTTGAGGAGCGCCTCGCGGAGGAAGGCGATGACAGCTCACTCGATGCCCCCCGCACACGTCGCCGCATCGAGGCCGTCAAACGCCAGTTCGAGGCGCTGCGGCCCAAGCGGCGTATCATCCCGCGCCAGCTCGACGGCTTCGATCTTGATCTTGACGAGGTGGTGCGCGCCCGCTGCGACATGCTGGCCTCGGGCGAAAGCTCGGAGCGGCTCTATCGCGCCATTGCCAACAACGAGCGCGACCTTGCGGTTTCCGTGCTGATCGACATTTCCCGCTCCACCGAAAGTGCGGTGAGCGGACGCCCGATCATCGCGATCGAACGCGAAGCGCTGGTGGCGCTCATCGGCGGTATCGAGGCCTGCGGAGATGCGGTTTCCGCTCACGCCTTCTCCTCGCTGCGGCGCGAGCATGTTCTCGTCGAGAAGATCAAGGATTTTGACGAAGCCAATGGCCCGGTGATCCGCCGCCGCGTGATGGGGCTGACCCCGCGCTTTTACACGCGGCTGGGCGCGGGCCTGCGGCATGTCTCGGCGCATCTGGCACAGCGCACGGCCGAGCGCCGCCTGCTGCTGGTGATCACCGACGGCAAGCCCAATGATCTCGACCATTACGAGGGGCGGCACGGCATTGAGGATACGCGCCGGGCGGTCATGGAAGCGCGGCGGCTGGGGCAATCGCTCTTTGCCATCACGGTGGATGCCAAGGCGGGGGATTATCTGCCCTATCTCTTCGGGCAGAATGGCTTTTCGCTGGTGCCGCACGCGGAAAAGCTGATCGAGGCGCTGCCGCATCTTTATCGTCATGTCGCCGCCTGAGCCTTCGGGCGCAGACGCCTTTTCCGGTTTGCCCGGCAACCCCATGATGTGGGTGCTGATTGCCTCGGAGCTTCTGGTGTTCGGGGCGGCGCTGCTGGCCTTCTCCGGCGCGCGCGCGTTCGACCCCGCGGGTTTCGCGCTGGCGCAAGCCCAGCTCGACCGTTTCACCGGGCTGCTCAATGTGATGGTTCTGGTGACCTCGGGGCTGTTTGCCGCGCTCGGTGTCGCTGCCGTGCGCGTGCACAAGCCGGGGGTGGCGCGCCTTCATCTGGCTTTGGCGAGCCTGCTCGGCCTTGTCTTTCTCGGCTTCAAGATCGCGGAATATCGCGCGGAATTCGCCGCCGGCATCAGCTTCGAGAGCGGAACGTTTTTCACGCTCTACTTTCTCATCACCGGCTTTCACGCCCTGCATGTGGTGCTGGGCATCATCATTCTCGCCATTGTCGGCGTTTTTGCCACGCCTGAGAACGTCGAGACCGGTGCGGCCTTCTGGCACATGGTCGATCTGGTGTGGCTGCTGGTGTTTCCTGTGGTGTATCTGATCCGATGACGCGCCCCGCTCCCCTCCTTCTCGTGTGGCTGGCGCTGATGGCGCTGACGATGGCGGCCATGGCTATCGGGCATGTCGGCGCCGCCACACGCCTTGCGGGCTGGGAAGTCGCGCTGCTGCTCGCGCTCGCACTGGTGAAGGCGCGTCTCGTGCTGGCCCATTATCTGGAATTGCCGCGCATCTCGGTGTGGAGCAGTGCGATCCTGTGGCTAACCGGCATCCTGCTGGTTGTCATTTTCGGGCTCGTGGTGGTCCGCTGAGGCGAGCCCGCCGGTCTGCTCGACCATGGCAACGAGGCGCTCGGCGCTTTCGATCTCCACCACAGCGCCGCGCACATCCACCCCATGGGCGCGCAGCTGCGCAAAGGTGCGCGAGAGGCTCTCCGGCTGCATGCCGAGCCGCCCGGCCAGCAGGGTCTTGTCAAAGGGCAGACGCAGGCTGATGCGGCCATGGCGCTGCGGGGTGAGTGAAAACAGGAATTCCACCACCCGCTCCGTGCCCTTGCGCGCCTTGAGCTGCGCGATTTCGCGGGTCAACTGGCGCAGGTGCAGGGCGGTGGCGGAAATCATCGCCAGCGCGGCCTCGGGCTGATGCTCGATCGCCGCCCGCGCGACCGCCGCAGGCACCTGAAGATAGCGCACCGGCGTCACCGCCTCGCCATTGGCAGGGTAGGACTGGCCGGTCAACGCGACAGCTTCGGCCAGCGTTTCCCCGCGCGTGAACAGGCCGATGACCGCCTGCTGGCCGTTGGGCAGGGCGCGCACCAGCTTCAGCCAGCCGTCGAGCAGGAAAAACAGGTATTCGGCGCACTCATCCTGCCGGAAAACCAGTTCGCGCGGGGCGGCCCGCTCCAGCGTGCTCGCGCTCAGGATCGGGCTGAAAACCGAGGGTGGCATCGCGCGGAACAGGAGCGAAGCCTGAAGCGCCTGACGATCTGCCTGCTGGAGCCGATCCACCATCGAATGCCTCGCCGGGAGAGAACCGGAGGGCATTGTCTGCAACCCCTGCGGGCTGTGCCTTGAAAAGCGTCAAGCGGGGGAGATCAGCCGCGTGCGAGCGCCCTTTTGCCATAAGCGCGGCGCACGCTGCACGAGCTGTTCTGATCGGCCCCGCCTTCAAGGCGGCGCACGCAGGCGCTGATGACCGGGTCACATTCCATGCGCTCGGCCTGCTCCTCGGGGGTCAGGCCATCGAGCAGCGGGCACAGCGTGGGATCGAAGACGACCCCGGCCCCTGCGGTTCGCGGGGGGAGATCACGCGGGGCGCTGCTCATGGCGCACCTCCGCCGCTCGCTTGGGCTGTCAGCTTCTCAAGGTCGATCCGCTCCGCCGGAGAGCCCGAGCGACGCAGGCGGACAACCAGCGTGCTGGTTTCCTGCCCGTTGATGCGGATGGGGGCGGAAAGACGAACCTCAGCCCGGTTTTCGCCCGCGCTGACAACCGCCAGCGGGCGAGGCTCGCCCCGGCCGGTCAAGGCAGGCGAGAAGGTTTTGCCATCGGCGCCGATCATCACATCAAAAAAGGGCGCTTTCGCCCCCGAACAATCGCGCCGCTCGATTTTCCAGAGCACCTTGCCCTGCACCACGCCTTCGCTCACTGTCGATGTCGCGCAGCGGGCCGCCAGAAGACCTTCAAGCGAGAGCATCGCAATGATCGGCACGCTCAACAGGCCCGCGAGAAGAACGCCGCCTATCAGCAGGCGACGATTGGGGGCCGGCAGCACCTGAGATGTCGGCAGAATTGTCGGCATGATCGCGCCCCCTGCTGGCAATCTGGCCCCGGACAGGGCGAGCAGGGTGCAGCATATCGAAAGTCGAACGCCCCTCCATGATCGAGAACAAGATCGGGCTTTTTATGCCGGAAAAAGCCGGAAATGATGATCCGTTCCGGACAAAAGCCTCTTGGCGATGGCGGCTCGATCCGGGAAACATACCCTTCGAAGAACAATGTGGCCGGATGATGCGGCCCTTTTAAGGAGGACGCGGATGGCCCGCTCGAACACCTACAGGCTTGCGGTTATTCCGGGGGATGGGATCGGCAAGGAAGTCATGCCCGAGGGCTTACGCGTGCTCGAGGCAGTGGCGAAAAAGCATCGCTTCTCGCTCGATCTCGACAGCTTCGACTTCTCTTCCTGGGACTACTACGAAAAGCACGGCAAGATGCTGCCCGATGACTGGAAAACCCAGATCGGCAGCCATGACGCCATCTTTTTCGGCGCGGTCGGCATGCCCGACAAGATCCCGGATCATGTCTCGCTCTGGGGTTCGCTGCTGCTGTTCCGGCGCGAGTTCGATCAATATGTGAACCTGCGGCCTGTCAAACTCATGCCGGGGGTCCCCTCCCCGCTGGCCAATCGCAAGCCGGGCGATATCGATTTCTTCGTGGTGCGCGAGAACACGGAAGGCGAATACTCATCGGTCGGCGGGCGGATGTTCCCCGGCACGGAGCGCGAGATCGTGCTTCAGGAGACGATCATGACGCGGCACGGCGTTGACCGCATCCTCAAGTATGCCTTTGAACTCGCCATGCGCCGCCCGCGCAAGAAGCTCACCAGCGCCACCAAATCCAACGGCATTTTCATCTCCATGCCCTATTGGGACGAGCGCGTGGCCGAGATGAAGAAGGCCTACCCCGATGTGAAGCTGGACCAGTATCACATCGATATTCTCACCGCGCATTTCGTGCTCAACCCCGACAGGTTCGATGTCGTGGTGGCCTCGAACCTCTTCGGCGACATTCTCTCCGATCTTGGCCCGGCCTGCACCGGCACCATCGGCATTGCGCCTTCGGGCAACATCAACCCGGAACGGAAGTTCCCCTCCCTGTTCGAGCCTGTGCATGGTTCCGCGCCCGATATTGCGGGCCAGGGCATCGCCAACCCCATCGGGCAGATCTGGTCCGCCTCGATGATGCTGGATCACTTAGGCGAGCCGGAAGCCGCCGCCACCATCCTGCGCGCAATCGAGGAGGTGCTTGCCAAACCGGAATATCGCACGCGCGATCTCGGCGGCACGGCCAACACCGTCGAGTGCGGTAAAGCCATCGCAGATGCGATCTGAGATCAGGCGGGGGTAAGCCCCGCCGCCTTGGCG
>JAIUNQ010000313.1 GCA_020161475.1 Pseudomonadota bacterium | reverse complement strand
CAGACGCCAATTGCGCATGTCGAGCGCTTGATTGAAAAGGTGCGGGCGTGATCGACCTTTACCTGAAGGCTTTGCACGTTATCGCCGTCATTTCGTGGATGGCGGGCCTGCTCTATCTGCCGCGTCTGTTCGTCTATCACGCGGTGGAGCCGGTTGGATCGGAGCCTTCGGAACGCTTCAAGGTGATGGAGCGGCGCCTCTTCCGCTTCATCATGCGTCCGGCGATGATCGTGTCCTGGGTTGCGGGGCTGTGGCTGGCTTGGTCCAGCTTCGGCTTCAAGGGAGGCTGGCTTCACGCCAAGCTGCTGCTTGTCGTTTTGATGACGGTCCATCACGAGCTGCAGGGCCGCTGGCTGCGCGAGTTTGCCGATGACAAGCGCGTTCATGCTCAGAAGTTCTTCCGCATCCAGAATGAGATTCCCACGCTGTTGATGATCGCTATCGTCATCTTCGTGATTGTGAAGCCCTTCTGAGGCTTTCGCTCCGCCCCTTGCGGAGGGCGTGAAAACAGAGTATTGCCCCGCTCATAAGGTGCTGCCCCCGATCTGCGGCGGCACCTCTTCCGGCGTTTTGCACTTTCAGTTCAGGCAAACCCGAGGCCCATGTGGCCCGGCCGGTGTTCCCCTCCCCGATTCAATCGTCTTTCTTTCTTTTTCAAGGTGACTTCCATGGCGGAAATCAAGCTTCAAGACCTAAAGCGCAAATCCCCCACCGAGTTGCTCGCCTTTGCGGAAGAGCTGGAGGTCGAGGGCGCAAGCACCATGCGCAAGCAGGAGCTGATGTTCGCCATCCTGAAGCAGCTTGCCGCCAATGATACCGAGATCATCGGTGAGGGTGTCGTCGAAGTGCTTCAGGACGGTTTCGGCTTCCTGCGCTCACCCGATGCGAATTACCTCGCCGGGCCGGATGATATCTACATCTCTCCCGCCCAGATTCGCCGCTTCTCGCTTCGCACGGGCGACACTGTGGAAGGCCAGATCCGCTCGCCGCGCGAGGGTGAGCGTTATTTCGCGCTGCTCAAGGTCAACCTCATCAATTTCGAGGAGCCGGAGAAGGCGCGTCACAAGGTTCATTTCGATAACCTGACGCCGCTCTATCCCAACCAGCGGCTGAAGCTCGAAAACCCTGATGTGACCAAGAAGGATATGTCGCATCGGGTCATCGACATCGTCTCGCCCATCGGCAAGGGCCAGCGTGCGTTGATTGTCGCGCCGCCGCGTACCGGCAAGACCGTGCTGCTGCAGAACATCGCCCAATCGATTACAACGAACCATCCCGAGTGCTATCTCATCGTTCTGCTGATCGACGAGCGTCCGGAAGAAGTGACCGACATGCAGCGCTCGGTGCGCGGCGAGGTCGTTTCCTCGACCTTCGACGAGCCGGCTACGCGTCACGTTCAGGTGGCCGAGATGGTGATCGAGAAGGCCAAGCGCCTCGTCGAGCATGGCCGTGATGTCGTGATCCTGCTGGACTCGATCACCCGTCTCGGGCGCGCCTACAACACGGTTGTGCCGTCTTCCGGCAAGGTGCTGACCGGTGGTGTTGATGCCAACGCCCTGCAGCGCCCCAAGCGCTTCTTTGGTGCCGCGCGTAACATCGAAGAAGGCGGCTCGCTCACCATCATCGCAACCGCGCTGATCGATACCGGCTCGCGTATGGACGAAGTCATCTTCGAAGAGTTCAAGGGCACCGGTAACTCGGAAATCGTGCTGGATCGCAAGGTCGCCGACAAGCGCGTGTTCCCGGCGATTGACATTCTCAAGTCCGGCACCCGCAAGGAAGAGCTCATCACTCCGCGCGATGTGCTGCAGAAGACCTATGTGCTGCGCCGCATCCTTAACCCGATGGGTCCGCAGGATGCGATCGAGTTCCTGCTCGACAAGCTGCGCCAGACCAAACAGAACAGCGACTTCTTCGATTCAATGAATACCTGATCGACCCGGGCGCGGCATGGCGGAAACGATTTTCGCGCTCAGTTCGGGACCGGGACCCTGCGGCGTCGCCGTGTTCCGGGCCTCCGGTCCGGGTGTGCCCCAGCTGGTTCAGACCATGACGCGTGGCGCCGTGCCTCCGCCGCGCCAGGCTGTTCTGCGCTCTGTTTTCGATCCGCGCTCGGGTGAGCTGATTGATCGGGGGCTCGTCCTCTATTTCAGCGCGCCGCACAGCTTTACGGGCGAGCATGTTGCAGAGTTCCATCTCCATGGAGCGGTGGCCACCATCCGGGGCTTCACAGCTGCGCTTATGGCCTTGGAAGGTACGCGTCTAGCGGAGCCTGGCGAGTTCACCCAGCGCGCCTTTCGGTTCGGCAAGATGTCCCTGCTGGAGGTGGAAGCCCTTGGTGATCTTCTGAGGGCTGAAACGCTGGAGCAGGCGCGTCTGGCCCAGCGCTCGCACCATCTTCTGGCGCGTGCTGCGGCGCAATGGCGCGAGGAAATCCTGACCGCTCTCGCGTTGACCGAGGCTTCGATCGATTTCAGCGATGAGGATGATGTTGCCGCAGATATCGATTCGGCGGCGGAACAACATATCCGGAAGCTGATCAGCCTGCTTGATCAGGCGTTGGCGGGCTTTGCCCACGCCGAGCGCATTCGTCGCG
>JAIUNQ010000312.1 GCA_020161475.1 Pseudomonadota bacterium | reverse complement strand
CCGCTGCAATCGTCTCGCTCACGTCAGATCCTAAGGGGTTCGCGGCCCTTCATCGACCGCAGTTATCGCGGCAAATCAGGCACATTTCACGATCAGCTTATGCAGTGCATTGAGTTGAGGTCAACCAACCCAAAGGACTTTTTGCGGTGCAAAATGAGAGGTTGATCTTCCACAAATTGCTAAGCGCGGAAATTTGCGAGAGCCTCTAAAGAGATGCTTTCATGCCAAGACAGTCTTGCGGAGGAAGAAACAATGACGCAGAGCCGCTATCATGAGGTCTATGCCCAGTGGCAGAAGAACCCGCAGGGGTTCTGGGCGGAGGCCGCCAAGGCGATCGATTGGGTGAGCGCCCCCAAGACAACCTTCGATCCGGCAGCCGGTGTCTACGGTCGCTGGTTCGCGGATGGCGAGTGCAACACATCGTATAACTGTCTTGATCGCCACATCGCGAACGGGCGCGGTGATCAGGCGGCGGTGATCTATGATTCCCCCGTCACCAACACCAAGCGCGTGCTGACTTACAAGGAGCTGCTGCGCGAGGTGGAACTGACCGGCCACATGCTGAACGGCATGGGCGTTCAGAAAGGTGACCGCGTCATCATCTACATGCCCATGATCCCGGAAGCCGTGGTGGCCATGCTGGCCTGCGCGCGCATCGGCGCAGTGCATTCGGTGGTGTTCGGCGGCTTTGCCGCGCATGAGCTCGCCACCCGCATTGACGATGCCACCCCCAAGGCGATCATCGCCGCCTCCTGCGGCATCGAGCCGGGCCGCGTCGTGCATTACAAGCCGCTGCTCGATCGTGCGATCGACGAAGCGCACCACAAGCCGAGCGCCTGCCTGATTTTCCAGCGCGAGCAGGAAAACGCCAAGCTGATCGACGGGCGCGACCATGACTGGGCCGCCCTGCGGGCCGATCTCGTGGCCAAGAACGCCGGTCCGCTGGCGCCTGTCACCGTCAAGGCGACCGATCCGCTCTATGTGCTCTACACCTCCGGCACCACGGGCAAGCCCAAGGGCGTCGTGCGCGACAACGGCGGGCACATGGTGGCGCTGAACTGGACCATGGGTGCGATCTACGACATCAACCCGGGCGATGTGTATTGGGCAGCCTCGGACGTGGGTTGGGTCGTCGGCCATTCCTACATCGTCTATGCGCCGCTGCTGCGCGGGGCGACCACCGTGGTCTACGAGGGCAAGCCGGTCGGCACACCCGATCCGGGTGCGTTCTGGCGCATGATCTCCGAGCACAAGATCAAGGTGCTCTTTACCGCGCCGACTGCCTTCCGCGCGATCAAGAAGGAAGATCCGGGTGCGGAATTCCTCAAAAAGTATGACATCTCCTGTCTGACGGCGCTGTTCCTCGCCGGTGAGCGCGCCGATCCGGATACTGTGAAATGGGCCGAGGATATCCTCAAGGTTCCGGTGATCGACCATTGGTGGCAGACCGAAACCGGCTGGGCCATTGCGGGCAATCCGCTGGGTCTGGGCATGCTGCCGATCAAGTATGGTTCGCCCACCGTGCCGATGCCGGGCTACGATGTTCACATCCTCGATGAGGGTGGGAAAGAGGTCGAGGCCGGCAAGATGGGCTCCATCGCGATCAAACTGCCGTTGCCGCCGGGCTGCCTGCCCACGCTCTGGCACGCCGAAGAGCGCTTCACCTCGGGCTATCTCACCGAGTTCAAGGGGTATTACAACACCTCGGATGCCGGCTTCAAAGATCAGGACGGCTACCTCTTCATCATGGGCCGCACCGACGACATCATCAATGTCGCGGGCCATCGCCTCTCGACGGGCGGCATGGAAGAAGTGCTGGCCTCGCATCCGTTCGTGGCCGAATGCGCCGTCATCGGTGCCAAGGACAGCCTGAAGGGCGAGGTGCCGCTGGGTTTCGTGGTGCTGAAAGCGGGCGTCACCGCCACGCAGGCCGAGATCGAGAAGGAATGCGTGCGTCTCGTGCGTGATCAGATCGGCCCGGTGGCGGCCTTCAAGCATACCCTCGTGGTCAACAGACTTCCGAAGACCCGTTCGGGCAAGATCCTGCGCGGCACCATGAAGAAGATCGCCGATGGTGATGCCTGGTCCATGCCGGCGACCATTGATGATCCGGTGGTGCTCGATGAGATCGGCGCGGTGCTCAAGACCGGGCATCACCCGGAATAAGGCGCGCTGCTGCCCGGAGTAACAAAGGCCGCCCTCGGGCGGCCTTTTTGTCAGGCGGGTTTTCTACGAGAAACCGGTTCGCACCTCGCTCGACCTGGAGCGCCGTTGAGCGACAACTGCCTGATTCTTTTTAGTTTTACGGGTTTGCTTCACGAAAAGTGGAAGCCACTTTTCTTGCAAACCCTATGCTGCTTTCCCCTCCATTTCCGCCATGGCCGCGGCCATGTCGAAGTCGGGATCGCCCGCGTTGGCGGCGTCAAAGTCGCTCATTTCATCCGGCCCCGGCTCGCCCAGCACGTCCGGCGCGTTGGAGACCAGGAACTCCGCCGAGGTGGAACCCGGCTCGATCTTGTCGCTAAGCGGCTTCTCACCAAAATCGTAGCCTGATTCCTTGGGGTCGGCCCAAGGGTTGAGCACCTCAATGTTGAAGG
>JAIUNQ010000311.1 GCA_020161475.1 Pseudomonadota bacterium | reverse complement strand
ATCCGCACACGTCTTTGTGATGTCTCGCCCTTGTGATTTCTCAACACCTCCTGTGTGAGTTTCAATTAGAAGCGGAAACGAAAGGACACCCCAGACCCCATGCTTTCCCGCCGCGCCTTCTCCCTTGCTGCTCTTGGAACCCTCGCCGCCACAGCGCGCGCGCCCGGCCAGAGCGGAAGCGACGCGCCGCGCACGCCGGGCGTTGTGGAGCTGTTCACCTCTCAGGGCTGCTCATCCTGCCCGCCCGCCGATGCTCTGATGCTGGAGCTGGCCAAAGCCCCCGATGTCATTCCCCTCACCTATCCGGTCGAGATCTGGGATTATCTGGGCTGGAAGGATACGCTGGCCAAACCCGCCTTCACCGCCCGCCAAAAGGCCTATGCCAGCATGGTGGCGGATCGCCGCGTGTTCACACCGCAGGCGGTGGTCAATGGCAAGGCCTCCTGCGTCGGCTCGGACACCTCCGCCATCCGCAAGCTGCGTGAGCGCGGCGCCAATGGCTCGGGCGCACGCCTCGCAGTGGCAACCACGCCGGAAGGCTGGCAGATCACGCCGCAGCTGATCACCGGCTCCATGGCCCGTCTCTTCGTTCTGCCGCTGATCCTGCGCAAGGATGTGCGCATTGATCGCGGGGAAAACCGCGGCCGCATCATCAGCTACGCCCATGTCGTGCGCGACATCCGCGATGCTGGCGCCTTGGAAAACGGCAAGCCCGTTGCCCTAACCCGCTCGGATGTGACAGCACCGGAGGCGGATGCCTTTGCCCTGCTGGCCCAGCTCGGCACGCTTGAATCCCCCGGCCTTATTCTGGCGGCGGCCCTGGTTGATGGCAGCGCGGTGAAGGCTTAACCTCCCCCGGCTTGTTGTTGAAACCTGCATCTGAGCCAGCGCTTGGCGGCTCCGCTGCGGGTTGTCTGATCGGACTCCCCATGGATTTCCTGCCCGCCGCGCCGACGCTTCTGGCCTTTTCCATTGCCTCGCTGGTGTTGTTCATCACGCCGGGGCCGGACATGAGCTTCTATCTCGCCAAGACGCTTCAGGGCGGGCGCAACGCGGGCATCGCCGCCATGGCCGGGGCGCTCTGCGGCTGTTTCGTGCATACCATCGCGGCGGCGCTGGGGCTTTCCGCGCTGATCGCGGCCTCCGCCACAGCCTTTACCGCCCTCAAGATCATCGGCGCGCTCTATCTGCTCTGGATGGCTTATGGCGCAATCCGCCACGGCTCGACGCTGAACATGAAGGAAGAAGAGGCCGAAGCGCCCTCCGCCCGCAAGACCTTCCTGCTTGGCCTCGGCATCAATCTCACCAACCCCAAGGTGGTGTTGTTTTTCCTGACCTTTTTGCCACAGTTCATCGAGGCGGGCGACCCCCACGCCTCCCAGAAGCTGTTCTTCCTCGGCACATGGTTCGTGCTGGTCTGCGCCCCGCTCGCAACCCTGCAAATCCTGATCGCGGATCGCTTCATTGCGGCGCTCAAAGCCTCCCCGAAGCTGATGCGCGGCATCGATTACACCTTCGCGGGCGTTTTCAGCTTCTTTGCGCTCCACATCCTGCGCACCAGCGCGAGATAACCTTTTTCAATCTGTCGAGGGTGCAGCGGTGGCAAATTCCGGCAGGTGGTTCGACCAGCCCGGATGCGCTTTGTCCTCATGCGCCTTGGCAGGCACCACGGCGAATTTCTCGGTCCAGCGCAGTGCCTTGTAATCGAACCCGGCCTCGATGGTGGGTTTGACCACGGCAAAATAGGGCGAGATGTCGAAATCGCGCGGCGCATAAAGCGAGTGATGGCGAATGTGCAGGATCTCGCGGCGGGCATAGCGCGAACGCCGCCCCTTGCGCGCCTTGGTCGATTCCACCTTGGCCAGAATGGGATAATGTACGCTCTGGAACGCCTCCGCGATCAGGGTCGAGCAGATCGCGCGGGAAGGGTCCCCTGAGCCTAGCGCCAGCATGCGGCGGCGATAGCGCGCCGGAATCGGCAGCGGAATGAGAAAGCGCGCCAGATCGAGCACGTTCTTGATGTCATAGGCATGCCCGACACGCGCTTTGAGAAACGCGATCACCCGCGCGCGGTCATCATCCGCCAGCGCCACCGGGCGGCAGATGCGCACGTGGCACCCGCGATACTTGGACAGCGGCGAGGTGATGACCCCTTCGCTCATTTCCGCCTCGATCAGCACATGCGGCTCGCCCGAAGCCGTGCACTGACCAAGGCAATCACCGACATAGATCGCCGAATGCGACCAAGTCGATTGCGTCAGGTACTTGATGACAGAGGAGACGCGGTTGTTGCCCTCCACCAGCAGCACATCGCCCGGCTGAAGGGTGGCGGCCAGCAGCCCCTCGTCGGTCGTCGTGGCCGGCTCATACCCCTTGAGCGGCTTTTCCAGAATGGATGCGATGAAACGTCCCACCAGATTCATGACGC
Source organism: Pseudomonadota bacterium (assembly GCA_020161475.1). GTDB lineage: Bacteria > Pseudomonadota > Alphaproteobacteria > Rhizobiales > Beijerinckiaceae > Rhabdaerophilum. The sequence goes on along the minus strand of JAIUNQ010000311.1, from coordinate 170 downwards.
GCTTCCCCGTTCTTGTTTGAGGGAAGGCTAGGGCGGGAGTCGTTACAAAGTCGCTGCGGATAGCCGCGAGCACCCGGCTTGGCCAGCTTTTGTTCGACTCAAGGTTGTCAAACGTTGAATCCGCTTCAATCCGTGCCCAGAGCGAGCTGTTCTTCCAGCATCATGCGGGC
>JAIUNQ010000310.1 GCA_020161475.1 Pseudomonadota bacterium | reverse complement strand
GCCATGCCGCTGATGATGGCAGCGCTCGATGCCAGCCTCATCGGCGAAGCGGCAGATGTGGAAACACCCGTCGCGCTGGCCACCCTGCGCGCCCTCAATGCCGCGCTGGCGGTGGAGCCACTCCTTCAGCAAGGCGCGATGCTGGAGCCGGTTGACTCCTACGAACGCCTCGCGTTGGACCGCGCGTTGAGCGCCATCCAATGGGCGCGACGGGCCATGGCCGCTGGCGTGATTCGTGACTACGGCGGAGGCGAGGTGGGCGTCCAGCACTATCTCGCCGCCCGTGGCGACACGCTCACGCGGCTGCGCCGCGATGTCGAACGCCTGTCCGCCGCACCGCTCACGCAGGCACGCCTGAGCGTTCTGGCCAGCCAATTGGGGGAACTGGTGGGGTGAAGCCCGCGTCCAGCCATCCCCGACCTCGCGGCATCTGCGAGGGCAAGTTTGGGGCGCTTTGAGCGCCCCAAAATCAAATGATCAATGCCGGAAGTGGCGCGTGCCGGTAAAGACCATGGCGATGCCGGCCGCATTGGCCGCATCGATCACCTCCTGATCGCGCATGGACCCGCCCGGCTGGATGACGGCGGTGGCGCCGGCGGCAACAAGCGCTTCCAGACCATCGGCGAAGGGGAAGAAGGCATCGGACGCCGCCACCGAGCCGAAGGTGAGCGGCTTTTCAGCGCCGATGGCCTTGGCCGCCTCGGCAGCCTTCCACGCCGCGATGCGCGCGGAATCAACGCGGCTCATCTGCCCCGCGCCGATGCCGACCGTCGCCCCGCCCTTCACATAGACGATGGCGTTGGACTTGACGTGTTTGACGACGCGATAGGCAAAGCGCATGTCCGAAAGCTCGGCCTCGGTCGGGGCGCGGTTGGTGACAACTTTGAGGGTCATGTCATCCACCACGGCGTTGTCGCGGCTCTGCACAAGGCGGCCGCCCGCGATGGTGCGGATGATCTTGTCCTGAGCACGCGGGTCCGGCAGGCCGCCGGTCAGCAGCAGGCGCAGGTTCTTCTTGGCGGCGACGATGGCAATGGCCTCTTCGGTCGCATCCGGGGCGATGATCACCTCGGTGAAGATCTCGGTGATGGCCTTTGCGGCGTCGGCATCGAGCTTCTGGTTCGCAGCAACAATGCCGCCGAAGGCCGAGACGGGATCGCAGGCCAGCGCGCGGCGATAGGCTTCGACGAGGTTCGCGCCTTCCGAAACACCGCAGGGGTTGGCGTGCTTAATGATGGCGATGGCCGAGGTGCGGGCCGGGTTGAATTCCGCCACGCATTCAAAAGCAGCATCGGCATCATTGAGGTTGTTGTAGGAGAGCGCCTTGCCCTGCACCTGACGCGCGGTGGCCACCCCGGGACGCGCCTTGCCCTTGAGCACAAGCCAGGCCTTCTGATGCGGGTTCTCGCCGTAGCGCAGCTCCTCGCCCTCGGTGCCTTGTGCGGCCAGCTGCGGGCCTTCCTTCGTCACCTCAGCGAACCACGCGCCGATGGCGGAATCGTAGGCCGCGGTATGCGCGAAGGCCTTGGCCGCCAGCGCCTTGCGGAAGATGAGCCGGGTTTCGCCGTTGTTGGCGTCCAGTTCCGCCAGCAGGGCCGCATAATCGCGCGGGTCCACCACAACGCAGACACCGTCATGGTTCTTGGCGGAGGAGCGCAGCATCGCCGGGCCGCCGATGTCGATGTTCTCGATGATCTCATCGAAGGTGCCGCCGCGCGCCAGCGTCTCGCGGAAGGGATAGAGGTTGCCGACCAGCAGGTCGATCGGCTTGATGCCATGGGCGAGCAGGGCCGCCTCATGCTCCGGGTTGCCGCGCATGGCGAGAAGGCCACCGTGCACCTTGGGATGAAGGGTTTTGACACGCCCGTCCATCATCTCCGGAAAGCCGGTGACTTCCGAGATGTCTTTCACTGGAATGCCCGCTTTTTCGAGCGCTGCGCGCGAGCCGCCGGTGGAGATCAGCTCCACGCCGCGCCCATGGAGCGCCTGCGCCAGTTCAATCAGACCCGCCTTGTCGAAAACGGAAAGCAGCGCGCGCTGGATAGGACGGGTGTTGGACGGCATGGCGAAAGCCCTTGTCAGCTCAGGAAAATGAAGCGCGCCCGATAGCACGCCCTGCTGCGCTGCGCCATGCTCGAATCGTCGATTTCTGGCCCTTTTCAGCCAAAGTAGCGGCTGATCCGCCAATGCACGCTGGTGGTGCCGGAAATCGCGGCGTCCAGAACAATGCATTCGGTCTTGGGAGCGGAAAAGTCGTCGAGGTAGCAGCGGCTCTCTTCCAGCACCAAGGCATGGCCCGGCGCCTCGAAGAGCCAGAGGTCCTGCCCCGGCTTCTGGTTGGGCAGGCGCAGCACGATGGCATCGCGGCGCGAGAGCGGCGTGGGGATGACCTGCGGATGCAGGTGGAACACCATGGTGCCGCGCCGCACTTCGCCGCGCTCATTGAGTTCGCGGAAGGAATCGGTGCCTTCCAGCCCGCCCTCCGGCAACAGGCGGAAGCGGCGTTCGACGACATAACCGGTTTCCGCGCTCAGGCCCGCATGGCCCACCTGCAAGGTGCCGTCCGGCTCATCCTGCGGCTCCAGCCCATCGCCCCCCGTCAGCACCTGAACGCC
>JAIUNQ010000309.1 GCA_020161475.1 Pseudomonadota bacterium | reverse complement strand
GCCCCGGCGAGCCGCCACCGACTCTGTTCGAATACCTGCCCGACAACGCGCTGGTTTTCACCGACGAGAGCCATGTCACGGTTCCGCAGATCGGCGCCATGTACAAGGGCGACTTCCGCCGCAAGGCAACCCTCGCCGAATACGGCTTCCGCCTGCCCTCCTGCCTCGACAACCGCCCCCTGCGCTTCGAGGAATGGGATGCCATGCGCCCGCAGAGCATCCATGTCTCGGCCACCCCGGCCAAATGGGAGATGGAAGCCACCGGCGGCGTCTTCGCTGAGCAGGTCATCCGCCCCACCGGGTTGATCGACCCGGAGGTAATCGTCCGCCCCGCCCGCTCACAGGTGGATGATCTTCTGGCCGAGGTGCGCGAGGTCTCGCGCAATGGCTATCGCACGCTGGTCACTGTGCTCACCAAGCGCATGGCGGAGGATCTGACCGAATACCTCCACGAGAACGGCATCCGCGTGCGCTACATGCACTCGGACATCGACACACTGGAGCGCATCGAGATCATCCGCGATCTGCGTCTGGGCACCTTCGATGTGCTGGTGGGCATCAACTTGCTGCGCGAGGGCCTCGATATCCCGGAATGCGGGCTGGTGGCGATTCTGGATGCCGACAAGGAGGGCTTCCTGCGCTCCGAGACCTCGCTGATCCAGACCATCGGCCGCGCCGCGCGTAACGTGGATGGCCGCGTGCTGCTCTATGCCGATCACATCACCGGCTCCATGCAGCGTGCGATGGACGAAACCAATCGTCGCCGCCTGAAGCAACAGGCTTATAACGAGGCCAACGGCATCACCCCGCAGAGCGTGAAGCGCAACATCGGCGAGATCATGAACTCGCCCTACGAGCGCGACCACGTGCTGGTGGACAAGGGCGCAGCGGACACCGCGATCTCGATCGGGCACAACTTCGAGGCCGTGCTGGCAGACCTTGAGAAACGCATGAAGGCTGCCGCCGCTGATCTCGACTTCGAAACCGCTGCGCGCCTGCGCGATGAGATCAAGCGGCTCAAATCGACTGAAATGGCGATTTTCGAAGACCCTTCGGCTCGCGCTCCTGCGACCCGTGCGAAAAAGCCCAGTCTCGACGCCATGGGGCCGGGGACCGACCGCGAAGTGCCGCTGTCGGGGCAGGCGCGCGCCAAAGGTGGCGGCAAGCCGGCCCGCAGGCGCTGATCAAGCCTGTCCTAAAGCTCGTCCGTCAGCTGCTTCACACGCAGGGCCAGCTTCGCGCGCTCCTGTTCGAGATACAGGATGCGATCCATCGGATTGGCCGCAGGCTCTCTCTGCGGGCTGAAGCTCTGTCCGAGAAACGCAGGCTTGGTTTTCTCGAAGGCGATGCCGACGCCATTGCCCCGACGCCAGACCACGCGGGCATCGCTTCGCAAGCGCAGGTGCGGCACCTCGATCTGGAAATGCCCCGGCACCCAGAGCGCATCTTCCACGCTCAGGCACGCGCCGGTGTCACTGACATTGCGCACCACACAAGGGGTGGCACCGGTGAAAACGGCACAGCGGATCTTGGCCCCCATCAGGGTGCGGCGGCGCTGGTTCTGGCGGCGTTCGGCGGACATGGCAGTTACTCGAAAGGTACGATGTCCGAAGAGTAAACAATTCCTGAAGACTGCCAACGTCATCCCTCGGTTGTGGTAAATCCGCGCCGCCCCCACGCCCCGGAACACACGCTGCCCCGTCCTCAGCCACTGCCTCGCCACGCCCCGGAGAGAAATCGACACACGCGGCCAAATGCAACCTGTGGTTTTATTTTTTGTTTGAACATTTGTGGTTGCCTAGGGGCATGCTTCTGCAACCCGCCACATCTCTACAGCAACTGCCGCACATCCTCCTCGTGCATGGACATGAGGCGGCCAACCATGATTTGCGCCTGGCCATCGGGCGGCGGTTTGCCCTTCGCGAGTGTCGCATCGAGACGCTCACGCAGGAGCATATCGACATGAACATGCCGATCATCTTCGATGTGCCGCTGGATACGCCCCCGCAGATCGAAGCGCTTCGTCTTGCCATCCGCCTGCTGCCGCGCCCCGTGCCACCCGTAGCCTGCGTCATCTCGCGGCTCGATCGCGCCTTGATGCTGCGTGCGCATGCCCTGGGGGCCGAGGCCGTGCTGCATCGTCCGCTCGGCCTCACCAGCGTGCAGAACACGCTGGAGCGGATGATGGATCGCTCCCGCCGCGCCAAGTGGAAGACCATGGAAGGACCGGAGGGCATCGGCCTTTCTGCTGGAACCGATGTGCTGGAAGACCTCTTCGCCTTTGCCCAAGGCGGCACCCGCATGACGCAATACGAGCTCTATGATCGAGGCGACAGCGTGATCGAAAGCCTCGCGGAAACCGGCCTCGGCACATGGGTGGAAGCCGTGCGCGAGCACCATAGCCAGACCTTCCGGCACTCGCTGCTGGTCACGGGCATTGCGGTCGGCTTCGGGCAGATGCTCACGATGCGGCAGGATGATCTGCGTCGCCTTGAACCGCCCCGGGATTGTCGGAGGCTCCAACTTCCAAATAGGATGGAGCCATGACAAGCAAAACGACGAACAAGTTTTCTCCCGAGGTGCGCCAACGCGCCGTGAGATTGGTGTTGGATCACGAGG
>JAIUNQ010000308.1 GCA_020161475.1 Pseudomonadota bacterium | reverse complement strand
GGCCGACCGGCGGGGTGATGAGGGCCGCTTCCACCAGAATGATGATCATGATGCCGAGCCAGATGGGGTCGTAACCGGCGTGGATCATGATCGGGTACACGATCGGGATGGTGGTGATCATCATGGAGAGGGTTTCCATGAAGCAGCCGAGGATGAGGTAGAAGACGATGACGACGAGCAGCATCTGCACGGCGGAGAGGCCCAGCCCCTTGATCGAGCCGGTGATGGCATCAGTGATGCCAGTGGCGGCCATGACGAAGTTGAGGAAAGCGGCAGCGATGATGATCAGCATGATCATCGCGGTCGCTTTCATGGTGCCTTCCACGGCTTCGCGCATCATTGCGAGCGTGAGCCGCTTGGCAAAGGCCGCAAGGATCATGGCCCCGAAGACGCCCAGCGCTGCGGCTTCCGTGGGGGTGGCGATGCCCGCATAGATCGAGCCGACCACGAGGAGGAAGATGCCAAGCGGCGGGACGAGGTGGATCAACCCCTGAAAGCGCTCGGCCCAGGTGGCGGTGATGCGGCGCCCGCCCCATTCCGGCTTGGCGACGCAGCCGACGATGACAGTGAGCATGAAAAGGCCCGCCAGCAGCAACCCCGGAATGATGCCCGCAAGATAAAGCTTGGGCACCGAAGAGTTGGTGAGCACGCCATAGAGCACGAGATTGATCGAGGGCGGAATGAGAATGCCGAGCGTGCCGCCTGCCGCAATCGAGCCGAGGAACAGCGGCTCGTTGTAACCGTAGCGCTTGATCTGCGGGATGGCGACAGTGCCGACGGTCGCGGCAGTCGCCACACTGGAGCCGGAGGTCGCCGCAAAGAGCGCCGAAGCACCAATATTGGCATGCATCAACCCGCCCGGCAGCCACGAGAGCCAGAGGCTCATGGCGCTGTACATGCGCTCCGCAAAGCCGGAACGCAGCAGCACTTCGCCCAGCAGGATGAAGAGCGGAATGGCCACCAGCAGGAACTCGTTGTTGGTGCTCCAGGCCAGCTCGCCCATGGCCCGCGTCAGCGGCAGCGAGGAGAACGCCGGATCAAGGATGAGACCCATGACACCGAGGGCCGCGCCCACCGGGATCGAGAGGCCGATGAGGACGAGCAGGAGAATGAGGGTGGTGGCGATCACAGGCGTTCTCCCTGTTCGGATTTAACGATGCGCTCGCCGGAGGCGGCTTCTTCCTCGGCTTCCTCCTGAATGGAGCGAACCCCAGCGATTTCGCGGATGGCTTCGAGATCACCGGTCACCAGCGCGATGGAGGCCCGCAGCAGCATCAGCGCGAGGACGACGCACATGAAGGCAAGGCCGATGAACCAGAGCCCCTGCGGAAGGGCGAGCGGGGTGGCGAGCGGCGTATTGGCGCGCGAGCCCTGCGCGAAGCTGGCGGCCACCACATCGTAAGCGTAATAGGTGAGCACGGCCATGAAGACGCCGAGGGCCACCAGCGCCACCCAATCGAGCACAGCAGCAAGGCGCACGGGGAGCAGCTGGTAGAGCACATCGACGCGCACATTGGCACGCTGGAGCGTGGCATAGGCCAGCGACCATGTGGTGCCGATGGCAAAGGCATAGCTCGAAAGCTCATCTGCCCCGCCCACCGTAAAGCCGGTGAACTTGCGGGCCAGAATATCAAAAGAAATGAGCAGGACGCTGGCCACCGTCAGCCCGCCGCCAACCCAGACCGCAACGCGGGCAAGGGTTTCGGCATGGCGAAGCTGCGCGGCCAAAAAGGTCACGGGAGCAGTATTGGACATTGGAAAATCCCATGGGTTGGGGGACGGGTGCCGGAGTGCCGGCACCCGGGGAGCACTTCAGAGCACCGCCCTTACTTCTTGGCGGTGATGCCGAGATCCTTGCCGATGGTGGCATTGAAGCTGGCCACGCAATCGGCCGAGCAGCGCGCCGCCCACTGCGGCAGGATCTTCTCGGCGAAGACGGTCTTGAGCAGGGCCTTGTCGGCCTCGGAGGGCACCACGAGCTTCATCTTGCCCTTGACAGGCAGGGTGCAAGCCTCTGCGCCGGTGTTGCAGTCATAGCCCTGCTGGGTCTGCCGGGCGGCGGCATCCCACATGGTGTTCATCAGTTCCTTGATGTTGGCGCTGACGAACTCGCGCACCTTGGGGTCAATCTTGTTCCAGGAAGCCTCGTTGACGGCGTGCATCTGCTGGTTCCAGTTGATCGGCAACGCGAGAAGATGCGTGGAGACCTCATACCACTTGGCCGAATAGCCCGAGAGCGAACCGGTGATCGCGCAATCAACGACCTTGTTCTGCATCGCCGGCACGACTTCGCCGAAGGCCAGTGTGACGCTGGAGCCGCCGAAGGCCTGCACGAACTCCGCCTGCGTGCGGCTGGAGGTGCGCACCTTCTTGCCCTTGAGATCCGCCAGACCGTTGATCTCGGCGTTGCAGAAGAGAACCTGCGCTGGATAGGGCGAAAGGCCCAGCAGACGCACCTTGGCGCCATCACCATAGAACTTGCCGTATACGGGGGCGAAGGATTCCGTCACCTGCCGCGCGGCCTTGGCATCGGGTGCAAGGCCCGCAAGGTCGATCGCTTCATTGATCGGATTGTCCGAGGCAAAATAGGACAGCGAGGCCGTGCCGAATTCCATCACGC
>JAIUNQ010000024.1 GCA_020161475.1 Pseudomonadota bacterium | reverse complement strand
CCGTGGAAACGGGCGACCGTGTCTTCATCGGCAACAGCGCCATCGTCTCCGCCGGCGCGAAGATCGACAGCGACTCGTTGATTGGCGTCTATTCCAAGCTCCCGCCGGATCTTCAGGTCAAATCGGGCGAAACATGGTTCGGCTCGCCTGCCATGAAGCTGCCCAACCGCCAGCGCGTGGAGGTTTCGGCCCAAGCCACCTATATGCCGCCCGTATCTATGCGTGTGGGGCGTGCGCTGTTCGAAACCTTCCACACCGCGCTGCCCACCGCGCTGTTCATTACGCTTGGCTACATCACGGCGGATATCATCGAAGCACCGCTGACCGAGGGGCGCCTGCTGACCGCCTTCGGCATCTTCCTTGCCGCCGGTGTGGTGATCGCCATGCTGCTGGTGGTGGTGGCCGCAGCCTTCAAATGGCTGATGATGGGGGTCTATCGCCCGATCATGCGCCCGATGTGGTCGTGGTGGGCCATGCGCACCGAGGCGGTGGCCGTGCTGTACGGCGGCCTTGTCGGCAAGACCTCGCTCGAGTTCCTGCGCGGCACGCCGTTCCTGCCGTGGTTGCTGCGCCTCTGGGGCACCAAGATCGGCAAGGGCGTGATGATGGACTGGACCGACATCACCGAGTTCGACTGCGTGAAGATTGGCGATTATGCCGTGATCAACTCGCATTCCGCCCCGCAGACGCACCTTTACGAGGATCGCGTGATGAAGGTCGGCCGCATCGAGATCGGCAAGGGGGTCACCGTCGGCACCGGCGTCTACATCCTCTATGACACCAAGATCGGCGACTATGCCCAGCTGCTGCCGCTGACACTGGTGATGAAGGGCGAGAACATTCCCGCCAGCACCGTGTGGCAGGGGGCTCCCGCCGTGCCAGTGGTCGCCAAGCACTGATGGGCAGCCATGCAATGAGTCGAAGGGGGCGATTTCGCCCCCTTTCGCATTCGCCCCATTGGGGTTAAAGGGCGGGTTATGTCGCACAATTCCTTCGGTCACCTCTTCCGCTTCACCACCTTCGGCGAAAGCCACGGCCCCGCCATCGGCTGCATTGTCGATGGTTGCCCGCCGCGCATCGAGCTGACCGAGGCCGAGATCCAGCGCGATCTCGAGCGCCGCCGCCCCGGCCAGAGCCGCTTCACCACCCAGCGGCAGGAGCCGGATCAGGTCAAAATCCTCTCGGGGGTTTACACCGAGGCGGATGGCATCCAGCGCACCACCGGCACCTCGATTGGCCTTCTGATTGAGAATACCGATCAGCGCTCGAAGGACTATTCCGACATCGCGGCGAAATACCGCCCCGGCCACGCCGATTACACCTACCAGAGCAAATACGGCATCCGCGATCCGCGCGGCGGCGGGCGCTCCTCTGCGCGCGAAACCGCGATGCGGGTGGCGGCTGGTGCCGTGGCGCGCAAGGTGATCCCCAACATCCGCGTGCGCGGCGCGCTGGTGCAGATCGGCCCGCACAAGATCGACCGCGCCAACTGGAACTGGGACGAGGTGGACAACAACCCCTTCTTCTGCCCTGATGCCAAGGCGGCGGCGATGTGGGCCGATTACCTCGACGGTATCCGCAAGGCCGGCTCTTCCATCGGTGCCGTGATCGAGGTTGTGGCTGAGAATGTACCCGTGGGCTGGGGCGCACCGATTTACGGTAAGCTCGACAGCGATCTCGCCAGCGCCATGATGAGCATCAACGCGGTCAAGGGTGTCGAGATCGGTGCGGGTTTTGCGGCGGCAGAGCTGACGGGCGAGGAAAACGCGGACTGCATGCGCGCCGGCAATGATGGCGCGCCGCGCTTCACCTCCAACAACGCGGGCGGCATTCTGGGCGGCATTTCCACGGGCCAGGATGTCGTGGTGCGCTTTGCCGTCAAGCCGACCAGCTCGATCCTCACCCCGCGCGACACCATTGATCGCGATGGCAATGAGACGACGCTGATCACCAAGGGCCGTCATGATCCTTGCGTCGGCATCCGGGCTGTGCCGGTGGGCGAAGCCATGATGGCGATTGTGCTGGCCGATCACTTCCTGCGGCATCGCGCTCAAATCGGATAATTGCACCTCTGGATTGCTGGATATTGTTCCTATCCTGATTTAGAACAAAATAAGAACAATGGAGGGTGCCATGAAGCTGGGTTATGCAATCTATTACGTGCCGGATGTGCCCGCGACACTGGCGTTTTATGAGGCGGCCTTTGGCTGCACGCGCGGCATGCTCTCGGAAGGCGGCGAGTTCGGCACGCTTAACACCGGCGAGACGACCCTGTCCTTCTGTCAGGAAGCGTTTCTGGCCGCGGATGGATTTTCTTTTGCGCCGATGCGTCCCGATCACCCACTGCCGGCGTTCGAGGTCGCCTTCGTGACAGAGGATGTGGCGGGCGCTTACGTCAAGGCGGTCGCTGCGGGGGCCAAGCCGCTGTTGCCGCCCAAGGAAAAGCCCTGGGGGCAGGTGGTGGCATATGTTCGCGATCTCAACGGCTTCCAGATCGAACTGTGTAGCCCCATGGGCTGACCATAAATTTTAGTCGCACTAAAATTTGTGGCCGGTTTCATTGACTCTTTGAGCTGAGCGCACCATTCTCCGGCCCATGAAGCTGGCCGATTGGCTCACCAAAACCCGCACCCGGCGCATTGATTTTGCGAAGGCGATCGGCGTTTCGCCGGGCGCTGTCACGCAACTATGCAATCAGGACACGGTGTGGGTGAGCCGGGAAACGGCGGCGGCCATTGCGCGCGAAACCAAGGGCGCAGTGACCCCCAATGATTTTCTCGGGATTGCACCGGGGATGCGGAGTGTGAACATGCAGGACGTCAAGGATCGTGTTGAAGCCGCCATTCGCGCCATGGCCGCCGGCCAGCTCGTGGTTGTCACCGATGACGACGACCGCGAGGGAGAGGGCGATCTCATCTGCGCCGCCTCGCTCTGCGCGCCGGACAAGATGGCCTTCATGGTGCGCCACACCTCCGGCATCGTCTGCGCACCGATCACCGTGGCCGAGGCGCGCCGCCTCAAGCTCGACCCCATGGTCAGCGTGAACGACAGTGCGCACACCACGGCCTTCACCGTCTCCATCGATTACCGCGAGGGGCTGACCACGGGCATTTCCGCCGATGAGCGCACCGCCACCGTGCGCGCGCTGACCAACGGCAATGTGCAGGCCGGTGATTTCGTGCGTCCGGGCCATATCTTCCCGCTGATCGCGCGCGACGGCGGCGTTCTCATGCGCTCGGGGCATACCGAGGCGGCGGTGGATCTCTGCCGGCTCGCCGGGCTGCCGCCGGTTGGCGTCATTTCCGAGCTGGTCAATGACGACGGCACCGTCACCAAGGGCAAGCAGGTTGTCGATTTCGCCAAGCAGCACAACCTCGTGCTCGTTACCATCGCGGATCTGATCGCCTATCGTCAGGCGCGCGAGAAGCTGGTGGAGCGCGTCTCGCGCTTCCCCGTCGAGACCAGCATCGGCACGCTGGAAGGCTTTTCCTTCTCCACTCCGTTTGATGAGGTGCAGCACCTCGCGCTGGTGCATGGCGATATCGGCGATGGCCGCAAGGTTTTGACCCGCCTGCATCGCGCCAACGCGATCTCGGATGTGTTCGGCGGCGGGCGCAGTATCGAAAAAGCGCTGGAGCGCTTCAAGGCGGAGGGGCGCGGCGTTCTGGTGTACCTGCGCGACGGGACCGCAGGCGTGCCGACCGCTGGCCTTGAGCAGCCTGCCAGCTCGGAAGCGCTGCGTCAGCAGGCCTGGCGCGAAGTGGGCCTCGGCGCGCAGATCCTGCGCGATCTCGGCGTGCACTCCATCCGTAACCTGTCCACCAGCGGCAACCGCGCTTTCGTCGGCCTCTCGGCCTTCGGAATCGAGATCGAGGGCACGGAAGTTCTGTAAGCTTCCGATGCGTCATGGCCGGGCTTGCCCCGGTCCTCCACGACTTCATTCGGCTCATCCCGGTCGTGGATGCCCGGCCCAAGGCCGATCATGACAGGGGACGGCACAATTCCTCAACTCGAGGCACCCGCCGGAGCGTAGCGCAGGCTAGCCGCGACTGCGGCGCCGAGCTTATGCGAGGGGGCGCGTTCCCGGCGAAGCCTCGGGAACGAAAAAATGCTCAAGCCCCCATCAGCTTGTGTACGTGGCTCGCAACGCCCCCCGCGAGGCCTTGCAGGTCATAGCCGCCTTCCAACGTGGAGACGATGCGCCCGCCGCAATGCTTTTCAGCCAGCTCCATCAGCTCTTCCGTGATCCAGCCATAATCCTTGGCCTCCAGCTCAAGGTTGCCGAGCGGATCGCGGATGTGCGCATCAAAACCCGCTGAGATCAGGATAATGTCCGGCGCGAAATTCCGGATCGCCGGGAAGGCGTGTCCACGATAGGCCTCCGCAAAGGCCGCCCCGCCATCGCCCGCGCGCAGCGGCATGTTGAGGATGTTGTTGTGTTCACCCCGCTCGCCATGCTCGCCCGTGCCGGGATAGAGCGGCATCTCGTGGCTGGAGACGAACAGCACATCCTTGTCGCGCCAGAAGATGTCCTGCGTGCCGTTGCCGTGATGCACGTCGAAATCGACGATCGCCACACGCTTGGCACCCTGCTGCTGGGCGAGACGCGCGCCAACGGCGACAGTATTGAAAAAGCAGAACCCCATCGCCGTCTCATGTTCGGCATGGTGCCCCGGCGGCCGCGCGGCCAGAAAAGCATTGTTCGCTTCGCGGTTCATCACGGCCTCCACGCATCGGCGCATCGAGGCCAGCGCGGCCGCCGCAGCGGGCATGGAGCCGGGATTGAGCGAGGTGTCGCCGTCAATGTAGGCGTGGCCATCTTCGGGGGCGAGGCGCGAGATTTCACGCACGTGGGCGGCAGGATGCGCGAGTTCCGCCAGCGACAGATCACCAGGCGCAGCCTTTTCCCGCTTGAGCCCGTCAAAGGCGGGCAACTTGAGCACCTTGTCGATGGCCCGCAGGCGATCCGGTCGCTCCGGGTGCCCCTCGGGCATGGCATGATCGAGGAAAAGCGGATCGGAAATCAGGAGGGTTGTCACGTCGGGAAAACCGCAAGGAGGTTAAGGCGTTGGCTATTGGTGCGCAGGGGGATGCAGGGGGTCAAGAAAATTCGCTGCCGGAAAATTCGCTGCACTGCACCTGCGTTCAGGGACTGTGGCAGGAATGCACTATCCCCGAATCGCGCAATTGATTAAGGACAAAACAGTTCCCGTCACTGCTGTCCACCGGTCATGAAACAGACGTTTATTCGCCTTGCCCGCCCTGCGCTTGCGCTCGGCCTTTGCCTGAGCGCCGCAGCTTGCGGCACGAGCTATCAAAGCTTCGGCGACCCGAAGCTTTCGTCGCGTGACGTCGAGCTTCTCGCCCTGACGCCGAAGTCGGTGAACCGCGATATGGACCCGATCCGCGCGCGCTATCGTATGCCGAACACCACCGGCGAGAAGACCCCGGGCACGGTGGTCGTCGATACCGAAGGACGTTTCCTGTATTTCGTTGAGGAAGGTGGCAACACCGTCCTGCGTTACGAGATCTCGCCGGGTCAGGATGTGCACCAGTGGACCGGTACGGTTTTCGTCGGTCGCAAGGTCGAGTGGCCGTCCTGGACGCCGGGTGCTGAAGCCCGCAAGATGATGCCGAGCCTGCCGGCGACGGTCGCTGGCGGCCCGAAGAACCCGCTCGGCGCGCGTGGCATCTATCTGCATGATGAAAACGGCAAGGACACCGAATACCGCATTCACGGCACCAATGAGCCGGAGATGATCGGCCAACCGGTGTCGCTAGGGTGCATCCGTATGCACAACATCGATGCGATCGACCTTTACAGCCGCATCAAGATCGGCGCGAAGGTCGTCGTTCGCTGAGCAGGGCGGACCAGCGCTTCAACAAGGCGGCCTTGGGCCGCCTTTTTCGTTGCGAGCTGCGGGCTCAGTCCGCGTAGCGGGCCGGGTCCAGCACAAGGCCGACGCGGCGTTCGTTGCGTCCCTGCGGCTTGCGGCGGGCGGCGGCGACAACGGCAGGCAGCGCCAGCGCCTTGAAGCCGTTCTGCGCCTGGGTGAGTTGCTCGGCCGCCGCGGGGGTGCTGGCCGGCGGTTGCTTGGTCGGTTTGGTCATCTGTCTTCCTCCTCAGGCCCGTTCTTGAATCGGGCACGGTGGCTTTTCGCCACTCCATGCGATCAGGCTGCGTCGAAAACGTGGAAAAGTCGAGGCACGACCTTAATTTCCGTTAATACACCCGATGTGGTTAACGAAAAGCGTGCGAAATGACCGCTGGAACAGCTGACCCGCCGGCAAGTCGAGGTAACAAAATTTACTTTGCGCCCTTGGCGGGATCACCTTCCAGCGGGCGGAGCTTGTCACGCCAGGCGATCAGCACATTGTCCATCTGTTCCATGTCGCCGTTCGGCAGAGCGCCGAGCGTTTCCTCGACGAAGGCCATCTGCACCGCCATGCCCTGTGCCACCAGCGAACGCCCCGGCTCCGTCAGGTAAAGGGCATAGGAGCGGCGGTCGCCGGGAATACCCTTGCGCAGCACCAGACCGGCCTCGACCAACCGGTCCACGAGGCCGGAGACATTGCCCTTGGTGACATAAAGCTTCTCGGCCAGATCACGCTGGGTGATGCCCTCCGCTTCCGAGAGCGTAGACATGAGGTCGAACTGCGCGATCGAGAGCCCAAGCTCACGCAGGCGCTGAGTCATGATGGTCTGGCAGCGCTGCTTGATGCGCAAAAACCGGAACCAGACGCGCGCAGCTGTTGTTGTCTTGGTGTCGTTCATCCTGCTGCACTTTGAATGATGCCCGGGACAATGCCTTGGGCCGTCGAATCCTCACGCCTGAACCTTGCATACAATTTTGGACTGTTTTCAATGGCCAATTTAGGGGATACGACGCTAGAAAAGAAGCGAACTGCTCAATCGTGACCCTGAAATGCCGATGCATCCCGCCCGTTTTCCTCTGATAGCCCCGGCCGATCCGGTCGCGCAGGCCGCTCAGGCACCCGTGCTGGCGCGTCTGGCCCGCAGCGGGGCCTATCATCGGCAGGAGGAGGGCGAGAGCCGTCTGGCGGCGGTGTCGCTGGTCATCGCTGCGGCGGCCTTGCCCGTTGCCGTTGTGGCTGTGCTGCTCACGCGCGCTGGCCAGCTTTCGCCTCTCAACGGCGTGCTGGTGCTGTGCGGCGCAATCGTGCTCTCCAGCGCGGCGCTGGCCGTAGGGGTGGTGGCGGCGTTTGAGATCTGGCGTGGCGGTGTGCGTGGAATAGGGCGACTGGTGCAAGCGGGTGCGCTGGCGGCGCTTGTTCTGGTCTATCCGGCCTATCTGGCCATCAAGGCCGTGACCCTGCCCGTGCTCGCGGAGGTGAGCACCGATCTGGCGGATCCGCCGGTCTTCTCCACGCAAGCGCGCACGATTGCCGCGCGCGGCGGCATCCGGCCCGGCGAGGCACGACGTTCCGAACGTCTGGCGCAGGTGATGGCATGGCCGCGCCTCAAATCCTTGACCCTCGACATGGAGGGCGAGGAGGCTTTTTCGACCATGCTGGAGGCGGTCAAAGGTCTCAAATGGACGATCACCGAGGAAACCCGCCCCGATGATTCGCGCGGTCGTGGCCGCATCGAGGCGGTGGTCTATTCGCGCCTGATGCGCCTGCCGCAGGATGTCACCATCCGCTTCAGGGCCGTTGCCGGCGGAACGCGTGTCGATATCCGCGCGCGTTCGCGCTTCGGGCGGCATGATTTTGGTGCCAACGCCGCCCTCATCCAGCGCCTCCTGGAAGAGGTCGCGGCCCCGGTCGAATGATCACGCCCGCTCGAACATGCTCTGCAATGTCGGCGGACCATCGCTCGTCACCGCCCCGATGCGCACCAGCTCTTCCAGATGCGCGAAAGTAGAAAGCCCGGCAGCGCCTTTGAGGGCAGGGGCAAGGCCGGGATAATTGGCCTCGACCATGGCCGGAATCTGCGCCGGTCCCTTTTTGAGGAACTCGAGAATCTGTGTTTCGCGCTGGCGGCGATGGCTGAGCAGGGCGCGGGTGAAGCGCTGCGGATCGGCCACCGGCCCGCCATGGCCGGGCCAATAGGCACGGTCCCCCTCGCGCTGGATCAGCTTGTCGAGGCTGGCGAGATAGGGGCCCATCGCGCCGTCGGGCGGCGCGACGATGGAGGTGGACCACGCCATGACGTGATCGCCCGAGAAAAGCATGCCGTCGCCTTCCAGCGCGAAGACGAGATGGTTCATGGTGTGGCCCGGCGTTTCATGGGCGGTGAAAACGCAATCACCCACCTCGATCCGCTCCCCCTCGCGCAGGATTCGGTCGGGCGCATAGGTGCGGTCGGCGGAGGCATCGAGCGCGTTGATCTCGCCCAGATGCGTCTCGCGCGCGGCGACATGCGGCCCGCATCCTGCGATTGGAGCGCCGGTGCGCTCTTTCAGCAGGGCGGCGCCGGGGGAATGGTCGCGATGCGTATGCGTCACCAGAATCTGCGCAACCTTCTCGCCATGCAGAGCGGCGAGCAGCGCCGCAATATGTGCTTCATCAGGCGGGCCGGGGTCGATCACGCTTACCTCGCCATGGCCCACCACATAGGTGCAGGTGCCGGTGAAGGTGAAGGGCGAAGGGTTATTGGCCACAATGCGCCGTATCCCGGGCGCCACCGTCACCAGCGTGCCGACACCGGAGGGGGCGGAGCGGTCAAACTCGAGACTCAAGGCAATTCTCCGGGCGGGGGGCAATGGGGAAAGAGATCACAAGGGCAGGGTAGAGCCGCTGCGCGCTTTGGCAACGCTCAGGCGGCGGCTGGCTCGGGCGCGAGTGCCGCCATGGGTTCAATGCCGGTCCGGTCGAGCCGCGCCAGATGCGCTTCCACACTCTCGCCCGAAAGCATCAGGCCCGGCGCAATCTGTGCCAGCGGCACCAGCACGAAGGCGCGCTCCTGCATGGCGGGATGCGGCAGGCGCAGATGTTCCTCATCGCGGCGGGCATCGCCATGCATCAACACGTCGATATCGATCAGCCGGGGGCCCCAGCGCACATCCCGCACGCGGCCCATGGCGCGCTCCACGCCCAAGGCCGCTTCCAGCAGCGCCTCAGGCGAAAGCGAGGTCTCCACGGCAACGACGGCATTGGCGAACCAGTCCTGATCCAGCTTGCCCCAGGGCGGCGTGCGATACACATCCGAGGCCGCCAGCAGCGCAACACCGGGCACATGCGTCAGCCGCGCGAGAGCCTCGCGCAGGTTTTCCACCTTGTCGCCCATGTTCGAGCCGAGCGCGAGAAAAGCGCGCACCATCAGACGGCCCTGCGTGTGCGGTGAATGGCGACGCGGATCGTGTCCAGAATGGCAGCCACGGCCGCATTCGGCTTCTCGACAACCACCTTGATCTCCTCGATCCGCGGGAAGGCATGCAGCAGATCCTGCGCGATCGCTTCGGCCAGCGCCTCGATGATGCGGAAACGGTGCCCCACCGAAATCTCCTGCACACGGGCGGCGATATCAGCGTAGGAGACGGATTGGGTCAGATCATCCGAGCGCCCGGCGGGGGCGAGATCGAGCCCTGCCTCGATGGTGATGTAGAAGCGCTGGCCGAGACGACCCTCCTCCTCATAAACCCCATGATAGGCAAAGACGCCAATGCGTTCGATGGTGATGCGGTCGAGCGGCATGATAACTCCTCGCCCCCTCTTTAACGGGATGAAGCCAAGGCGGCTAGCACCAAGGCGGCATCCCTGTGCGCCGCCACATCATGCACACGCAGCACATCCGCGCCTGCCATCAGCCCATAGGCCCCCGCAGCCAGCGTTCCGCTGAGCCGCTCATCCACGGCGCGCCCGGTGATCAGGCCAAGGAAGCTCTTGCGCGAGACGCCCAGCAGAACGGCACAGCCGAAAGTCTTCTTCAAATGGGGAATGGCGCGGATTGCCGCAAGGTTCTGCGCCAGCGTTTTGCCAAAGCCCACACCGGGATCAAGCGCGATCCGGCTGCGTGAAATCCCGGCTGCCTCGGCCAGATCGAGCGAGCGCGTGAAAAATGCCTCCATATCGGCGACAATATCGAGCGCATCGTCCTTCTCGCGGCGGTTATGCATGATGCAGACCCCCGCACCCGTCTCAGCCGCGACATCCGCCATGGCAGGATCGCGCTGAAGACCCCAGACATCGTTGATGATGGCGGCACCGGCGCGGCAAGCCGCCTTGGCAACGTTGGCCTTGTAGGTGTCGATGGAGAGCACGCGCGCGGCGTCTTCCTGCATCAGTGCCTCGATCACGGGCAGGACGCGAGCAGCCTCTTCCTCGGCGCTGACTTCCGCCGCACCGGGGCGGGTGGATTCCCCGCCGATGTCGAGGATCTCGGCGCCCTCGGCCTCTATTCGGCGGGCCTGCGCCAGCGCCGCCTCCAGCGCGTTGAAGCGTCCGCCGTCAGAAAAGGAATCGGGCGTCACATTCAGGATGCCCATCAGCAACGCACGCGCCTCGGCAGGCCTTGGCCAGGGCGGGGCAAGCAGAAAGGGCAGGGAGGACTGGGACATGGGACAGGCCGTAACAGGCGGAAAACGCCTGCTCTTTACGCCATGGCGACGCAAAGGGGAAACCGGAATTGCAGGGGCGGTGGTGGCGCGGTGCACGTGTGCCGGGCAACCCCAGCGCGAGGTGGAAACGAAGTCTGAACGCTTTCATGTCAATTTTCGCGCCAGAATTGATGCTTGAGGAAGAATCCCATGTCTGTGGCCGCAACAACTGCTGCTCCGCGTGCGCCCATGCCACCCTCGGCAGCCGCACGAAGGCTCAAGGCCCAGCTTGTCGGCGAGATCCTGCCGTTCTGGCTGGAAAAGGGCTGGGACAACCGCAGAGGCGGCTTCCACGAGCGCTACTTCTTCGATCGCACGGCCGATACGCTGGTGGTGCGCGCGACCCTCACCCAGTTCCGGCAGATCAACGCGCTGGCGCTGGCCGCAGATCTCGGCTGGCGGGAGGGGCTGCGTCAGGCATTCCGCGGCCTCGAATACATGCTGGAGCACGCCTGGGCCGCCGATGGAAAGCCCGGCCTCGCCCATATTCTCGCGCCCGATGGCGCCGCCACCGACATGCGGCGCGATGCGACCGACCATGCCGCTGCCATCATCGCGATGACCACACTTGCGCGCGTCTCGAACGACACGCAGGTCGCAAGCCTGCTGCGTCTGATGCTCTCCTTCGTCGAAAGCGCCCTGCATGATGAAAACGGCATGATCCGGCCCGATACCTCGGGCGATCAGCCGGTGCGCCGTGTCGAGGGCTATATCGAATTGATGGCAGCCATGGTCTGGGCCCATGCGCGCCTTGGAACTCCCCATGCGCTGGATCGCGCTGCGCGCTACCGCCGCCTGATCGAGACGACATTGCTCGATGCCGATACCGGCATGATGCCGGAATTTCTGGACGCCACCGCCCGTCCGCAGATGGAAGGCGAGTCCTTTGTCGTCTCGCCGGGGCGCATGGCCCAGGCGGCGGCGGCCATTCGTCGCTTCGAGCGGCTGGCGGGCCTTGCGCCTGCGCCGCTGGCCACGCATCTGCTGGGTGCGGCGCTGCGCGCCTGCGCGCCGGCCACCGGCTTTCTGCTGGAGCGGATCGATTCGCATGGCACCGTGCAGGACGGGCACACCCGGCTCTGGGCGCAATGCGCGCTGGCCCGTGCATGGCTGATGCAGGCTGAAAACGGGGTGGATGGCGCGCGTGAGGCAGGCGAAACGCTTATCGAGGCCATCAGCCATCATTTTCTGGCGCCGCCCTTCCCGGGGGGCTGGATTGATCGGCTCGATTCGCAAGGCCAACCGGCGATCGACACCGTGCCGGCGGCTTCACTCAACGCGCTGGTGGCGCTGGCCGCTGCCGCCAATCCGGCGACATAAAAAAAGCGAAGCCGGAGCTTCGCTTTTCAGTGTTGCCTTGCGCCCTCAGGCCGTGATCAGCGTGCCCGCGCCATGCTCGGTCAACAGTTCGAGCAGCACGGCATGGGGCACCTTGCCGTCGAGAATGACGACACCTTCCACGCCCTGCTCGATGGCATAGATGCAGGTTTCGATCTTGGGGATCATGCCGCCCGAAACCGTGCCATCCGCAATCAGCTGGCGGCACTGGTCCACGGTCAGTTCCGGAATGAGGTTCTTGTTCTTGTCGAGCACGCCCGGCACATCGGTGAGCAGCAGCAGGCGCTTGGCCTTCATCGCGCCTGCAATCGCCCCCGCGAAGGTATCCGCGTTGACGTTATAGGTGTTGTTGTCCTCGCCGATGGCGACCGGGGCCAGAACCGGGATCAGTTCAGCGCCGAGCACGGCATCGAGCACGGTGCGATCCACCTTGTAGGGATCACCGACGAAGCCGAGGTCAACCTCGCGTTCGATGTTGGAGTCCGGATCGCGCATGGTGCGGGTCACCTTGCGGGCGGTGACCATGTTGCCGTCCTTGCCGCAAAGGCCGATGGCCTTGCCACCCTCCGCCGCAATCCACCCCACGATCTGCTTGTTGATGGAGCCCGCGAGCACCATCTCCACCACCTCGACGGTAGCTTCGTCGGTGACGCGCAGGCCGCCCTTGAACTCGCTCTTGATGCCGAGCTTGTCGAGCATCTTGCCGATCTGCGGGCCGCCGCCGTGCACGACGATGGGTTTGACGCCCTGAAGTTCGAGCAGGGTCACATCCTCGGCGAAATCCTCAGCCGCCGCGCGGTCACCCATGGCATGGCCGCCGTACTTGATCACAATCACTTCGCGGTCATAGCGCTGCATGAACGGCAACGCCTGGCTGATGACCTCGGCGCGGACATGCACATCGATGTTCTTGGTGTCGGACATGGCGGCTCTCTTGTTGCGGCTCGCGCGCTTTCTAGCGGAAAGGGGGCGCAAGGCTCAATCGGATTTGCGCCCGCCCAGCAAAGAAATGAGCCCCGTGATCATGAACCACAGCCAGCCCGCGATCAGCAGGGAGCCGCCGATTGGCGCCGCATTGGCAAAAAGCCGCCCGCCCGCCAGCGCGCGCCACGACAGATCGCCCGCAAACAGCGCAAGGCCCACCGCCCAGAGTAGCGCGCCGATGGCAATTGTGCGTGCGCCCAGCACTTCAAGGCGCACCAGCGCGCCCAATGCCAGAAAGGCCGAGGCGTGGAACAACAGCATCTGCGCGCCGGAGACCAGCGCGCTGCCGTTGGGATGATGGGCCGCTACCGCCGAGAGCGAGACGCCCAGCGCGCCTGAAAGACCGCCGAAGAAGATCAGCCAGCCCGCCACGTTATTGGTCCTTCTCGCGGAACAGCCAATCCGGCGCGGCGTTGCGATCATCCAGCAACCGCGCGACAGAGGCGCGCACCTCGGCGATGCCATCCCCCTTCTTGGAGGAGGTGAGGATGATCTCAGGATGCGCCGCCGCATGCTTCTTGATCGCGGCGGTTACCTCCACCAGACGCTTGGTCCTCTCGGCCTGTGTCAGCTCGTCTGCCTTGGTCAGGATCACCTGATAGGCCACCGCCGATTTGCCCAGCACATCGAGGATCGGCTCGTCGGTGTTCTTGATGCCGTGCCGCGCATCGATCAGCAGGAACACGCGCGCCAGCTCCACACGCCCGCGCAGGTAATGGTGGATCAAGCCGGTCCAGGCCGAGACCTTCTCCTTGCCCACGGCTGCAAAGCCATAACCCGGCATATCGACCAGCGAGAACACGCCGGAGACATCGAAGAAGTTGAGTTCCTGCGTGCGCCCCGGCGTGTGCGAGGTACGCGCCAGCGCATTGCGCCCGGTGAGCGCATTGATGAGCGAGGATTTGCCCACGTTGGAGCGCCCGGCAAAGGCGATCTCCAGTCCACGGGGTGGCGGAAGGCCATCCTTCTTGGCGGCGGCCCAGTAGAACTCAGCCTCGCGGGCGAAGAGGCGGCGGCCCGCTTCGATGTAGTCAGGGCCTTTTTCGTCCGTCACGAGCTTTCTCCTTCGCGCGCCGCCGCTTCCAGCGCCTCGATATCGGTGCTGCGAAGCGATGCGACATGACGCATGATCTTTTCAACCGGCCAATCCCACCAGCGGATGGCCAGCAGCCGCGCGATGACATCAGGCGCGAAACGCTGGCGCACCACTTGCGCCGGATTACCCACCACAACGGAATAGGGCGCAACATCGCGCCCGACAACCGCGCGCGCACCGATGATCGCGCCATCCCCGACGCTCACCCCCGGCAGGATCACCGCCTCGCGCCCGATCCAGACATCGTTGCCGATGATGGTATCCCCGCGCGGGGGCTCACCATCCCCGGCAAAAGCCTCACCGGGCACAAAGCCCATGGCGCCGAACGGGAAGGTGGAGAAGCCCGCCATCGGGTGGTTCGCGCCGTTCATGATGAACTGCACGCCCTGAGCAATGGCCACGAACTTGCCGATGATCAGCCGATCACCCACAAAATCGAAGTGATAACGAACACAGCGGGCCTCGAAATGCTCGGGCCCGCGCGAGTCGTCATAGTAGCTGAAATCGCCCACCTCGATGCGTGGGTTTTTCACCACGCTTTTCAGGTAGGCGGTGCCGCGCCACCCAGCAATCGGGTGGCGCACCGTCGGATCAGGCTTTTCCAAACCCTCTCCTTTCCGGGCGAGGCCGGTGCCTCAGCCCCGCTTGCAAGGGGTCAGCCCTTCTTGAAGGTGGACTTCAGGTTGTCCCACAGCGCCACATCGCCACCCTGCTTGCGGGTGATGTAGTACTGCTGCGCCACCGAGAGCAGGTTGTTCCACGCCCAGTAGATCACGAGACCCGAGGCGAAGGAGCCGAGCATGAAGGTGAAGATCAGCGGCATCCACGCGAACATCGACTTCTGGATCGGGTCGGTGGGTTCCGGATTCATCTTCATCTGCACCCACATGGTGATGCCCATGATGATGGGCCACACGCCCAGATGCAGCATGGAGGGCGGGGTGAAGGGGATGAGCCCGAACAGGTTGAAGATATTGGTGGGGTCCGGCGCGGCCAGATCCTTGATCCAGCCAAAGAACGGCGCATGGCGCATTTCGATGGTGACGAAGAGCACCTTGTAGAGCGCGAAGAACACCGGGATCTGGATCAGGATGGGCAGGCAGCCCGCCGCCGGATTGATCTTCTCGCGCTTGTACAGCTCCATCATGGCCTGCTGCTGGGCCATCTTGTCACCGGCGAGCCGCTCCTGAATCGACTTCATCTCCGGCTGCACGGCCTTCATCTTGGCCATGCTCTCGTAGGACTTGTTGGCGAGCGGGAAGAACACCGCCTTGATCACAACGGTCAGCAGCAGGATGGTGATGCCGAAGTTGCCCACGAGCTTGTGGATCATCTGCATCAGCTTGAACATCGGCTGGGTGATGAACCAGAACCAGCCCCAGTCGATCATCAGGTTGAATTTCTTGATGTTCAGCGCATCGCCATAGCCATTGATGGCCTCGACTTCCTTCGCGCCGGCAAAAAGGCGGGTGGTGCTTTCGAGCGAAGCGCCCGGCGCCAGCGTGGCCGGCTCGCCGATCGCCGCCGTCTCGTACACCGGCTCATCGCCATTGGCGGCAAAGGCGGCCGAGAACGGCTTGGTCTGGTCCGGCACGAGCGCGGCAGCCCAGTACTTCTCGGTCAGGCCGAGCCAGCCGCCGTCATTCTTGGGGTAAGCCTTGGCCTTGGCCTTCTTGAGTTCGTCAAACTTCATTTCCTGAAGCTTGTCCTCAAGGTAGCCGATCGGCCCTTCATGCAGCACATAGAAGCCGTCGGTATGCGGCGTGCCGTGATGGGTGATGCGCCCATAGGAGGAGAGCGCAACAGGCGCGCTGCCGTTGTTCTTCACCGCGTCCTTGACGGTGAAGAGGTACTTCTCATCCACCTCAAGCGTGCGGGTGAAGGTCAGGCCCTGACCGTTTTCCCAGCTCAGCGTCACCGGGGTGCCCGGCTTGAGCACATCGCTCGAGGCCTTCCAAACGGTGTCCGCGCCCGGCAGCACCGCGCTCTGGCCCGCAGGCGCGATCCAGCCGAAATCGGCGAAATAGGCGTTGCGCGCCCCGACCGGCGTGAACAGTTCCACCTTGCCGGACTTGGGATCCACCGTCTCGTTATACTTGACGAGCTTCAGGTCATCGATCCGCGCGCCCTTGAGCGCGATGGAGCCGAGAAGCGCCGGGGTTTCAACGCGAAGGCGCGGGGAAAGCTTGAGCGCTTCCTCACGCGGCAGCGCCGCCACGGGCAGCCCCTGCGCAGGCTGGGCCGGAACGGCACCGGGCGTCGTCGCTGCGGGCGCAGTCAAGGCGCCGCCGGGCTGCGCGGGCGTGCCAGCCTGCTGGGTCTGCTGCGCGGCGCGCTGCTGATCGAGCTTCGGCACGCCGTAAAAATAGTTCCAGCCTACCATCACCACGAGCGAAAGCCCGATGGCCAGCAAGAGGTTGCGGTTGTCTTCGCCCTGCATGGACACGTCCCGTGAGAATAAGGAAAGCGCCTGCGGATATCGCAGGCGCGGAAAAACCCGTGTGCCTTCTAGGCGAGCGGGCTGCCTTTGCCAAGCGCGCGCTTGGGCTTTGCCGCGTTTTTAACCCCGTTTGCCGGCTTCGCTTCCGCGTTTTGCGAGGGTGAGGGTCGCCCGTCCCAGATCCCGGGACAGGGTTTCAAACGGCAGATCCGCCGCTGCCTGCCGCGCCAGGATCACCAGATCCATGGGCTGTCCGGCAAGGCTCGCGCTTTCCGCCTTGAGCATGGCCTGCACGGCGGCTTTCAGACGCCGCCGGATCCGGTTGCGCAGAACCGCCTTGCCCAGCTTCTTGGTGACGGTGAAGCCGAAGCGCAGCCGGTCCGTGGCGGCCGCCGGCGCGCGCAGCATGGTGAAACCGGGGGTCGAGAAGCGCGGGCCGCCATTGGCCGCCTTGAAATCGGCGCGCTTCTTGATCGTTTCCAAACGAAAAAAGGGCGAAGGCGTATCCGCCTTGCCCTTGATGGTCTCGTCGGCCGTCACGCGCGGCGGTCCCCGCCGCGATGGATCAGGCAGAGAGCTTCTTGCGGCCACGCGCGCGGCGGGCCGCAATCACCTTCTGGCCGCCCTTGGTGGCCATACGGGCACGGAAACCGTGGCGACGCTTGCGGACGAGCTTGCTCGGCTGATAGGTGCGCTTCATCGTACTGCTCTTTTGTTCGGGGCCGGGGTAGCTTTGAAAACAAAGGAAGCGCCCGAAGACGCTCCCAAACCCGGCAAGAATTCAGAACGCGGCTTAAACGTGAGACGCGCCCGCTTGTCAATCCCAAATTGCGTTGGGCGCGTAAAGTTTCACAGCTGGCCTGCCGCTCATGCGGCATCGCTTTGCCATTCGCCTGCGTTAAGGTACGACGAAGCCAGTGTAACCGCAACGTAGCCTGACATGTCTCTCTTGCGTCCCGACATTCTGGTGATCGGCCTTGATCCCGCGGGCCTCGAATGTGCGCTCGGGGCAGCGCTGGCGCGTCTTCCGGTTGTTGTTGTCACCCAGAATCAGCACCGCAAGGCCGGGCCGGGCGGTCTGGACATTCTCAATCGCATCCGCGCGCTGGGCGGCAAGGTGGTCGAGGCGGAGGTCCGCTTCCGTGATCGTCACCATGTCTTTGTCGGGGGCGATACTATTGCAGCGCGCCGGATTGTGCTCGCGCTCGCCGCCCCCCCCGTCACCCCCGCGCTCGCCGGGCTGGAGCAGGCGCCGCGATGGGCGCCGGGGCAGGCCGCCACCAGCGTTCTGGTCTTTGGTTCAGGGGCGCATACCCCCGCCATGGCGCAGGCGGCACGCGCCGAGGGGCACAGGACCTTGCTGGTGACCCCGGAGGGACTGCTGCCCGGTTTTGATGCCGAGGCAGTGGAGGCGCTTGGCGCGAACCTGCGGCGGGCGGGAATCGAGATCCACGAAGGCATTGGTGTCGAGGGTGCGCGCGTCGAGCGCTGCCCGGAAGGATTTCTGCTTTATCCCGCCCGAACATCTGTCGCGCAGGACGCCCCGATCGGCTTTTCGCACTGGTGTTCGCCCCTTGAGGGGCTGCCCCCGCTCGATGGTTTGGCGCTGGAGGAGGCGAGCATCGCCTTGCGCGACGGCCGTCCGGTGACCGGTGCCGGGCTTGCCACCACGAATCCCCGCGTGCTGGCGCTGGGTGCGACACGCTCCCCCCTTGCTGATCCCGCGACGGCGCGCGCGGAGGCCGGCTTGGCACTGGCCTTCATGCTCGCGCGGAAAAATCCGGAGCGCGCACTCGCGCAGCTGCCCCGCATCGTCCATGGCCCGCTCACCCTAATCGAAGCGGGCGAGACAGAGGCCGGTCTCGCGCAGCGCACACCCAGCGGTATGCGCTATTACCGCCAGCCGCTCGCCGGAGGCGGCATGCTCAAGGTGATCACCGACAAGCAGGGGCGGCCTCTGCGCATTGTGGCGCTGGCACAGCATGCGCCGGGGCTGATGGCGCCGCTGCTTCAACGGCTGGCTGATGGACGCCCCTTGTCTGATCTGGCCAGCCTGCCCTTGCCCGCGCTGCAGGAGGCGGATGCGGTGGCCGCCTTGGGCCGCATGGCACTGGCAGAAGAACTCTCGACACCGGGCGCAAGGCTTTTGCTGCGCCTCTTGCGCCTGCTGGGCTAGTGCCGATGCCGGACGATCCCGCTTCCCCTCAACCCTCTTCTGCCCAGTCCTCCTGGCGCAAGGGGTTGTCGTTCCGGCTGCTGCTGTTGACGCTCGGCGTGGTGCTGGTGGTGGAAGCGCTGATCTACATGCCCGGCATTGCCAGCTATCGCAATGCATGGCTGGGCGAGCGGCTGTCGCAGGCGCGCACCATCGCGGCGTTGATCGAGAAATCCCCACCCGACAGCCTCCCCCCCGCCGTGGTGGAGGAAGTGCTCGACGCAGCCGGCATCAGCACCATCGCGCTGCGTATCGAAAACACCCGCCGCCTCATCGCCTCGGTCGAAACCCCGCGCATGGTGGCCTATGAGATCGACCTGCGCTGGGCCAACATCGCGCGCGATGTCATGGGCACCTTTAACATCCTGCTGCACGGCAATGGTCGCACCTTGCGGGTGATCGGCCCGCCACCGCGGGGCGGGGACTTCGTCGAGATCGTGCTGCATGAGGCGCCGCTGCGCGAGGCGCTGGTCGGCTTTTCCTGGATGATCCTGCGCGATTCGCTGGTCATCTCGCTGATCACCGCCTTGGCCGTCTATGCGGCGCTGAGCGGCCTCATCGTCGCGCCGGTGCGCCGGCTCGCGCAGGCGGTGAGCCGCTTTCGCGACAATCCGGATAACGCTGCGACCCTGCTGGACGATTCGACACGGCAGGATGAGATCGGCCACCTCGAGCGCAACATCGCGCAGATGCAGCTCACACTGCGGCAGGAACTGCGTCAGCGCGAGCATCTGGCGCAGCTGGGTCTGGCCGTGGCCAAGATCAACCATGATCTACGCAACATGCTCTCTTCCGCGCAATTGTTGGCGGATCGCCTCGGCATGATGCCGGACCCCGGCGTGCAGCGCTTCGTGCCGCGCCTCACCGATGCGCTCGACCGCGCCATCCGATTCTGCCAATCCGCGCTGACCTACGGGCGGGCGGAGGAGCGACCTTCCAGAATGGAGCCGCTGGAGCTGGCGCCTTTTTTTCGCGAGCTTGGCGCGCAGCTCTTGCTCGATGAGGCTTCTTCACCCGCCCTGCGCCTGCATGTTGCTCCGAACCTGAAGGTGCTGGCGGATGAGGAGCACTTCAATCGCGTCGTTACCAACCTCATTCGGAACGCGCGCGCTGCGATCGAGGGCGCCGAGCCGAAAATCGAGGGCGCGATGATTCGCGTTGAGGCAGCCCGAATCACGCGCCCCGGCGCGGCTCCCGTGGTGGAGATCATGGTGGCGGACAACGGGCCGGGCATTCCGCCCATGGTGCAGGAGCGGCTGTTCCACGCCTTCACCGGCACGGCCAACCGCGGCGGCTCCGGCCTGGGCCTCGCCATTGCGTTTGAACTGATGCGCGATATGGGCGGCACGATCCGGCTGGAGAACGCAGTGGAGCAGGGGGCTTGCTTCCGGCTCACGCTTGCCGCGGCGTGAGGTTGCACGGGCGACAAAATGCCCGGCGCATTAAAAATTCTTGCGGTGCATTCAATTCGGGCTTGCCCTTTCGAAAATGACTCGCTATCCAGCGCCTCTCGCAGCGATTGCCTTACGCATTTGTCTGCAGCGCGCCCGTAGCTCAGCTGGATAGAGCATCAGACTACGAATCTGAGGGTCAGAGGTTCGAATCCTTTCGGGCGCGCCATTTAAATCAACAGCTTGTCTGTTGCTGCTTATCCAAGCTCAGCCTGCTCACGCCTCCTGGTGACCACTTGGTGACCACCAGACTTGGTTTTTGTCATCAAGACGCATCGTGATGTGCCGGGAAGCCGCGGGGCGCGGCGGAATCGATAAGCGGTGCGCTTTGCTCGACGTCCCAAATCCCCACACATCGATTTCGCATCACGCTCTTAATGAGTGGGCATCTCGTGCGCTCGTGACGTCCTCGGGCCTTGAAGGGGGGTCGTGTTCCATCGCTTCGGTCTTTGTGCTGGGCATATCGAGTGCCTGATTAAGGCGTGGATTTCAGCCTTCTGCTTTGTTTTTTGGTTGTCCGAGCTGGAAACCGGATCGATCATTCAACGGGTACTGACGCAGTAAGAGGGTGCGTTTTTTGGATATTTCCGAAATCATATCTGAATTATCTCGACACGAACGAATTCCGAATTCGCTTGAGACCAAAAAACTACTCATCCAGTTAGCGATGTGGATGCGATTTCCTATCAGTCCCGATACCCAAAGGGCTGCTGTTTTTTATGCAAGCGCAGTATACGCAAAGCAAAAATGGGGAGATATAGATTTAGAATCTTTACCAGAAAGAAAAAGAAAATTTATTCTTCGTGGATTTCGGGTTTCAGACATACTTCACGACCAGTATGATTTAGTTGCTCCGGATTTTGTGATGAGTGAGTATGTTACCCCATTTTATCCGCTAAATGAATTCGAGTATATCGCAAATATTTTGAAATTTATATTTTGGTATGATCCTAAGAAGAATAGGTTTCACGATCCAAATGCAAGAGAAGTTGCGAGTCTTAACAAGGCATTTCTCTTCATGGTTTTGCATGGTTTCGGCAAGCGCATGGTGATGACAAAAACAACCTTTATGCAACAGTGGCACTCTTTCCACGCAGCCTCGCCATTTCACTATGTCGATATCTTCGAATTCAATGGCAGGTTCCGTCTTAATCCGAATGACGAGTGGTTTGTAAAGGCGCTGGACGCGTTAGCAGCCGATTCCGAAGGCATTCGAGAATTTCTGCAAAAATGCCGTAGCGCGGTCGAGAAGTTGCGGGAAAGGCTGCACAAGAAGGCGACTGAAAGCATGACATTGCCAAATTTTCCCGATGGATGTCCGTGCAGTCCGCTTTCGCCTATTGAGCTCCCTGACGAGGTAAGAAAATTGGTTCAGAGCAAAGATTTTGAATACGACCCTAACAAGAATAAGCAATATTTTTCGCGTTTGTATGAGGAGGTTTACGGAGAAGCGTAGCAAAAACAGATATTTAAAAAAATTTCTTGTGTGCAGGATTCGTGGAATTTTTGTCCTAGATTTTCTTCGCTAAATCTCATGGCCAGTTCACTCGGTAAACCGACATCCCGTCGAGCGGTGGACTAAAAGGAAGAGGCCATGAAGCATGTATCCAAACCCCATGCGCTCCCGGTCGCGGGCCAAAAACACGCATCACTACCCATTCTGTCGCCGAGATCCTCCGGGGGCTTTGTAGAGCGATCCCAAGGCAAGATTTCTGCGGAAGATCAGAAGTTCTTAAATTTTTTCAAAAGGCTGCAGCGAGAAGGGCGTATTTCTTCGAGGATAAGGGTTACGTACCTTTCGATGTCGGCACGTCCTAAGCAGGCATTCAAGCATGATGATTTTCTGACGGCTGCAGAGGCTGGGGCTTTTTTGAGTTTGTCGCCCAAAACGCTCGCAAATTGGCGAACCCAAGGCGGTGGTCCTCGGTTTTCCAAAGTGGGAGCAGCTGTCCGTTATCGGTTTGCAGATCTGCTTTCGTTCATCACTTCGCGCTCTGGCAAGAGCACAGCCGAGATCCAACGCTCGCAGCCAGCAAATTCCAATCTCGCTGGCTGATAGGCTTATGGGGATCACTTCCAGCTCTCGGCGCGAAAGCGTCAACTGAACTGATCTCACCCTAGCTCCAAACACGTCTCAAAACAGCAGCACTCGATGCCATTCGCGGCATGGAGAACGGGTTGCTGCGCCCAAATCTTAGGAATGCAACATGAAACTAACCCCTAAGAAGTCCGCTGCGCTGCCTAGTACGCCCCTTAAGGAGAAGCCGGCACAGGCCGCGGCGAAGTGTGGAAATGCAGAAATCGCACCATCGTGCTCCCCAATAGGCCCGAGGAACATTACCCTCACCGTGAGCACTAAAATGCACTGAACCGCCCCGGGTTTGCCGGAGGCCATTTGGTTTAAGTTATGCGGCCATAGCTGGCTGGTCCAGCGTGGCGTAATAGCGCTCCTCGGCCTCAGCAGGCGGGATGTTGCCGATCGGCTCCAGCAAC
>JAIUNQ010000307.1 GCA_020161475.1 Pseudomonadota bacterium | reverse complement strand
ATGCGACCGCGTCTCGAGGTGCTCACCAGCCCGGCGGCGCAGCGCTATCTCGGTGCGGTGCTGCTCGCACTCGGCATTACCTTGCAGGCGCCCATCCCGTTTTTCGGCGGCATAGCGCCGGGACTGGCCGTCATTATCATCGGCCTCGCCATGACCGAGCGCGATGGAATCCTGTTGGTGCTGGGGCTCGTTGCCAGCGCTTTTGCGATGATGCTGACCTTCGTGCTGACGTATGCCATTGTCCGGCAGATCATCCTGTTCGTCCTGCGCGCGGGCGGCATGGCCTGATCAGGCGGCGTTGGGATGGGCCGATGAGGTCGGCAGGCTTTCCGGCTGGGGCAGCATGGCCTCGGGCTTGCGTCCGCCGTTTTCGCTCTCGCGCTCGGCGGCCAGCATGGCGGTAATCGCTTCTGCGGCCACGGGCTTGGAGAAGAGGTAGCCCTGCAGGTAATGGCAGCCCACGGCCCGCAGGAAACGGCGCTGTTCTTCGGTTTCCACGCCTTCGGCCGTCACTTCCAGCCCCAGCGCGCGGCCCAGATGCACCGCGGAGTGCACGAGGATGGCGCTTTCGCCGGTTTCTTCCAGGCTGTCGAGGAAGGACTTGTCCATCTTGATCTTGTCGAAGGCGAAGCGCCGCAGATAGATCATCGAGGAATAGCCGGTGCCGAAGTCGTCCAGCGCGAGGCGGAAGCCGACATCGCGCAGGCGCATCATGGCTTCCTCGGCCTGATCGGCGTGTTCCACGAGGACGCCTTCGGTCAGCTCCAGCTCAAGGCGCGAGGGTTCGAGGTCGGCCTGCGCCGCAATCGCGGTGACATGCTCGACGAAGTTGGGCTGGCGGAACTGGATGGCGGAGACGTTGATGCCCACGCGCAGGCCCGGCCAGCGCTGCGCATCGCGTGCGGCCTGACGCAAAACCCAATCGCCGAGCGGCACGATGAGGTTGCGCTCTTCG
The DNA here is from genome assembly GCA_020161475.1 of Pseudomonadota bacterium. Taxonomy (GTDB): domain Bacteria; phylum Pseudomonadota; class Alphaproteobacteria; order Rhizobiales; family Beijerinckiaceae; genus Rhabdaerophilum. The sequence continues at coordinate 1,684 of JAIUNQ010000307.1, read as the reverse complement.
GCAGCGGCCACGAACAGGGCCGGCGAAATCATGCCGTGCTGCGGATGGCGCCAGCGCACGAGCGCTTCCACCGAAGCGATCTTGCCGGTCTGGGACTCGATCTGCGGTTGATAGACCAGCATCAGCTCGTTGTTGGCGATGGCACCGGGCAGCTCGTCGTCGACGAGCTTACGCATGCGCTCCGCCTCGGTCATCCGGTGTTCGTAGAAGGCGAAGCGGTTGCGGCCCTCGTTCTTGGCGCGGTAGAGCGCGGTATCGGCAGCCCGCAGCAGGGTTGCCATGTCGCGCCCGTCGTCGGGTGAAAACGCAATGCCGACCGAAACGCCGACATGAAGCGCGGCGCCATCCTTGGTGAAGGGCTCGAAGGTGGCATCGATGATGTTCTGCGCGAGCTTGCCCACATCCTTGTGGCTGGAGGCCTTCGGCAGCAAGACGGCGAATTCGTCGCCGCCGAGGCGGGCGATCATGTCGGTCTGGTGCAGAAGGGCGCGCACGCGCTGGCCGAAACCAACGATCACCTTGTCGCCCGCAGCGTGGCCGTAGGTGTCGTTGACTTCCTTGAATTTGTCGAGATCAAGCAGGAGCACGGCGACGGGCGGATCGCCCGGCTCCATGGCCGCCAGCGAGTTTTCGAGCGCGGCGCAGAAGACGGCACGGTTGGGCAGGCCCGAAAGGGCATCATGGCGGGCATCGAAGCTGGCCTTGGCCTCACGCTGGAGGATCGCCGCTGTTTCCACGCGGATGATGCGGAACAGGCCGGCGGCCACGGCGGCCACAAAAATTGCCGCGATAATGCCGTAGATCGACAGATCGGCCATGGTCTGCGAGGCTGAGCGGTTGGGTGTCCAGGCGAGCTTCATCGTCCGGCTGTCCACGCCCTGAAGCATGTGGGTGGCTTCGTTGTCGCCATCGTCGCCGACAAGGCGCAGATTGGGCAGGGACAACATGCCGGACAGACGCCGCAAGGCAGAGGCGGTGATGGGGCGCGTCACCGCGAGCAGCAGGTTGCGCCCCACGGGCACGGTGACAAGTTCCAGCGGCTGCTGGCCATCATGCAGGATGCGGGCCTCGCGCCCGATGCCGAGCATCGAGCCTTCGGTGGAGCGCAGGCGCGAGGAATCCACCAACGCCAGAACAAATTCGGTGCGCAGACGGCGGATTTCACCCTCGGCTTTCTCCGCCAGGATCTGCCCGTCGGTGCGCGAGAGGAGCGTGCCGTAATCCGCGCCATAGCGGCGCAGCAGCGCGCCGATCAGCCGTTCGGCGCGGTCGGAATCCCGCTGGGCCTGAAAGAGTTCACCCAGCGCATCATCGCGCGAGATCTGCTGCAGAAGCTGGTCGGCGCCGTAGTTCAGGGTCTGGGCGAGCTGGCGCTTCTCGCGCTCCAGCTCCACCGCTTCCTGATGATAGGCTGCGCGCTGCGCGACAATGGCCATGGAGCCGATGACGCTGAGGACCAGCACGAACACCGGAATCAGCGACAGCGATGCACCACGTAGGGAGGAAGCCTTGGCCGAGGGGCCGGACATCATCAGGAACTCATGAACCAGCAGAATAACGCAACGGAGCGGCATCCTGCTGGATAAACCTTGACAAGTGATTTCAATCCAAAGCGAAGGCGTGGGAAAATAAGGATAATTCAGACTAAGTGATGTAAAATATAGTACAACCTAAAGTAGGCCAA
>JAIUNQ010000306.1 GCA_020161475.1 Pseudomonadota bacterium | reverse complement strand
CCATCAGAGAGAAAAATTTTCTCCCCTTGCGAAAAACTTCGCAAGGCTGCGCTGCACAACCCGCATGGAAACAGGGGCCGGAATGGCGTATCTGTTCCGTTCGAAAAAACGAACGTTTCAAGCGTTTCGTGCCAGTCCGGAGTTTAAGCCATGGCCGCCCCGAAAGCGCCCGCCCTGCCTGCGATCCTTCTTGCCAACGACCTTCTGAGCGGGGACGTCGTGTTCCGCACGGCGGGCGGCTGGAGCCGTGACCCGAAGGATGCCCGCGTGGTTGACACCGCCGAAGCGGCTGCCGCCCTCGAAGCCGAGGGCAAGGCCAGCATGGCGGCGAATGCCGTGATCGACGCCTATCTCGTGGATGTGGATGTGAACGAGGCGGGGGTGCCGGTGCCGCGCCATTTCCGCGAACGCTACAAGATCCTCGGCCCCTCGAACCGCCCCGACCTCGGCAAGCAGGCCGAATACACCCACCTCTCCAGCGCGCGCCGCGCCTGAGATTTCGGGAGGAGCACCATGTATCGCTACGACCAATTCGATGCCCGCTTCGTGCGCGAGCGTGTCGCCCAGTTCACCGATCAGGTGCAGCGCCGCCTCTCTGGCGGGCTGACCGAGGATGAGTTCCGCCCCCTGCGCCTGCAGAACGGGCTGTACCTGCAGCTGCACGCCTACATGCTGCGCATCGCCATTCCCTATGGCACCCTCAACGCCCGCCAGATGCGTCAGCTTGCGCTCATCGGCGAGCGTTTCGACAAGGGCTACGGGCATTTCACCACGCGCCAGAACATCCAGTTCAACTGGCCGCAGCTCAAAGACATTCCCGAAATTCTCGGCCTGCTGGCGGATGTGGACATGCACGCCATCCAGACCTCGGGCAACTGCATCCGCAACGTCACCTCCGACCAGTTCGCGGGTGTTGCCGCCGATGAGATCGAGGACCCGCGCCCGGTGGCGGAACTGATCCGCCAATGGTCGAGCGCGCACCCGGAGTTCTCTTACTTGCCGCGCAAGTTCAAGATTGCGGTGACGGGGGCGGAAGCCGACCGTGCGGCCGTCTTCGTGCATGACATTGGCCTGCGCATCATCAAAAACGCGTCCGGCGGGGTCGGCTATCAGGTGATCGTGGGTGGCGGCTTGGGCCGTACGCCGATGATCGGCAAGGTGGTGAAAGACTTCCTGCCCAAGCGCGACCTGCTGACCTATCTTGAGGCCCTGCTACGCGTTTATAACGCGGAAGGCCGCCGCGACAACAAGTACAAGGCGCGCATCAAGATCCTCGTCCACGAGATCGGGCTGGAGGAATTCCAGAAACGCGTCGATGCGGAATTTGCGCTGCTCGATGGGCCTACCATCAATGCGGACCCCGAAGAAGTGGCGCGCATCGCCGCCTATTTCGCGCCGCCCGAATATGACGTTCTGCCCGCGCAGGATGCCGGTTTCGAGGCCGCCAAGGCGGCAAACCCCGCCTTTGCGGATTGGGTCAACGTCAATGTCTTCGCGCACAAGGTGCCGGGCTATGCGGCGCTGACGATCTCGCTCAAGGGCATTGGCGAAGCGCCGGGCGATATCACCTCCCCTGCCATGAATGCGGTGGCGGATATTGCCGAGCGCTATTCGCTGGGCGAAATCCGCGTCACCCATGCGCAGAACCTCGTGCTGCCGAACGTGAAGCTCAAAGACCTCTTCACGGTGTGGCAGGCGCTGGGCGCGCATGGGCTTTCCACGGCCAATGCGGGGCTGATTACCGATATCATCGCCTGCCCCGGCCTTGATTACTGCGCGCTGGCCACGGCCCGTTCGATCCCGATTGCGCAGGCGCTCTCCGAGCGCTTCGCGGATGCGGAGAAACAGCGCGACATCGGCCCACTCGGCATCAAGATCTCGGGCTGCATCAATGCCTGCGGGCATCACCATGTCGGCCATATCGGCATTCTCGGGCTCGAGAAGCGAGGTGAGGAAAGCTACCAGATCACCCTCGGGGGCGATCCCACCGAGAACGCCACCATCGGCGATATCCTCGGCCCGGGTCTTGTTGCGGAAGAGGTGCCGGACGCGATCGAGCGGCTGGTCAATGTCTACCTTGCGCAGCGCGAGAGCGGCGAAACCTTCATCGAGGCGGTGCGCCGGCTCGGTGTCGCCCCCTTCAAGGCGGCCTTCCTGCAGGAGAAAGCGGCATGAAACTGATCGATTCCTCCGGCAGCTACACCGCCGACACCTTCTCGCGCGAGGGCGGGGCCAAGGCGATTGTTGCGCTCGATGCGCTCTCCGCTTCGCCCGAAGCGTCGGGCGTCGAAGTGCCAAACACCACCAGCGTTGAAGCGCTTGCCCCCTATTTCGGGCAGTTGGAGCTGATCGCCGTCACCTTCCCCGGCTATATGGACGGGCGCGGATTCACGGTGGCGAAACGCCTGCGCAACGCCGGCTTCAAAGGCGCGATCCGCGCGGTTGGCCCGCTGATCGCCGAGCAGTTTGCCTATGGCCTCTCCTGCGGGTTCTCGGAGTTCGAAATTCCGGATGAGCACGCCGCGCGTATGCCGGAAGAGGTGTTCAAGGCGGCAACCAAGGCTTTCTCCGCCACCTATCAGCGCGGTTATGCCAACCGCGGCGAGAACATCCTTGAGGCGCGCCGCGCCGCGCGGCAGGAGGGCAAAAATGCCTGA
>JAIUNQ010000305.1 GCA_020161475.1 Pseudomonadota bacterium | reverse complement strand
CGCATGGCCTTGTCGCCGAAGGCCTGCACCAGCGCTTCCGGGCCGGTCATGCCCGGCAGCTGGATGTCGCAGAAAATCATGTCCACATGGGAATTACGCAGGATCGACAGGGCTTCCTCACCCGTGTCGGCTTCGATCACGAGCAGATCGCGGTCCATCTTTTCCAGCGCCGTCCGAACCGCGCCCCGCACCACGAGCTGATCATCGACGATCAGCACACGATGGGCCGCGCCAGTCGTATCCCGCATCAGCGGCTGGTTGTTGAGGGCAATGATCGGCATTGACTGTTCCTGTGTGACAACACGATACAACCACTGGTTTAATCAAGTGTTATAGCGCCCGTCACAGTCTTGATTTGCCGCAGGAATTCAAACCCAGCGCGCCAGTGAATTTTCGTCTTCATCCTTGGCGGAAACCCAGTCGCCTGCGGTTCCGCCCCGGCCATGTTCCTTTTTCCAGAACGGCGCTCGGGACTTGAGGAAATCCATCACAAAGTCAGCCCCGGCAAAGGCCGCAGCACGATGCGCCGAAGAGGCCAGCACCAGCACAATCCCCTCGCCGGGGTCAATCTTGCCGAAGCGGTGGATGACGCGAAGGCTCAGAAGCGGCCAGCGCTCCGCCGCCTCGCGGCAAATGCGCGTGATCTCTTCCTCGGCCATGCCGGGATAGTGCTCAAGCTCCAGCGCTTCGAGCCGCCCGCCCTCATCACGGCAATAGCCGGTAAAGGCAACGACCGCGCCGATATCGAAGCGCCCGGTCACCAAGGCCTTCTGTTCAGCAGCCTCATCGAAAGGCTCGGCCTGCACCCGCACATCGATCGGGATGCTCACCTCAGCCTCCCGTCATGGGCGGAAAGAACGCGATCTCCCGCGCGCCGGCCAGCGGAGCTTCAGGTTTGGCATGCTTGCGATCCAGCGCGGCGCGGATCAGAGACGGGCGCTCGAAGGCATAGGCATAATTCTCGCCGAGACTGATGAGGTGGTTCAGCGCGTCGCTCACCGTACTCACCTCGACCGGAAAGGCGATGTCCTCTTCAGGCACACCCACACGCTCACGAAGCCAGGCGAAATAGACAACCTTCATGCACCATCCTCCATCAGATGGCGCACCGAGGCTTTCATGTAGTCATAGCCGGTGATGATCGTAAGAATGGCCGCCGCCCAGAGCAGCGCCGTTCCGATTTTCAACGTCCAGCCCATGGGGAGCAGAGCATCCCCCGCCGGCCCCGCGATCAGGAAGCCGACAGCCAGAATTTGCGCCGTGGTTTTCCACTTCGCGAGGCGCGAGACAGGAACGGAAACCTTCACCTCGGCGAGGAACTCGCGCAAGCCCGACACCAGAATCTCGCGCGAAAGGATGACAATCGCCGCCCAGAGCGACCAGCTGCGAATGGAGCCGTCAGACACCAGCATCAGCAGGCTGGCAGCAATCAACAGTTTGTCGGCGATGGGATCCAGCATGCGGCCGAGCGAAGATTGCTCATTGTAGATTCGCGCCAGATAGCCATCAAAAAAGTCGGTAATGCCAGCTACCGAGTAAAGGCCCAGTGCCCACCAGCGCATGGCATCGTCGCCGGGCCAGAATAGAATGCCCACCATCACGGGAATAATGGCGATCCGCAAATAGGTGAGCATATTCGGCACGGAAATCGCGAGTCGTCGCGACCTTGCCTTCGTCGTTTCCACACCGGTTGCGCTGTTCTGCGTCATGCCCTCTTGTCGCCGCCTGAACGCCCCCGGTCAAGGCGGGAGCATCCAAAATGCTCACCCCGATTTGTCGTGGAAAAAATCATAAACGAGACGCGCGGTTGCGGCATTGATGCCCGGAACCTTCGCCAAATCCGAATAAGAGGCCCGGCTGACCGCCTTGGCCGAACCAAAAGCCAGCATCAGCGCGCGCTTGCGGGAGGGACCAACGCCCGCGATTTCATCCAGCGGGTTCTTGCCCACCTCGCGCTTGCGCTTGGCCCTGTGTGTTCCGATCGCAAAGCGATGGGCCTCATCACGCAGGCGCTGGATGAAATACAAAGTGGGATCGCGCGGCGGCAATTTGAACGGCACCTGCCCCGGGCGATAAAAGCTCTCACGCCCCGCATCGCGGTCCGGCCCCTTGGCAACACCCACCAGCGGCACATCCGTGATGCCGAGCTGCTCGAACACTTCGCGGGCCACTTCCAGCTGCCCCTTGCCGCCGTCGATCAGCACCAGATCCGGCCAATCAGGGACACTGTCCGACACCGCCGCAGGCTCCTGCACCTCCACCGGTGCCACGCGCGGGCTTTCCTTCACCAAGCGCCCGTAACGGCGGGTGAGCACCTCGCGCATCATGCCGTAGTCATCCCCCGGGGTGATCTCCTCAGAGCGGATGTTGAAGGTGCGGTAATGAGGTTTGGAGAAACCACGCGGGCCGGAAACAATCATCCCGCCGACCGCATGGGTGCCGCTGATGTGTGAGTTGTCGAACACATCGATCCGCCGTGGCGGGGCCTTGAGGCCAAAAGCCGCCGCCACCCCTTCCAGCAGGCGCGCATGGCCCGCCGTTTCCGCCAGGCGCCGCCCCAAAGCCTCCTTCGCATTGGTCAGCGCATGGGCGACCATATCCGCCTTTTCGCCGCGCTTGGGCACCGCGATCTCGACCTTGTGACCCGCCCGGATCGAGAGCGC
>JAIUNQ010000304.1 GCA_020161475.1 Pseudomonadota bacterium | reverse complement strand
GGGCTTCTCTCAAGTCGTGGATACCCGCCCCAAGGGCGGGCATGACGAGGCCTTGTTTCCACGCGAACACATATTAACGCACCGTCAAAGCCTTCTCGATTTCCGGCATCAGCTTGGTCTTCAGGCTTTCCGGCGTCACAGGCCCGACATGGCGATAAAGGATGCGCCCGCTGCCTGAGACAACGAAGGTCTCCGGCACGCCGTAAACGCCCCAATCAATCGAGACGCGCCCGTCCACATCCGCCCCGACACGGGCATAGGGGTTGCCGAGCTTGCCCAGAAACCGCCGGGCGTTTTCCGGCTTGTCCTTCTGGTTGATGCCGAAAATCACGAAGCGCGTATCCTTGGCCAGATCCATCAGAACCGGATGCTCCTGATGGCAAGGCGCGCACCAGGAGGCGAAGACATTGACAAGCGCCACCTTGCCTTGCGTGAAATCGGCGCTGGCAAAGCCCGGCTTGTCGAACCCCTCGACGGCTGGCAGCGAGAAGGTCGGCACCGGCTTGCCCAGAAGCGCGGAAGGCAGCGTGGAGGGGTCGCCCGCCTTGAAGCGGAACAGAAATAGCACCACCAGCCCCGCGAAAATGATCAGCGGCAGGTAGAAAACGACGGAGCGGCGCTTGGGCGCCTCGGCAGGCTCGCTCACGCGGAACGCTCCTTCTCGAGCATCGCCAAGGTGCGCGCCGCGGCCCGGTTGGCCAGCAGGGAAGCGAGCACCAGAGCGCCGAGGATGACCCCGGTGGCGATGTAGGAGGCAACAATGAAAGCGCCGTGCTGACCCATCTCTCAGCCTCCCGCGCGCGCGGCGTGATCCGCCGCCGCAATGCGCAACCGCTCGATGCGGCGATTCATCAGTTCTGTTTTCATGCGGATGATCAGCAGCACAAAATAAAGCAGAAGATAGGCCAGCCCCATCACAAACAGTGGGGTCAGCATGGATTTGTGGATCGTCGGCCCGCCCATGCGGAAGACGGAAGCCGGCTGGTGCAGCGTGTACCACCAATCCACCGAGAACTTGATGATCGGCAGGTTCACCGCCCCCACCAGCGTCAGGATCGCCACCGCTCGCGCTCCGCGCAAAGGATCGTCAATCGCGCGCCAGAGCGCGATGATGCCGAGATAGATCAGGAACAGGATCAGCACCGAGGTCAGGCGCGCATCCCACTCCCACCAGGTGCCCCACATCGGTTTGCCCCAGAAGGAGCCGGTGATGAGGCAGATGAGGGTGAACGCCGCCCCGATGGGTGCTGCCGCCTTCTGCGCCACATCCGCCATGGGGTGGCGGAACACCAGCGTACCCAGCGCTGAGACGCTCATGCCCGCATAGGTGAAAAGCGCCAGCCACGCCGCTGGAACGTGGATATACATGATGCGCACGGTCTCGCCCTGCTGGTAGTCCGCCGGGGAGGTGAAGAAGGAGCCGTAAAGCCCATAAGCGAAAGCCGCGAGGCAGGCGATGACCAGAGGCCAGAGCAGCTTGTCGGCCAGCGCATTGAAGGCAGCCGGGTTAGCGAGGCGCATCCAGAGGGCGGGTTTGGCAGCATTTTCCATGGTTCCCGCACATAGGGGATCATGGGGGCTTTGACAAATACGTCAGATCAAAATCCCCTTTCGAGCGGACGCACGCTCCGCGCAATCCCTCCGGGATCATCCGGAGCGAGAAAGAAACTCCCTTGCAACAAAATGCTGGTGAAAGTCCGAGTGGGACCGGATTTGAGGTCAGGACGTGACGAAAACGGTGTTTTTCGAGCACCGAAGCGGAGCCTACATCAAGTAGGTGAGCATCGGCGCACAGAAGAACGCCGTTTGCAGGCCGTCCTCACCTCAAATCAATGGCGCGCGTGCTTGAGCGCGCCTGCCGCCGCCACCGGCGCAATCACCAGCATGAGCAGGGAGACACCCGAGAGCAGCATCAGCGGCGTCGAATAATCGCGCCCGGCAGCCGCTTCCTTCACAACCGTCGCCCCGAAGATCAGCGTGGGGATGGAGAGCGGCAGCACCAGCACCGAGAGCAGCAGCCCGCCCCGCTTGAGCGAAACCGTGAGGGCCGCGCCGATCAACCCGATCAGCGTCAGGGCGGGGGTGCCGATCAGCAGCGAAAGGGCTAGCGGCAGCATGGCCTGCGGCTCGATCGCCAGCATCAGCCCGAGCAAGGGCGCTGCGAGCGAGAGCGGCAAACCCGTCACCAGCCAATGCGCGAGGGCTTTTGTCGCCATGACAAGTGTCAACGGCGTGCCCGAGAGCAGGAGGTGGTCGACAACCCCGTCCTCCTCATCCGCCTGCAACAGGCGATCAAGGCCGAGCAGGGTGGCGAGCAGCGCCGCCAGCCACAACAGCGCCGGAGCAATGCGGCCGATCAGCTTCTGATCCGCGCCGATGGCAAAGGGCACGACGGAAATGAGGATGAGGAAGAACACGAGGCCGAGTTCCGCCCCCGCCCCGATCCGTCGCGCCAGCACCCACTCGCGCTTGATCACCTGCCAAAGCGCGTTCATCAGGCGGCTCCCAACATCAGATGCCGCACCTCGACCTCCAGTGGCTGATGCGTCGCCACCAGCGCCATGCCCCCTTGTGCCACATGCGCGGCGAGCAATTCGGACACCAGCTTCTGCCCCGCCACATCCAGCGCCGCGAGTGGCTCATCCAGCAGCCACACCGGGCGCG
>JAIUNQ010000303.1 GCA_020161475.1 Pseudomonadota bacterium | reverse complement strand
TGGGCTCGGCCTCGAAAACCCCGCATATGGCCGGCGGCTTTGCCACCCATTTCGATGCAACTCCGGCGCAATGCGTGCCGATCCCTGATCACGTACCCTTCAAGGCCGCGGCACTCTGCGAGCCGCTTGCGGTGTGCCTACATGCCGTGGCCCGCGCGGGCGATGTGAAGGGCAAGCGCGCGCTGGTCATCGGCGCGGGACCCATCGGCATGCTGACCATGCTGGCGGCAAAGGCGCAGGGCATGAGCGAGGTCGCCGTGGCCGATATCGCCGCTGCCCCGCTCGAATTCGCCGGCAAGATTGGTGCCTCGGCCACCTATAATGTGGGCGCAGACCCCGAGGCGTTGGCCAGCGTCGAACCCTTCGATGTGGTGTTCGAGGCCTCCGGTGCGCCTGCGGGCATGAACACCGCCATCAAGGCGGCACGGCGCGGGGGCGCAGTGGTGCTGATCGGCTCGCTCCCGGGCGGGCAGATTCCCGCCATGGCGAACGCTGTCATGGCGAAAGAGCTCGATCTTCTCGGTTCCTTCCGCTTCTCCGAGGAGTTCTACACCGCCGTCGAGATGATCTCCTCCGGCAAGATTGATGTCACCTGCCTCATCTCGGCCGAGCGCCCCCTGAACCAAGCCCCGGATGCGGTCCGCCTCGCGCTGGATCGCACCAAGAGCATGAAGGTGGTGCTCACGGCTGTTTGAGAGGAATAGGAAGATGGAAGAATGCTGGCGCTGGTTCGGCCCCGAGGATGCGGTCCGCCTGCCCGAGATCCGGCAGACCGGGGCCACCGGCATCGTTAACGCCCTGCACCAGATCCCTTACGGGGTGATCTGGTCCGAGGAGGAGATCGCTGCGCGCAAGGGAATGATCGAGGCGGATGACCGCCTCGGCCTGCGCTGGAGCGTGGTGGAGAGCCTGCCGATCCACGAGAACATCAAGCTGGGGGAGGGCGACCTCGCCCCCCTGTTTGAGAACTACCGTGCCTCCATGCGCAACCTTGCGCGGCAAGGCATTTTCACCATCTGTTACAACTTCATGCCCGTGCTGGACTGGACCCGCACGGACCTCGCGCATCCGGTGGCGGGCGGGGGCACCTCACTGCGCTTTGATGCCGTCAAATACTGCGCCTTCGATTGCTTCATGCTGGCGCGCGAAGGGGCGGAGGCTGACCACGATCCGGCGCTGATCCGTGCCGCCAAGGCGTGGTTCGATTCAGCGTCCGAGAGTGACAAGGATGCCCTGCTCGCCAATGTGAACGCAGGGTTGCCTGGCGCTTACGCGCGCTACGATATCGCGGGCCTCAAAGCCATGTTCGCGCGCTACAAATCCGTGGGGCGCGAGGGGTTGAAAGCCAACTACGCCCGCTTCCTGCGCGAAGTGATCCCCACTGCGGAAGAGTGCGGCATTCGCATGGCCGTGCATCCGGATGATCCGCCGCGCCCGCTCTTTGGGCTGGACCGGATCGTCTCCTCTGCCGAGGACCTCGCGTTCATCGTCAATGCCGTGCCCTCCAAGGCCAATGGCATCACCTTCTGCACCGGCTCGCTGGGGGCGGGGCGGCATAACGATGTCCCCGCCATGGCTGAACGCTTCGCCCCGCACGTGCATTTCCTGCATCTGCGCAACGTGGCCAAGGACGCGGATGGCTCCTTCATGGAAGCGGCGCACCTGGGCGGGGATACCGATATGATCGCGGTTATCCGCACCTTCTTGCGTGAGGAAAAACGCCGCCGCGCGGATGACCCCGATTTCCGCATGCCCTTCCGGCCCGATCATGGCCACGACCTTCTGGGCGATGCGGAGCGCAAGACACATCCGGGCTATCCGCTTTATGGCCGCATGCGCGGGCTGGCAGAGCTGCGCGGCGTGATCAGCGCGGTGACAGCGCTCGACCCGGCACTGGCGTGAGGGGATGATGCGGCTTTCCAACGCCACTCTGGCCGGGCTTACCCCCGCCATCGCAACGCCCGGCTATGATCGCGCAGGGGTGACAACCGGCATCGTCCATCTCGGCTTGGGGGCCTTCCATCGCGGTCATCAGGCCGTGATGACCGATGATCTGCTGGCGCAGGATCCTTTATGGGGCATCCTCGGTGTTTCGCTGCGCTCCAGCGATGTGCGCGACGCCCTGACCCCGCAGGACAATCTCTACTCGCTCAATGTGATGGATGGCACCGGCGCGCGCCGCCGCATCATCGGCGCGCTGACCGGTGTGCTGGTGGCGCCGGAAAACCCCGCCGCCGTGATCGATGCGCTCTCAGCACCCGGCACCCGCATCGTCTCCACCACCGTGACGGAGAAGGGCTATTCGCATGACCCCGCCACAGGCGTGCTGCGCGAGGATGACCCGGATATTCGCCATGATCTGGCAAACCCGGAAGCCCCCCGCACCACGCTGGGCATGATCGCGCAGGGGCTGCGGCGACGAAGGGCGGCGGGCCTCAAGCCCTTCACGGTTCTCGCCTGCGACAACCTGCCTTCCAACGGGCACACCCTTCGCGGCCTCGTGCTGCGCTTTGCCCGGCTGCTCGACCGCGACTTTGCCGCTTGGGTGGAAGACGAGGTGCGCTTCCCTTCCACGATGGTCGATCGCATCGTGCCCGCGACAACCGAGGCAGATCGCATCAGCGTTTCCGCCGCGCTGGGGCTGGATGATGCCGCCCCCATCATGACCGAGCCC
>JAIUNQ010000302.1 GCA_020161475.1 Pseudomonadota bacterium | reverse complement strand
ACCCTCGGGTTTCTGATTTTCGTCGCGCTGCTGTTCGATTTCCTGAACGGCCTGCATGATGCCGCCAATTCCATTGCGACCATCGTTTCCACGCGCGTGCTTTCCCCCCAATGGGCGGTGATCTGGGCGGCGTTCTTCAACTTCATCGCCTTTCTGTTCTTCGGCCTGCATGTGGCGCAGACCGTCGGCTCGGGCATCATCCAGACCGCGATCGTCGATGATCGCATCATTTTCGGCGCGTTGACCGGCGCGATTGCGTGGAACGTGATCACCTGGATTGCGGGTATTCCTTCCAGCTCCTCCCATGCGCTCATCGGCGGGCTGGTGGGGGCTGCACTCTCGAAGGTCGGCTTCTCCGGCATCGTCTGGTACGGGTTGATGAAAACGATCGTCGCGATTTTTGTCTCGCCCGCCGTCGGCTTCTTTCTGGCGCTGCTGCTGGTGCTGATCGTGTCGTGGACCTTCGTGAAGGTGCCGCCGATCAAGGTGGATTCCACCTTCCGCAGCCTCCAGTTCGTCTCCGCCTCGCTCTATTCGCTGGGGCATGGTGCCAATGATGCGCAAAAGACCATGGGCATCATTGCGGTGCTGCTGTTTTCCCACGGGATGATGGGCGAAAAGTTCGATGTGCCGTTCTGGGTGGTGATTTCCTGCCAGTCGGCCATGGCGCTGGGCACGCTGTTCGGCGGCTGGCGCATTGTCCACACCATGGGCTCCAAGATCACGCGCCTGACACCTCAGCAGGGCTTTTGCGCGGAAACCGGCGGCGCGATCACGCTGTTCACCGCCACATCGCTGGGCGTGCCGGTATCCACCACGCATACGATCACCGGGGCTATCGTTGGGGTCGGCGCGGCCAAGCGCGTCTCGGCAGTGCGCTGGGGCGTTGCGCGCGGCATTGTCACCGCGTGGGTCATCACCATGCCGATGGCCGGGCTGATTGCCTCCATCGCCTATCACCTCTCCGGCCTGTTCCTGGTGGGGAAATAAGGGATGATGGACGAGCCGGAGGACGAAATCGTCCGAATCCCTCAGAACTTGCCCGTCGCGGTGAGTCACGCGGTCAAATCCAGCCATCGCCAGCAGTATGCGGCGCTGCCCTTTCGCCGCACGGCGGATGGCTCCATAGAGATCATGCTCATCACCTCGCGTAACACGCGCCGCTGGATCATCCCCAAAGGATGGCCCATGGGCAACCGCCCGCCCCACAAGGTGGCAGCGCAGGAGGCCGAGGAGGAGGCGGGCATTGAAGGCCGCGCGACCAAGAAGGCGCTGGGCTTCTACCACTATGACAAGATGCTCTCGAACGGCACCTTTGTGCGGTGCCGTGTGGATGTCTTCGCGCTGGAAGTGAAAAAGCAGCGCTCGACATGGCCAGAGCGCAAACATCGCGAGCGGCGTTGGCTCACGCGCGAGGATGCCGCTGATCTGGCAGGCGACGTTGAACTGACGCCACTGATCCGCGCTTTTGTTCCGCCGCCCAAGAAGTAGTCCTGCCCAAGAAGTAATCCTGCGTCTTCGCGGCCACAGGGGTCGAATCCTGCGTGGCTGCGCGGTGCGAGCCTTGACACTCCCCTGCCCGATGTTGACGCTAACAGCCAACAATTTGGGGAGGATTCAGAATGAAGACCCGTGCCGCCGTCGCCTGGGAAGCCAACAAGCCGCTGACCATTGAAACCATCGAGCTGGCGGGCCCCAAGCCCGGCGAAGTTCTGGTTGAGATCATGGCGACGGGCGTGTGCCACACCGACGCCTACACCCTCTCCGGCCTCGACTCCGAGGGCAAATTTCCCGCCATTCTGGGGCATGAGGGCGCGGGCATCGTGCGCGAGGTCGGCAAGGGCGTGACCACGCTCAAACCCGGCGATCATGTCATTCCGCTCTACACGCCCGAGTGCCGGGGCTGCCAAACCTGCCTCTCGCAGCGCTCGAACCTCTGCACAGCGATCCGCGCAACGCAGGGCCAGGGCGTGATGCCGGATGGTACCTCGCGTTTTTCCTGCGAAGCAGTTCCCCATAAGGGCGAGATTTTCCACTACATGGGCTGCTCGACCTTCTCGAATTTCACGGTGCTGCCGGAAATCGCGCTCGCCAAGGTGCGCGAGGACGCCCCCTTCGACAAGATCTGCTACATCGGCTGCGGCGTCACCACAGGGGTGGGCGCGGTGATCTACACCGCCAAGGTGTGGCCGGGCGCGAATGTCGTGGTGTTTGGCCTCGGCGGCATCGGCCTCAACGTCATTCAGGCCGCGCGCATGGTCGGTGCGGACAAGATCATCGGCGTCGATCTCAACCCCGCGAAAGCCGAAATGGCCAAGAAGTTCGGCATGACGCATTTCGTCAACCCCAAGGATGTGGGGTCCGACAAGGTCGTGCAGGCGATTGTTGATCTCACCGGCGGGGGCGCGGATTTCTCCTTCGAGTGCATTGGCAACACCACCACCATGCGTCAGGCGCTGGAGTGCTGCCATCGCGGCTGGGGCGAGAGCATCATCATCGGCGTGGCCCCGTCGGGGGCTGAAATCTCGACGCGTCCGTTCCAGCTGGTCACGGGCCGCGTGTGGAAGGGCTCAGCCTTCGGCGGTGCGCGAGGGCGGACCGATGTGCCGAAGATCGTCGATTGGTACATGGAGGGGAAGATCAACATTGATGATCTGATCACCCACACCATGCCGCTTCAAGACATCAA
>JAIUNQ010000301.1 GCA_020161475.1 Pseudomonadota bacterium | reverse complement strand
GGTCGGCGAGCGGAGAGGCGCTGGACATGGTGGCTCCGGGCTGGTGTTCGGCCTTCCTTCGTGGTGCCGCCTTGCGGAAGGGGTCAAGGTGAAATCGTGCCGCAGATCGATCAATTCTTGGAATGCAAGGATTGATTTTGGCCAAAGCACCTTGCGGCCCAAGTGGTAATTTCGGTGTCAACGATGCAGCGCTCCGCTGCGTCACAACGAGGAAGAACCCCATGTTTACGAAAATTCTCGTCCCGCTTGACCTGAACGACTCCAAGCTCGCCAAGGCTGCGCTCGACAAGGCCGTGGCACTGGCGAAGGCCTCGAATGCGGAACTGCGCCTGCTTTATGTGATGCCGGTCGTCCCCTCGACCTATCTCGAATATGTGCCGGTCAACTTCGAGGCGGGCGAGAAAACCCGTGTCGAGCAGGAACTCGAGAGCCTTGCGGCCAGCTTCGACATGCCCAAGGAAAAGGTTTCGACCGTGATCCGCAACGGCGGCGTCTACCACGAGGTGCTGGCCGAGGCGGATGCCTGCCATGCTGACCTGATCGTCACCGGCTCGCATTGGCCGACGCTGGCGACCTACCTCATCGGCTCGCACGCCACCTCGATCGCCCGCCACGCCCATTGCTCGGTGCTGGTGGTGCGCGGCGAAGGTCTGTGAGCCAAAGGCCGCCTGCTGTTACGAGGCGGGCGGCAGAACTTCCGGCGGAACCGTGCTGGCGTCAAAGGCGCGCGGGCGGTTCCGTTTGGCGTATTCGCGGGCGTAAAAGCCCAGCCAGATGGTCAGGGCCGAAGCCAGCGCGACCAGCGGCCAGTTCTTTTCGCGGATCAGATAGAACACCGCCACCGCCAGCGCAGGCAGAATCACCAGCGCACCGACAGAGAAGAGGCCGTAGCGCCACGGGGTCAGCCCGGCGCGCAGCACCACCTTGGGGTTGGCTTTGGCAAGCGCTGCCACCAAGGCGCGCACGAAGCTGGCATAGGGCTCATCCTGACGCGCGTTTTCCACCATCGAGCGCCAATCAAGGTTGGAGAAGCTGATGGAGCGCCCGTCCCGCATGCGCAGGAAGCACGAGAAGCCCATGCGCTGGGTGTTCTTGGGGCTGTAGGTGAGGCGGATCATCTCCACATCTTCAAGCACATAGGTCTGGCTGCGCGAGCCGCGCTCGGCCTCCAGCGCTTTCGCCCGCAGCTTGAGGGTCAGCGGGTGCGAGAAGGGCTTGGGGCGGTGCTCATAGGTGGCAAGGACGGCGGGCAAATCGCTGGGCATGGTTTCCGATCGGGGGCGGTGCGCGAAATACGCATAAGGATGAAGCTGCTCCTTCCTTGCATGTTGGCGCGCATCACGTCAAAACAGCATCAAAAAGCGTGAGGGGTTTCGCCCCCTATCCGGTTTGGGGGCCGGAGCCATGATGAAACGTCACCTTTTTCTCTTGAGGCACGGCAAGGCTGCCTGGCCCGAGGGCGTCGCCGACCATGAGCGCCCGCTTGCGGGCCGGGGTTGGACAACCGTGCCTATGGTCGCCGAAGGTCTGCGCTGGATGGTGCCGAACATCGAGCTGGCTGTGGTTTCCACCGCGCGGCGCACGCAGGAAACCTTCGAGGCGCTTTCTTCGATCGTCGCCGGTATTCCGAAGCGCGATGAGCCGAAAATTTACGAGGCCCGTCCCTCCACGCTTCTGGGGCTGGTGAATGGCCTGCCCAAGGATCTCAATGCCGTGCTGATCGTGGGGCATAACCCCGGCCTGCACGAGCTGGCCCTGATGCTGGCAGGCCCCTCGTCGGATGGTGACGCGCTCGACCGCTTGGAGCGCAAGCTCCCCACGGCGGGTCTCATGCATTTCGAGTTCGTGTGCGAATGGGCGGAGATCGACGAGGGGCTGGGCCGCCTTGCGCATTTCCTCACGCCCTCGGTTCTGGGCGGCGTGGACGAGGACTGAATGCACAGGCTTTGATGCGCGGCCCTTGTAAAAGGCGCGGCGCATCGCCAACAATCCCGGCATGAGCGATCAATCGTCGGTACCCGCTGGGTCTTTCTGGGAAGAGGTGAAGGCGGGGGCGGCGCATTTCGGTGCCTCGCTCGGTGGCCTCGGCACCCCCACCGTGCGTCTTGGGGTCACAGGCCTCTCCCGCGCGGGCAAAACCGTGTTCATCACCGGCTTGGTGCAGGCGCTCACGCGCAAATCCCGGTTGCCTGCGTTTCGCGCCATGGCCGAGGGGCGCATCGCCTCCGTGGTGCTCTCCGAACACCCGGACGGAGCCCTGCCGCGTTTCGCCTATGAGGACCATATCTCGACACTGACAGCGCCCGAGCGCGCATGGCCTTCCTCCACCCGGCAGATTTCGGCGCTGGTGCTGGACATGGAATACGCCAGCCGCAAGCGGTATCTCGGCGGATTGTTCGGGCCTGCCGGGCTGATCGGCTCGGGGCCCTCGCGCCTTGCGCTCGATATCATCGATTATCCCGGCGAATGGCTGCTGGATCTGCCCCTGCTCTCGAAGTCCTTCGCGGAATTTTCGACGGAGACACTGGCAAAAGCGGGGGAGGGGCGCCGACGCGCGCCTTTTGCGGCCTATCTCGCCCTGCTGGAAACGGTGGATGTACGCGCCCCGCTTGATGAGGCGCTCGCCAAGCAGTTCGCCGCCAGCTTCACCGAGGCCTTGCGAGCCTGCCGCGCTGAGGGGCGAGAGCTTTC
>JAIUNQ010000300.1 GCA_020161475.1 Pseudomonadota bacterium | reverse complement strand
AGGGATTGACGATGACATGGGCGAAGGTGTCCGAGAACACCGGCGTCTGCGTCTCCGGCTTGCCCACAATCACCCGCGCCTCATGAGCCACCGCGCCATTATCCATCAGGCGCAGCTGGTAAGCGGGAATATTCACGAACACATGGCGCGCCCCCAGCTCCGGCGGCAGCCAGCGCCAGCGTTCCATGTTCACCAGCAGGGCGGCCTTCTGGGTGCGGCGGTCGTTCGGTACGGCCTCGACGCTGACCGGTGTGGTGCGGTTTTCCAGCGCCGCGCGGGTGCGCGGGGTCAAAGTGCCGCTGGCTGTCAAGCCGTTGGTGCGCTGGAAGGCGATCAGCGCCGCCTTCACATCGGCATCGAACACATTGCTGGCGGAGGCCGGCATATTGAGACGGATGCGCAGGTTCGGCACACGCGGATCGACCTGCCCCAGTTTCATCGGCCCACCGGCCATGAAATCGGGCGGCAGGGTCGTCTCGGGGGTCGGCGCGCCGGGCGCGGAAGCCACATTCGCTGTGATCACCGGCACCACCGGCTCATTGAGGCGCGCAAGCTCCGCCTTGAGGCGCTTGAACCCGGCATGCTGTGGCTGATAGGCCTCCAGCGCCCCCTGAACCCCGTTATCCGAAACCTTGTCCAGCGCCTCCAGCACCTCGCCGGGCGCGGGCAGGTACAGCGTCGGGGTCGTCAGGGCGGAAACGCGCGCCGGTTCAAGGCGTCCGCCACGCGCATCACGCGCATAGAGGAAAGCCGCAAAAGCACTGGCGAGTTCGGTCTCGACGCGCGCCTCGGCTTCAATGGTGCCACTGCGGCGCGCGGGCATCACCGCCATCAGGCGGGCCGCATCCAGCCCCTCGGTCTCGGCGGCGGCCAGCGTGCGCGAGAGCGCCTCGACCTTGGTCGAGACGCGCCAGACACCCGCGCCCTCCTCGACGAAGAACGGCTTGCCGCCGCGCGCGGCATAAGCTGAAACAAAACCGGCGATCTCCTCCGGCTTCAGGCGATACTTGACCTTGCGCGCCTCAAGGAACGCGCGGATCGCGGGCTCTTCCACGGCACCAGCTACGACAACGGCGGCCTCAGGCTTCGCCTCGGCAGGTTTGATTTCGGCGGGTTTGCTTTCCAGAGGCTTGGCCTCGGCGGCCTTCACCTCCGGCACAGGCGCAGCCGCCTTGGGCGGCTCGACAGCCAGCGCCATATCCGGCGGGGGCACCAGCGGCAGCACCGCCTGCTCGGCGGCATCGCGGCGCGACACCTCAATGCGGAGCGTTGACCCCGGACGCGCACCCGGCAAATCCAGCGCCAGAACGGCGGAGGATGCCAGCAAGGCAGCCACCAGTGCCACCGGCCCCGAACGCCAACCACGCGAACGTGAACCCCGAGCCATCAGGACCATGTGACAGGCTTTCCTTGCCATGAAACGCGAGGCGATTCGCCTTGCGCCGAAAGATTGTCGGAAGGGCTGAATTCGTCGTCTGAAAGCGCAAAAAGGTCAAGCGCTTTCAAGCACAACGCGCCTCAGGCCACATCCTTGTCGGCTTCCGCCTCATCCGCGTCGATGCCCAGTTCCTTGAGCTTGCGATAGAGCGTCGAGCGACCGATGCCGAGCTTGCGCGCCACCTTGGACATCTGCCCCCGGTAATGCTCCAGCGCGAAGCGGATTGTATCGCCTTCCACCTGATCGAGCGGGCGCACATCGCCGGTCTGATCGAGCAAGGTGAGCGCGGAAGGATCACGGATTTCCACCCGAACGATCTCGCGCTCCGGGCTCACCGGACGCACGGCGCTGAGCGGCGGAATCTCGACGGCATAGCCCTCAACCACCTGCGCAACCTGGGGGAAATCGGCCACGCCGAGTTCATCGCCTTCGCACAGGATGACCGCACGAAACATGGTGTTTTCAAGCTGGCGCACGTTGCCAGGCCAGTCAAAGCGCTGGAGAAGATGCAGCGCCTCCATCGAGATTCCGCGGATCGCACGGCCTTCCTCTGCGGCAATGCGGGCAAGGAACCGCCGCGCCAGCGCCGGAATATCCTCGCGGCGGTTCCGCAGGGGGGGGATGGAAATGGGGAACACGTTGAGGCGGTAATAGAGGTCCTCGCGGAAACGCCCCTGTCGCACCGCCTCGATCAGATCGCGGTTGGTGGCCGAGATCAGGCGGATATCGACCTTCACGGTCTTGCGCCCGCCCACAGGGTCAACCTCGCCTTCCTGAATCGCACGCAGCAGCTTCACCTGCGCTTCGAGCGGAAGTTCCGAGACTTCGTCGAGGAACAGCGTGCCGCCGCTCGCCTCCACGAATTTGCCCGCGTGCTTTTCGGTCGCGCCGGTAAAGGCGCCCTTCTCATGGCCGAAGAGAATGCTCTCAACCAGATTCGAGGGAATGGCACCGCAGTTGACGGTGACAAACGGCTTGCCCTTGCGATCGCTCGCGCCCTGAAGCGCCCGCGCAAACACTTCCTTGCCGACGCCGGATTCCCCCTCCAGCAGCACCGGAATGCCGCTTTTGGCCGCGCGTTCACCCAAACGGACGGCGCGCAGCATATCCGGCGCACCGGAGGCAAGGTCATTGAACTGCAACGCGCCGGAGCTGCGCTTGGAAAGGCGACGGACCTCCCCTTCAAGCGCATCGACGCGCATCGCATTCTTGATCGACACAGAGAGGCGCTCAGCCCCCACCGGCTTGACCACGA
>JAIUNQ010000299.1 GCA_020161475.1 Pseudomonadota bacterium | reverse complement strand
AGCATGTTGAACAGCCCCGCGAGCAACACGACGGCCACGATGCTGACGGCGACACCAACCAGAAGATTCATATCAAAGACCTGAAAAACGAGGGTTATTGCTGTCGGCGGAGCAGACGCTCCAGATAATCGAGTTCATCGCGCGGGCGCTCGAATTCGCCGAGGCGGCGGCGCAGCTCGCGCAGCACGCGCGCGGCACGCTCGGATACCGAGCCCTGAAGCGCGTCCTTGTCCGGCACTTCGACGCCGGAGTTATCCTCCGCGCTGCGGTTCTCGCGCGCCTGAGGGCGGCCCAGCGGATCGGTGGAATTTTCCGCGCGCCCGCGCGTGCCGGGGCCGGGCTGGTCGCCCAATCCTTCGCCCTCGCCATCGCCGGGCTCGTTCTGGCCCATCATGCGTTCCATCTCGCGCGCCAGACCCTCCTGCGCGCGGCCCATGCCCTCCAGCGCCTTCTGCTGGCCTTCGGTGGCACCGCCCGGGTTGCCCTTGCCGAGATTCTTGCCGGCATCGCCCATGCCTTCATCGGCATCCTCAAGGCCGTTTTCCTGCCCGTTCTGGCCTTTGCCGTTCTGCATGCGCTCGCGCAGCTTGTTCAAGCGGTCCCGCAGGGCCTGCTGCTGGTCGGCGAGGGAGCCTTCGCCGCCCTGCTGGCCCTGTTGCTGGCCGCTTTCGCCCTGTTCGCCGCGCTGGCCGCGCTGGCGCTGGCCCTGCCGGTTCTGTTGGCCGTCGCGCTGTCCGTCCCGATCCTGCCGGAAGGTGCGATCCTTGAGGTCGCGCTGGTCGCGCTGGAGCTGCTCCAGCTCGCGCATCTGCTCGCCCATCTCGCGCTGCTGCGGATCGCCGTTCTGGCGGCGGGCCGAGCGCAGGTTCTTCATCATGTCCGAGAGCTGCTTGAGCAGCCGCTGCGCCTCGGCCTGATTGCCCTGACGCGCCGCCTCCTCGATTTTCTTCATCATTTCGGCCAGATCACGCGGGGTGATCGTCTTGGCATTGGGATCGTTGGGGGCGTTGCGCGCGTTGGGATCCTGCTCGGAACGCTTGGCGAGATCGCGCAGATAATTGTCCATGGCGCGGCGCATTTCCTGCGAGAGCCGCGCAATCTCTTCCGGGGGCGCACCGCGTTCGATCGCCTCGCGCAGGCGGGCCTCGGCATCGCGCAGGCGCTTTTCGGCCTCCGACATGTCGCCATCCTCGAGATAGCGGGCATAGTCATACATGGTGTCGGCAATCTCGCGCAGCCGTTCATCGGTGCGGGCCTTGCGCAGGCCAGCGCGGATGGCGGTCAGCGCCACCACATCCCCCGCGTTGGGCGTGAATTTTTCCGGCGCGAACAGCAGGGCATCAAGCGCCAGCAACACGGGGTCCCGCTCATCGGGCGAGAAAACCAGCAGGCGGCGCTGCTCCACCAATGCCCGCGCCAGCGGGTGGGAGAAGGGGCGTCCGGGCAGGGTGACCTGCCGGCTCTCGCTGGTTCCCTTCTGGCCAATGTCATCCTCGACAGTCAGGCGCAGGGTCACGGCGGCCCCGGCCCAGGGGTGATCCTCGGTGGGAATCACAAGATCCCCCGCGCCAAGCCGAAGCGGGAGGGCAACCTCCGGCGGCGGGAAGAGCGTGCGGGGGCTGCTCGATTCCATGACAACACCGCCCTTGGCGATGCCGTAGTCGTCTTTCAGCTCATAGGTCAGGCGCAGGCCACCGGGCGTTTGGCGGTCGGTTGAGCCAGCCTGCGTGGTCACATCCTTCAGGATGGCTTGCGGGGCGAGATCGGGGATGGCCTTGACCTCCAGCCGGGCCATCTCGTGACGGCCGAGCTTGATGGCAAGCGGGGCATCCGCCTTCACGATGCGCTTTTCCAGTGTCACTCCGGCGGGCAGGCGCTCAGGCTTGGCATCCGCCGCCGGGGCGGGGGCCGGGCCGAGGCCGGGGCCGTGCTCCAGCGTGACAGATGCCGCCTTCCCCTCGCGGGTGCCGGAGGCACGCACGAAGAGCACAGAGCCGACCGGAGCCAGCACCGGGCCTTCGATCATGCCGTCCTCACGTGTGAGGAAAATCGGCGGGCGGCCGGTGTAGGCGGGGGGATCCAGCCAAGCGTCGAGGCGCGGCGGGGTGATAGCCCCGCGCGGGCTCGACCAATCGAGCGCAAAGGCGAGGCGTTCCTCCCGCTCCTTTCCAGCGATGAAGGCGCCTGCGACAAGCGCCAGCAGCACCAGCATGCGCACGGCGAGTGGATCAAGCCGCCGCAAGCCCGGATCGGCGCTGGCGGCCTCAAGGCCGAGCGCGGCCTTGTGCGCCCGCGCCTGATGTTCGCGCCAGAGCGCTGCGGCGATGGGGTCTGCCAAGGCGTTGGTATCGGCAAGGGTTTCGAGCGGACGATGCGCCTCGGGGCGGGAGGCGTCGAGGCGGCGGTTGACCTCTTCGCGCGTCGGCAGGCGTAAGGCGCGCAGACGCAGGGCCAGGACCAGCATCAGGATGAGCGCGGCGATGCCGATGCCCGCGCGCACCGGGGCTTCGAGCCATTCGAACAGGCCCGCCCAAGCGAGCGCAACAAAGGCGAGGGGAACCAGAAGAACGGGCAGGGCGAGGGGCACTGCGCGTTCGATCAGCAAGGCAGCCCATGTCCAGCGCGTGCGCCATGCGAGCGCGCCGTCAAGCGACCACAGCTTTTGCGATTCGGGCGCGCTCATCCTGCCTCCACACACCACTATAGGGCAAAGCGC
>JAIUNQ010000298.1 GCA_020161475.1 Pseudomonadota bacterium | reverse complement strand
GTTCGCGAGGGTTATAGGCAAGCGATCCGCTTCCGGCAATCCGGGCGTATCAAATGCCGGTCACTCCCCGGTAAGTGCCGACGGTTCAGGCGAGGTCGCCGAGCGTCGCCTGCACCAGCGCGAGCGCTGTCACCGCCGCCGTATCCGCGCGCAGGATTCGCGGCCCCAGCGAGAGGCGGCACACATTGGGGTGACGCGCGATCAGGGCGCGCTCCTCTGGCGTAAAACCGCCTTCCGGCCCCACGAGAACCTCTATTTCGGCCTCGGCCCTGGCCTGTTGGAGCGCGTGGACAGGACTGGCGATCTCGGCATCCTCATCGGCAAAAACGAGCAGGGTCTCCGGCGCGAGGGCCGTGATGAAGCTCGCGAGTTTGACCTCTTCGCATACCGCTGGCAGGCTGATGACACCGCATTGCTCGCAAGCCTCAATCGCATTGGCCTCCAGCCGGTCGGCCTTGAGACGCGACACCTGCGTGCGCTGGGTAATGACAGGGGTGAGGCGGCATGCGCCCATCTCCACCGCCTTCTGCACCATGTAATCGAGACGTGCAGCCTTGAGCGGCGCAAAGGCATAGCCGATGCGCCCCTTCGCGGTTTGGGGGCGTGTCTGGTGCTCCAGCACGATCACGGCGGTTTTGCGCGTGGGCTGGCGCAGCACGCCCTGCCATTCTCCGTGGATGCCGTCGAACACCAGCACCCGCGCACCCTCGCTCATGCGCAGCACGTTGATCAGATAATTCATCGCCTCGCGCGTGAGCGGCAGGGCGGCTTCCGCCGCATAAACCCCCGGAACAAACAGGCGATGGGTGGCAAAATCATAGCGAGCCAAGGCGGTTTTCTTCCGGTTCAGGATGGGACAAGGTGGGGTGAAGCTTCGCCTTTATGACGGATTCGCGCAATTTCGCCTTGATTTTTTGCTGCCCATGCTTTTCCCGTTGCCCGGATAAGAATTTCCGAAACAAGGATTTCGCCCGCCATGCTGCTCTTTGCCCGGAACGCCTCTCGCGTGAAGTCGCCTCTCATGGCGCTTGCGCTCTGCGGTGCTTTTCTTTTGCTTCAGGCGCTGCCGGTCTCAGCCATGCCGGAATCCTGCCAGAACGAACTCAACAAGCATGCGCAAGGGCGCCTTGATGCGATCAACCGCATCAACGGCTTCAAGAACAAGCGGCCCACGGCAACGCAGGCCTGTTCGGCCTTCAACAACCTCGTCGCCGTTGAGAGCAAGATGATCAAGTGGATGGATGAGAACAAGGACTGGTGCCAGATCCCTGATCCGCTCATCGACGATCTGAAGAAGGCCTCGGCTCAGGGCCAGAAGGTGCGCGGGCAGGCCTGCTCCGCCGCCAAGAAGGAAGCGCAGATGCGCGCGCAGGGCGGTGGTGGTGGTGGTGCTGCGCCGCGCCCGGCCGTTCGCCTGCCGCAGGGGGCGCTGTAATTGCAACCCGCAGAAGCGACGCCGGATGCGGTGCGGCTCGGCTTCATCGAGCGCCTGCCGGCGCGGTATCGTCCTTACGCTCGCCTCGCCCGGCTGGATCGCCCCATCGGTTGGTGGCTGCTGCTGCTGCCGTGCTGGTGGAGTGAAGCGCTTGCCGCGCGCATGGCGGGCAACGCCCCGTCGCTCTTGACCCTCGCGCTGTTCTTTGTCGGGGCCATCGCCATGCGCGGCGCAGGCTCGACCTGGAATGACATCACCGACCGCGATCTCGATGCGCAGGTCGCTCGTACGCGCGCCCGGCCCATTCCCTCGGGGCAGGTGAAGGTCAAGCAGGCGCTGCTGTTTCTGGCGCTTCAGGCGCTGGTTGGGCTGGGTGTGCTGCTCAGCTTCAATGGCTTTGCCATAGCGCTGGGGCTGCTCAGCATAACGCCGGTCATCGTCTATCCCTTCATGAAGCGCTTCACCAATCACCCGCAGCTGGTGCTGGGGCTGGCCTTCGCCTGGGGCGCGCTGATGGGCTTTGCCGTGCATCTCGGCACCATGCCCACAGCCGGTTTGCTGCTCTATGCGGGCACCATCGCCTGGGTCGTCGGCTACGATACGATCTACGCGTTGCAGGACATCGAGGACGACGAGATCGTCGGTATCGGCTCCACCGCGCGTGCCTATGGTGCGCATGTGCGCCTGTTTATCGGCGCGATGTATGCGCTGTGCCTTGCCTTGATCGGGGCTGCGCTGGCGCAGGTCGGTGTCGGGGTGTTGGGCTGGCTTGGTTATGCCGGTTTCGCCGCGCATCTCGTCTGGCAAGGGGCGCGGGTGGATCGTGAGGACACCAGCACAGCCCTGCGCCTGTTCCGCGCCAATCGGGACGCGGGGCTCATCCTCTTTGCCGGTCTCGCGCTCGATGCGCTGCTGAGGCTTTAAGGCCGGCAGCGCTCGGCCGCGCGCGCCTCGGGTGCCAGATCATGCGGCACCAGCGGCATGCGGCGACGTGCC
The DNA here is from genome assembly GCA_020161475.1 of Pseudomonadota bacterium. Lineage (GTDB taxonomy): Bacteria > Pseudomonadota > Alphaproteobacteria > Rhizobiales > Beijerinckiaceae > Rhabdaerophilum. The sequence continues at coordinate 292 of JAIUNQ010000298.1, read as the reverse complement.
AGAAACCTCGGGCGGCGGCTGGAAAGCGGTGAGCCGATGCGGCGCGGATAGGTGGCCGTCCCCAGTTCCGGCGTCACAGCCGTCAGGTGCCCTGCCTCGGAGCGGATGAACAGCGGCAGGTTGAAATCCCGCCCCAGACCGCGCCAGAGCGCGATGACATCCATGTCGTGCCGCGCGGTGTGGAAGGCGACACCGATTTCACCATCCGGCAGCAGCAGATGCAGCGAGACGGTCGGCTGATCCTCGTCATCGAAGCCCATGGCGAGGATGACGCCCCGGGCAAAGGGGAGCG
>JAIUNQ010000297.1 GCA_020161475.1 Pseudomonadota bacterium | reverse complement strand
CGAAAAGCTCGCGCGTGACGTTCTTGCGGATGTAATCCTGAATCTCTCGGCTGGAAGGCCAGATGTCCTTGAGGAACACGTCCTTGCCGTCCTTGTCCTGCCCCAGCGGCTCCTGGGTCAGATCTTTGGTGACCGAGCCTGCGAGCGCATAGGCCACCACGAGCATCGGCGAGGCGAGATAATTCGCCTGAACATCCGGGGAGACGCGGCCTTCAAAGTTGCGGTTGCCCGAGAGAACGGCGGCGGCGATGAGACCGTTGTCGTTGATCGACTTCGAGATTTCCGCCGGCAGCGGGCCAGAGTTGCCGATGCAGGTGGTGCAGCCGAAGCCCACCAGATTGAAGCCCAGCGCGTCGAGATCCTTCTGCAGGCCGGCGTTGTCGAGATATTGGGCCACAACCTGACTTCCCGGTGCCAGCGAGGTCTTCACCCAAGGCTTCTGTTTCAGCCCCTTGGCCACCGCGTTGCGGGCGAGCAGACCCGCGCCGATCAGCACCGAGGGGTTTGAGGTGTTGGTGCAGGAGGTGATGGCGGCGATCACCACATCACCATGGGAGAGCGTGAAGTCGCGGCCTTCCACCGGGGCCTTGCGGGCTTCATCACCGGCCTTTTTGTACTCGCCCGAGAGCGCTGAGGCGAAACCGGCGGCGACATCGGTGAGCGCAATGCGGCCTTCCGGGCGCTTGGGGCCCGCCATGGAGGGCAGAACGGTGCCAAGGTCCAGCGCGAGGGTGTCGGTGAAAACAGGATCGGCCGCGCCCGGCTCGCGGAAGAGGCCGTTCGCCTTGGTGTAGGCTTCCACCAGCTGCACGCGCTCCGCCTCGCGGCCGGTATCGTTGAGGTATTTCACGGTTTCGGCATCAACGGGGAAGAAGCCGCAGGTGGCCCCGTATTCGGGCGCCATGTTGGCAATCGTCGCGCGGTCCGTGAGCGAGAGCGCATCAAGGCCCGGGCCGTAGAACTCCACGAACTTGTTCACCACGCCCTTCTTGCGCAGCATCTGGGTGACGGTGAGCACGAGATCGGTTGCGGTGACGCCCTCCTTGAGCTTGCCCGAGAGCGCAAAACCGATGACTTCTGGCAGCAGCATGGATTGCGGCTGGCCGAGCATGGCGGCCTCCGCCTCGATGCCGCCCACGCCCCAGCCGAGCACGCCAAGGCCATTGACCATGGTGGTGTGGCTGTCGGTGCCGACCAGCGTATCCGGATAGGCGAGGATCGAGCCATCGGTATCGCGCTTGGTCCAGACGGTCTGGGCGAGATATTCCACGTTGACCTGATGACAGATCCCGGTGCCGGGCGGCACGACGCGGAAATTCGCGAAGGCACCCTGACCCCATTTGAGGAAGTTGTAGCGCTCCGCGTTACGCTCGTATTCCAGCTCGACGTTCCGGTCGAAGGCTTTGGGGGTGCCGAATTCGTCCACGATGACCGAGTGGTCGATCACCAGATCCACCGGAACCAGCGGGTTGATTTTGTTGGGATCATCGCCCAGCGTGTTCATGCCGTCGCGCATGGCGGCGAGATCGACCACCGCAGGCACGCCGGTGAAGTCCTGCATTAGGACGCGGGCGGGGCGGAAGCCGATTTCGTTGCCCGCTTTGCCCCTGTCGTTCGCCCAAGCCGAAACCGCTTCGATATCCGCCTTGGTGACCGAGCGGCCATCCTCGAAGCGGAGCAGATTCTCCAGCAGCACCTTCATCGAATAGGGCAGCTTCGAGACGTTCCTGAGGCCATTCTTCTCGGCCTCGGGCAGCGAGAAATAGGTATAGGTCTTCCCGTCAACGGAAAGCGTCTTGCGGCATTTGAAGCTATCGAGCGACATCAGCGAACTCCTTGGCGGATTGCTTGAACAAGGTCATGGTCGATGTGGCCGGGGCGAGCCGGAAGCCGCCTCTTGCGAAAGGGATTGAACCGCCACAAGAGCGCGAAAACTCGCGTGTGCCGCCCGGGTGTGCCCGGACCCCGCGCTTAATCCGAGAGCGCGCGACACAGCAGCATCGTCTATAGATCAATTCCAGATTTGGCGCTACACGCGCTGCTTTCAAGGGGTTTTTGTCCCAGCGCAAGTTCGCGCGGGGGCACATGGGTGATACAGAGCCATGATGGCGCAGGAAGAGCGGCGGAATGTCGCCCCCGATACGATGGCGTTTCCCCATGCGGCTTCCTTGACCGGGCTGGCGCTGGAGGCGCGCGGGCTGACCATTCGCCGCGGGTTCCGGCTGCTGTTCGAAGGGCTGGATGTGCGCTTGCAGCGCGGCGAGATCCTCCAGCTATCCGGGCCGAACGGGGCCGGAAAATCGACCTTGATGCGCGCCCTGGCAGGGTTTTCGAAGCCCGACGAGGGGCGGATCGACTGGAAGGGCGTGCCGGATGAGATCGAGGCGCTCAACCTCATTCATTATCATGGCCACCGCGAGGGGCTGCGCGAGGCCCTGACCCCGCGTGAAAATCTGGCCTTTTCCGCTGCGCTTCTGGGCGGGGACGAAGCCTTGATTGAACCGGCGCTGGCGCGCCTCGGGGCCTCGCGTTTGATCGATCTTCCGGTGCAGGTGCTCTCTGCCGGCCAGCGCCGCCGTGTCGCGTTGGCGCGGCTTCTGGTGGCGCCGCGCCCGGTGTGGCTGCTGGATGAGCCACTCGCGGCGCTGGATGTGGCGGGGCAGAAGCTGGTGTCCGAATTGCTCGCCGCGCATGTGGCACAAGGGGGCATGGCGCTGGTGGCGACGCATCAGCC
>JAIUNQ010000296.1 GCA_020161475.1 Pseudomonadota bacterium | reverse complement strand
CTCGCGGGCTCGCTCATCACCCATGAGCAGATCGTGACCACCCTGCCGAAGGCGAAGGATCTTCGTCCGGTTGTGGAAAAGCTGATCACCCTCGGCAAGCGCGGCGATCTGCACGCCCGCCGTCAGGCGATCGCGCAGCTGCGCGACGAGACCGTGGTTCGCAAGCTGTTCGACGTGATCGCCAAGCGCTATGCCTCGCGCAACGGCGGCTACTGCCGCATCATGAAGGCCGGTTTCCGCTACGGCGACGCCGCCCCGATGGCCGTGATCGAGTTCGTGGATCGCGACGTCGATGCGAAGGGCTCGGCTGACAAGGCCCGCCACGCCGAGACCGTTGCGGCGAACGCCGAAGCCTGATTTTCGGCCTCAGCAGAATTTGAAAAGGCGGCCTTGGCCGCCTTTTTTATTGCCATTTACGCGGCTTCATCCCGTGCCATGGCCAGAATGGCCTCGAAGGAGACGGGGGCAAAGCCGACGGCATGCGCGCTCATCTGCGGGGGCAGGGCACTCATCGGGCGTCGGCTTGCCCCCATGGCCCAGCCATCAAATTTGCGCCGGGTGATGATGCGGACGTCGATCAGGCGGATGTCGGTATGGCGTGGATCGGAGAGGATGCGATGGAACGTCGTGTTGACGCGTGCGTTCTCTCCCTCGAGAATCTGGGCAACCCAGTCTTTTCCCACCAGCAGGAAGCCCGTAATGCCGTTGCGGGTATTGCGTTCATGGGCGCGGGCCACAATATCTTCAATAAGAGACCAGCCCTCCGGCGTGCTCGCATCGAAGACAAGCCGCGATGTATAGATCAGTTGGACCAACGTTTGATTCTGCATCGTTCAGGCCGCACAAGGATCATGCCACCATGCAATATTGCAACCAAAGGTTGAAAATTGCTGCTCTTGTTTTGGGGCTTTCAACACTTTTCGCGCCGGGTGCGCTTGGGCAGGGGCTGGAGGTGGGCAAGGCCCGCGTTCCCGGCAGTCGGGCCGAGATCACGCAATCCTTTGCGCCGGTTGTGAAAGTCGCTGCTCCAGCGGTTGTGAACGTCTATGCCTCCCAGAAGGCGCCCAAGGTGCGTAACCCTTTTGAGGGCGATCCATTCTTCGAGCGGTTTTTCGGCGGCATGGCCCAGCCGGAACGCGCGCGCCAATCGGTTGGCTCGGGCGTGATTGTCAGCAAAGACGGCATGGTGGTCACCAATCACCATGTCATCGAGGGCATGAGCGAGATCAAGGTGGCTCTGGCGGATCGCCGCGAGTTTGAAGCCGAAGTGAAGCTGCGCGACCCCAAGACGGATCTTGCCGTGCTCAAGATCAAATCCAACGGGGATTTCCCCGTGCTGGAGATGGGCGATTCGGAGCGCCTTGAAGTGGGCGATCTCGTGCTGGCCATCGGCAACCCCTTCGGCGTGGGACAGACGGTGACGCAGGGCATTGTCTCGGCGCTGGCGCGCACGCACGTCGGCGTGTCCGACTACCAGTTCTTTATCCAGACCGATGCCGCCATCAATCCCGGCAACTCGGGCGGTGCGCTGGTGGATACGAACGGGCGCCTGATCGGCATCAACACGGCCATTTTCTCGCAGTCCGGCGGCAGTCATGGCATCGGCTTTGCGATTCCGGTCACCATGGTGAAGGCCGTGGTGGAAAGCGCCAAGACGGGTGAGAGCGTGCGCCGCCCGTGGCTGGGCGCGACCTTGCAGAACATCACCCCCGATCTCGCCGAGACGCTGAACCTCAAGCGGCCCATAGGGGCGCTGGTCACCAATACGGTGGCGGGCGGGGCGGCGGAGAAGGCTGGGCTGCACAAGCTTGACGTGGTGACAGCCGTGGATGGCGTGGAGATCGAAGACCCGGATGCCTTCGGCTATCGCTTTGCCACCAAGACGGTGGGGGGCACGGCCAAGCTGGCCGTGCTGCGCGGCGGCAAGCCGATCGAGATCGCCCTGCCGCTGATGGCTGCGCCTGAAGTGCCGGCCAAGGCGGCGCTGGTGGTGAAAACCGAATCACCCTTCCAGGGCGCGACGCTCTGGAACATTTCTCCTGCTGTAAAGGACGAGCTGTCGCTGCAAAACGCTGATGCCGGTGTGGTGGTGGCGGATGTCGCGGCGGGATCGAGTGCGGCGGAAGTGGGTTTCCGCAAAGGCGATATTCTGCTCGCGATCAACGGCGTTGCCATCGAGTCGACCGCCGGTTTCGAGAAGGCCAACAAGCCCAAGGCTTATGTCTGGCGCGTCCGGATCAATCGCGGCGGGCAGATTCTCAACTCCATTTTCGGGGGCTGAGGTGCTTGAACTCGGCCTCAGCGGAGCGGACGAAGCGGGGCGGTTGCGCCCGCTTGCGGATCGTTTGCGGCCAGAGGTCATGGCCGATCTGGTGGGGCAGGAGCACTTGACTGGCGAGGGTGGCGCGCTGCGGCGGCTGGTGCAGGCGGGCAGTCTTGGCTCACTCATTCTCTGGGGGCCGCCGGGCACCGGCAAGACGACGGTGGCGCGGCTGCTGGCGCACGAGACCGATCTCGCCTTCGAGCAGATCTCCGCGATTTTCTCCGGGGTTGCGGATCTCAAGAAAGTGTTCGAGGCGGCGCGTGCGCGTCGCGCCATGGGGCAGGGCACTTTGCTCTTCGTGGATGAGATCCACCGTTTCAACCGCACGCAGCAGGACAGCTTCCTGCCGGTGATGGAAGACGGCACCATCACGCTGATCGGGGCGACCACCGAAAATCCCTCGTTTGCACTCAACGCGGCGCTGCT
>JAIUNQ010000295.1 GCA_020161475.1 Pseudomonadota bacterium | reverse complement strand
TTCATCTGCTCGATGGCGCGCATCGCCGCCGCCGTGTCGCGCTCATCTCGGGCGAAACGGTCGATACCGCGCAGCCGCTGGTCTCCCCGCGCTACTTCCTCGCCCGCGCGCTGGAACCCTATGCCGAGCTGCGCGAGCCCCCGCGCGGCACGCTCAACCCCATCCAGCGGATGCTGGAAGAGCGCCCGGATGTGATCGTGCTGGCGGAAATCGGCACGCTGGCACCCGAACTCGCCGGAAGCCTCGCAGCCTTCGTGGAAAAGGGCGGCGTTCTCGTGCGCTTCGCGAGCGCCAGCCTTGCCGATGCCTCCGATGCCCTGTTGCCGGTGCGCCTGCGCCGGGGTGGACGCGTGCTGGGCGGCGCGCTCTCCTGGGAGAAACCGCGCAAGCTTGGCCCCATCCCGGAAGGTTCTCCCTTCGCCGGGCTGACCGGCGGCGAGGATATCCGCATCGAACGGCAGGTGCTGGCCGAACCCGATGCCGATCTCACCCGCGCAAGCTGGGCCGTGCTGGAAGATGGCACCCCCTTGATCACCGGCTCCACCTTGGGGGCGGGCAAGCTGGTGCTCTTCCATGTCACCGCCGATACCCGCTGGTCGAACCTGCCGCTTTCCCGCCTTTACGTGGAGTTCCTGCGTCGCACCTTGCAGCTGGGCCGCGCGGGGGGCGATAACCCCACCGCTGCCGCACCGGAGAGTGCCCTGCGTCTTGCGCCGCGTGCCAATCTCGACGGGTTCGGCACGCTCGGTGGCATCGGCGCCGGGGCGGAAGCCGTGGCCGCGAACTACACCCAAGCCGCCAGCGCCGCCCATCCGCCCGGCTTTTACGGCCCGCCGGAAGGCGGCCTCGCCGTGAACACGCTGGTGCCGGAGACGACCTTCGAGCCGATCAGCTTTGCGGGGGCGCGTCTTGCCACGCTGGAAGCCGCGCGCGAGGTGGATCTGCGCCCCCTGCTTCTGGTGCTGGCCACGGTTCTGTTCGTGCTTGATGGTCTCGCCATGGCGTTTCTCACGCGCGCCCTGCCGCGTCTCGGCACCCGTGCGGCGCTCATCGCGCTGGCGCTGCTGGCCACCCCAACCCCGGAGGCAAAAGCACAGAACGCCCCGCGCTCCGATGATCTCTCGCGCATTCCTCAGGCCGATGTGCGCGCAGCGCTCAAGCCCCGCCTCGCCTATGTCATTACCGGTGATTCCCGCGTGGACGACATCTCGAAGCAGGGCCTCACGGGGCTGACTCTGGCGCTGGCCGACCGCACCGCCGCCGTGCTCGATCCGCCCGTCGCGCTCGATCCCGCCAAGGACGAGCTGGTGTTTTATCCGCTCATCTACTGGCCGATGCTGGCCAGCCAGAAGCCGCCGTCCCTCGCGCAGGCCCGTGCCATCGACGCCTACATGAAACAGGGCGGCACGATGCTGTTTGACACACGCGATGCTTTTGCCGCGCGTCCGGGCGGGCAGCCCACACCGGAGACACGCAGCCTGCGCGCCCTTCTCGCCACGCTCGATATCCCGGCGCTGGAGCCCATTCCGCCCGATCACGTGCTGACGAAAACCTTCTACCTGCTCTCGCGTTTCGTCGGGCGCTATGTGGATGGCGAAACATGGGTGGAACAGCTTTCCGGCGCGCGGGATTCAAAAACCCCGGCCCGCGCGGGCGATCGCGTCTCGCCCATCGTCATCACCTCGAATGATTATGCCGCCGCCTGGGCGGGCGATGCGGAGGGCCGCCCGCTCTATCCCCTCACCCCCGGCGATCCGCGCCAGCGTGAGATGGCGCTGCGCACCGGCATCAACCTCGTGATGTATGTGATGACCGGCAACTACAAGGCGGATCAGGTGCATGTTCCAGCCCTGCTCGAAAGGCTGGGCCAATGATAAGCACGACGCTGGCCTTCTCCCCGCTGCTGCCGTGGCCTTGGCTCATCGGCCTTGGCCTTGTTGCTCTCATCGGGGTCGGCGCGATGCTCTGGCGCGGGCGGCGCGGCGCCTTGATGCGCCTTGGCGCTCTGGTGCTCCTCTTTGCAGGGCTGGCAGACCCGCGCTTTGTCACCGAGACGCGCGAGCCGCTGGAGGATGTGGTGGCCGTGGTGGTGGATCGCTCCGGCTCGCAGACCATCGGCGAGCGCATGGCGCAGACCGAACACGCGTTGCAAACGCTTCAGGCCCGCCTGAAGGAGCGCCCGAAAACCATTGTCCGCGTCATCGACGTGCAGGAAAGCGAAACCGGCGGGGAAGGCACGCAGATGTTCTCGGCCATCCAGCAGGGCCTGCGCGATGTGCCCGCGGATCGCCTCGCCGGGATCATCGCCCTCACCGACGGCGTGGTGCATGACATCCCGAAAGACGGCAAGCTCCCGTTCGATGCACCCTTTCATGTGCTCGTGACCGGCAAGGCCGACGAGTTCGACCGGCGGCTGGAGCTGGTGGAAGCCCCCCGCTTCGGATTGGTGGGCAAGGATGTGACCGCGAGCCTGCGTCTTGAGGTAGAGGGCGCGCGCCCCTCCCCCGCGCGCCTCACCGTGCGCCGCAACGGCGAGGTCGTCGTCTCGCGCACCATCATGGCGGGCGTGAATGTCCAGGTGCCGCTGCGCATTGATCGTGTCGGCATGAACCTCTTCGAGATTGCCATCGACACCGCCCCCGGCGAGCTGACCGCGCTCAACAATGTCATCGCGCTCCCCATCGAGGGGGTGCGCGAGAAGCTGCGCGTGCTGCTGGTCTCCGGTGAGCCGCACCCCGGCGAGCGCACAT
>JAIUNQ010000023.1 GCA_020161475.1 Pseudomonadota bacterium | reverse complement strand
CATCATCCACTGAACCCGCCTTGCAACTGTCCTGGAAGGTCGGCGGCATGGATTGCGCAAGCTGTGCATCCAAAATCCGGGGAGCGGTCGAGCGCCTCCCCGGCGTCTCGGAGGTGAAGCTCTCCGTAATGACCGAGACGCTCACCCTGTCGCTTGATGAGAGCCAGACATCACGCGCGGCGATAGAAAAGCAGGTTTCCGGGCTCGGCTATTCCATGGCTGTTATTGACAAGGCTCTCCGCGCCCCAGCCAAGGAGGATACCTCCTGCGGCTGCGGTCATGATCACGGCGCTCACGCCGACAAGGATCATAAAAACGGGCACGATCACGACCATAAGCATCAGCATGCCCACGATCCCAAAGGACATGACCACGGGAAGGTCACTTCGGTAGTGGCCAAATCAACGGTCGATGAAGATTCGGGTCACGGCCTTCCGGGGCATGTCCACGAGGTCACACCGGAGGGCATGAGTTGGTATCAGACCGGCAAGGGCCGGCTGGTGCTCGGCACCGGCGCGCTGCTCGCGCTCGCGTGGGGGGCCAAGCTCATCGTGCCCGGCATCGCCAACTGGGCGTTCATCGCCGCGTGTCTGATCGGAGTGGCACCGGTTGCGCGGCGGGCTTTCGCGGCGCTTCGCGCCGGGATGCCTTTCACCATCGAAATGCTAATGAGCATCGCCGCCGCCGGTGCATTGGTGATCGGCGCTGCCGAGGAAGCGGCGCTCGTCGTCTTCCTGTTCGCAGTCGGCGAGGTGCTCGAAGGCGTGGCGGCGAACCGCGCGCGGGCGAGCATCAAGGCGCTCGGCGATCTCGTGCCGAAGACCGCGATCATCGAAGAGGGTGGCACGACACGCCAGGTCGATGCCGCGACGCTCGAAATCGGCCAGATGCTGCTGGTGCGGCCCGGCGACCGTATCCCCGCCGATGGTGAGATCACGGAGGGAACCTCCGGCATCGACGAATCCCCTGTGACCGGCGAATCCGTGCCGAAAACGAAGACCGTCGGCGAACCAGTCTTCGCAGGATCGATCAACCGCGAAGCCGTGCTGCGGGTCAAGGTCACCAAGGCGGCGGAGGATAACACCATCGCCCGCATCATCCGGCTGGTCGAGGAGGCGCAGGAGGCCCGCGCGCCAACCGAGCGCTTCATCGACCGCTTCAGCCGCATCTACATGCCGGCGATTGTCGGCCTCGCGATCCTCGTCGCCCTGGTGCCCCCCCTCGCGCTCGGCGGGGACTGGAATACCTGGATCTATCGCGCGCTGGCGCTGCTGCTGATCGGCTGCCCCTGCGCGCTGGTGATCTCGGTGCCGGCCTCTATTGCGTCAGCGCTCTCGACCGGTGCCCGGCGCGGCCTTCTGATGAAGGGCGGCGTTGTCATCGAGAACCTCGCCCGCGTAAAGACCGTGGCCTTCGACAAGACGGGCACCCTGACAATCGGCAAGCCCGTGGTGACGGATATCCGCGCCTTCGGGATCGAGGAGAGCGAATTGCTCGAACTCGCTGCGGGGGTCGAGACCGGATCGAGCCATCCGCTGGCGGAGGCCATACTCGCCGTTGCCGAGGCGCGGGGTGTGAAAGCCCGCCTGGCGACGGACGCCCGCGCGATTGTGGGTCGCGGGGTTGAGGCCAAAATCGACGGAGAAGCCGTCTTTGTCGGATCGCCGCGTTTCGCGGCTGAAATCGGGGCTTTGTCCACCGAGATCAAGTCAGCTTCTGAGGCGCTCGAAGCTCAGGGGAAGACGGTTGCCGCCGTCTTCAAGGCAGGTAACGTCATCGGCCTTCTCGCGCTACGCGACGAGCCGCGCGAGGATGCAAAGGCCGCTATTGCAGAACTCAAGGCGCTCGGCATTGGCTCGGTGATGCTGACCGGCGACAATGCCCGCACCGGCGCGGCGATTGCTGGCAGCCTCGGGATGGAGCACAAGGCCGAACTCATGCCGGACGACAAGGTCAAAGCGATTAAATCGCTGGCCGCGGAGGATGGCGTGATGATGGTCGGCGATGGCATCAACGATGCGCCCGCGCTCGCGGCGGCTTCGGTCGGTGTCGCCATGGGCTCGGGGACGGATGTCGCGCTGGAAACTGCCGATGCGGCGCTACTGCGCAGCCGCGTCAGCGATGTGCCGCGCCTGATCCGGCTGGCGCGGGCCGCGATGGCCAATATTCACCAGAATATCTGGATCGCGCTTGGGCTTAAGGCCGTGTTCCTTGTCACCAGCGTGCTCGGCCTCACCGGCCTGTGGATCGCGATCCTCGCCGATACCGGGGCAACCGTAATCGTGACGTTGAACGCCCTGCGCCTGCTCTCCTTCAATCCAGACGCGCGCGGCTGACAGCAGGGGAGGAACTCTGCCATGATCGCGATGGAAGCTGTCAGCTATCTCCTGTTCTGCGTCTATCTCGTGAGCTTCTTCGGTCTCAGTGCTATGGCGGCGCGGGAAGCGGGGCGCTCGGTCTGGCTGTTCAGCAAGGGTAAGGAGCCGCAGACCCTTCCAGCCTGGCTGTTCCGGATTGCCTTTGCCGGTGCTGCAATTCTGCCGCTTGTCCGGGCGCTTGCCGGCGGTCCTCTCTTGCGCGACCCTGTTTTCTCCATGCTCGACGGGGTAGCTGGCGATATCATCGGCCATGTTCTTGTGGCTGTCGGTGCCCTCATTGCCGCCGCGTCACAGATGCATATGGGGGCGTCGTGGCGGATCGGCGCCGCCGAAGGCGAAACCGGAGCGATTGTCGATACAGGGCCGTTCGCGCTTTCACGCAATCCGGTTTTTGTCGGGCAGATCATCCTGTTCATCGGGCTTCTGCTTGTCTTCCCCGACCTCTTACAGGCGGCGCTGACTCTCGCTCTCGTTGTTGCAATCCGGCTTCAGATCAAGATCGAGGAGCGCGTTCTCACAGCAACGTTGGGCGAACCTTATCTCGCCTATAGCCGGCGAGTCGGCCGATGGTTCGGCCTGAGAAACGTCTGATGGAGCAGGTTCAAGCATTTATTCGAGACTACGGCATCGCAGTCTATGCGATCCTCTTTGCCTATTGTGCGCTGAAGAGCGGCTCCCTTCCGCTGTTTGCAGGTTTTGCTGCGCAGACCGGAAGCCTCGATCTCGTGACCGTCAGCGCCGCAACGTTCATGGGTGGTTATCTCGGGGATGAAGCCCGATTCTGGGTTTCCCGGCGCTTTGGCAGCGGCATCTTTGAGAAACACCCCAGGTTCAATCGTCTGGTTGAGACCGGCAAGCGCTTGCTTGAGCGATATCGGACGGCCTACATTTTTCTCTATCGCTACCCCAAGGGCATGCGCACGGTCGGCGCGCTGCCGCTTGGCCTGACCGATATGCGCTGGCGTACCTTCACGTTTCTCAACGCGGCGTCAGCCGCAGTTTGGACGATACTCCTCGTCGGAGTTGGATACCTGTTCGGCAGCGCGATTGAGCAGGCCGTTGTATCCAATTGGGGGTTCTACAGCGTTCTAGCGCTCGCACTCTTTGTGGGCATGACGCTTTTCGCTTGGCGATTTGCCATGCGCATTCAGCCCTAAAATGGCAAATCCCGGAATGACTCTCGAGAAAAGAATGACCACAAGGCTTATGCAGATCGCCACGATACTATTGGCTTGTTTCATGATCGACCAGCTCAGCAAATGGATCATCCTCGAACAGGTGATGTTGCCGCCACGCGTGATCAGTGTAACTTCGTTTTTCAATCTGACATTGAATTTCAATACGGGCGTCAGCTTCGGCTTTTTCAAGGAAACCCTGGCGGAATGGCCAACCGTGCTGGCCGGGACAAAAGGCCTTATCGCGGTTGGGCTCGTGGTCTGGGCCTCACTGACGAATAGCCGGGCTGAACGGATCGGTCTCGCGATGATCGCTGGCGGCGCGCTTGGAAATACGATTGACCGTTGGCGGCAGGGAGCCGTGACGGACTTCCTCGATTTTCACTGGAACAATTGGCACTGGCCGACCTTCAACATGGCGGATGTCGTGATCGTAGGAGGAGTAGCTCTCATCTTTCTAGCGGTCATGCTTCCCGACCCAACAGCGAAGACAACGCCATCCGCAACCTCCCCGACGGAAAGACCGAGACAATCATGACGATGTGGCAGAGCGTCGGGAGAATTGGGATTGCGTTGGTCTATGGCGCGATCGGAGCCTTGCTGGGCTTTCTCCTAGGGTATTTTTTCATGCGCCCCTTGCTGCTGGCCGGGTTCTCGCCCGACTTTGTGAAGTCGGCGGGCTATTGGGCACCGCATTTTTTTACCGGCCTGACAGGATTGCTTGCCGCGCTCGGCTTCCTGAAAAGCGAACCCGGTCCCAAATGATTTTGGGATTTTTCATCAATCATTCGATGATGTACGTAACATCCGAATGTAGAATTCGCCAATCAAATCGAAGTAAACAGAATCTTACTTCATTCGCACAAAATGAACACTCAAATTTTGCGTGAATTGAACACGTGTTTCGTATGTTGCTTCCATAACAGGGACAACAACGAAAAGCGTCACAACAATGCGTCACTTTGGCAAGCAACTGATCTCCATCCTTGGCTTTATCGGCGCCTTCGGGCTTTTCGGTTCCGCTTCAGCGGACAGCCGAACAGACCTCGCCCATTTGCATTCCGGCCAGCGGGCAGCCCCGCCGATCGGCTGGACACAGTTCTGCGGAGAAAATCCCGGAGAGTGCCGTGCAGTCCAGGTCGAGCCAAAAAGGGTGGCCCTGAACGAAACCAATTGGCGTGAACTGGTCAACATCAACCAGCGCTTCAACCGTTCGATCGTCGCGATGACAGACCAGGCGCAATACGGCCTGATGGAATACTGGACCTATGCCAAGACAGGCAAAGGTGACTGCGAGGACTATGTGCTGGAAAAGCGCAGGGAGCTGGCGCGCCGCGGTTGGCCACTTTCAGCACTCCTGATCACGGTCGTTCTCGACAAGGAGGGCGGCGGACATGCGGTTCTCACCGTGGTCACGGATCGCGGTGAATTCGTGCTCGACAACCAGGTGGATCTCATCCTGCCATGGTCAAAGAGCGAGTTGACCTTCATCAAGCGGCAATCGCCCTCCGATCCGAACACCTGGGTCGAACTCGGCAGGACGCTGGGGCGGCCGGATATCGTAACCGCCGGCATTCGCTGAGACCTTAGGGTTTAGGCGCCAGCAGCGGCGTCAGAATCTTGTCGAACTGCTCAAGCGTCAGCGCGCCCGTATGCTTCTCGCCATTGACGAAGAAGGTCGGTGTGGAATTCACACCGAACTCCTTCGTCGCGCGCTGAGCTGTCGAGGTGATTCCCTTGTAGAGCTTCTCGTCACTGAGGCAGGCTTCGAAGGATTCTTTCGTGAACCCTGCGAAACGGACTGCATCAAGCAAGGCTTCTGCCGGGCGTTCCGAATGTCCCCAAGTCTCCTTGGTGCGATAGAGCAGATCGAGCGTGGGGTACCAGCGCTGTTCGCCCGCGCATCGTGCGAGCATAAAGCCCGCCGTTGCGAGTTGATCGAGCGGGAATTCCCGCATGATGAAACGAACCTTCCCGGTATCGACGTATTTCTGCTTTAGCGCAGGCCAGGTCTCGGTATGGAACCGCATGCAATGATGGCATGTGATCGAGGCATACTCGACGATCGTCACAGCAGCATCCGCGTTGCCGAATGATTTGTCCGGAAGATCAGTTGGCTCCAGAAGACGCGCGGCGATGGACGGCTTGGCCTGAGAAAATGCAAGGGATGGCAGGGTCAGCAGCGAAACCGTCGCAAGCATCGGCAAAAGAAGTCGGCGGTTCATGGATTTGCTCTCCAATTCCAAGTTTTCTGCTTGTAGAACCTGTAGCCACATGAGGTTCAAGGGGGACTTGCACACCTTTCCTGCCGGACGATCAAAAGAGCGAGATCTGGTGATTTCAGGCTTGAACCTGAGGTCACTTCACGTCTTAGAAAAACGTTCAGCATCTTTCTTCATGGCCTGTCAGGCATAGTTGGGCTACAAATCCGCGATGAATTTCAGTTTTCCAAAAAGCCGGAAAGGTCTTGCTGCGACGCTCGTTGCCGCCGCGCTGCTGCTCGCGGGATGCGTGACCACTGAAACCGACAACAAGCATCTGCAACCCATTCCGTCGCAGCTTCTGTCGGAAATGTCCGCAAAGGGCATGAACGCCTCTGATCCGGTTCTCGTGCGCATCTTCAAAAAGGAAAGCGAGCTGGAAGTCTGGAAACGGGATCATTCCGGAAAATACGCGCTTCTGAAAACCTATCCGATGTGCCGCTGGTCCGGCCAGCTTGGTCCAAAAAAGCGCGAGGGCGATCGGCAAGCACCTGAAGGGTTCTATTCCGTCGTACCGGAGCTGATGAACCCGCGTTCGCAATTCTACCTCTCCTTCAATCTCGGCTATCCCAATTCGCTGGAGCGTTCGCTCGGCTACACGGGCTCGGCACTGATGGTGCATGGTGCCTGCACCTCTGCGGGGTGCTTTGCCATGACCGACAATGGCGTTGCGGAAATCTATGCGCTGGCGCGGGAAGCCTTCTCTGGGGGACAGAAGAATTTTCAGGTTCAGGCACTGCCGTTCCGCATGACTCCGGAGAACATGGCAAAGCACCGGAACAATCCGAATATCGCCTTCTGGCGCAACCTCAAGGAAGGGTCGGACCATTTCGAGGCAACGAGACAGCCGCCGCGCGTTGCCGCCTGTGGTCGCCGCTATGTCTTCGATCCCAAGGAGGGGACAGGGCCTTTCACTCCCGGTGCGCCATGCCCTGCCTATGAGGAGGATCCGGCAATTGTCGCTGCGGTTGCGGCCAAGAAATCAGAAGACGAAAAGCGCCTTGCCGATCTCGTCGCCAAAACGCCCGCGCTGAGCTTCGTGCATGTCGATGGGGGAATGCATCCGAGCTTCCGGTCTCTTCTCAAGTCAGCAGGGCCGGAACGCTTGCAGGCGATGACATCTGGTCGTGTTGAAATCAGCCGTCCGGATGCGGCGCTACTCGATCCGTTCAGCGCGCTGGAATGATTGGAGTATTGCCCGTCCGGCCTCGGCATACTCCTTTCGCAGAGACAGGCGCATGACTGCCGCACAAATTATCAGGGAAGCACGCCGCGCGCTCATCGGTGCCGCGCTTGCTCTTTCTCTGCTATTTCAGCTCGTGCTGGGAACCGTTGCGAGCGCTGCCCATGCCGCTGACCGGGTTCAAGGTCTCGACAGGCTCGGCGTTCTCTGTTCTGTGTCCGAAGGAAGGACGATACCGAACGGAACCGCACCGGAGAGGGGCCATCATAGCAAGGATACCTCAGGGTGCTGCACATGGGGTGGCAATGCCCAGCCAACCTCGCTTCTGCTCCCGCCGGTCTCAGCCTTCCTTGGTGCTTTTGACGCCTCTGCCCGAATCGTCGCTTTTGTCCGAGCTCCGGCGATCCACCCGCGAATACCGCTCGCATTTCGGCGACAAGCGCCACGCGCCCCTCCAATCCAGATCTGACTGAGGCCTTCCGCACGGGCTTGACCGTGAGGACGCCGCCTCCGCGCGAAGTGTCGCGCGGATTGAATCAAAATTCTCAGATCAGGATATCCCCATGACCAGACATCCCCTCGCGGCAGGCTTGATGGCTTCGCACCCGCTTGACCGCCTTAATACGCCATCTCCTGCGATTTCCGGCACCGACGTGATCGCACGCGTCAACAGACGGACCGGCTTGTCCCTGCTAGCCACGCTCATAACCATCGCTCTGCCTGGCGCTGCAAACGCCCACGATTTCAGCATCGGAGACATCAGGATCGGCCATCCCTGGACGCGGGCGACGCCCGGCGGCGCGAAAGTCGCTGGCGGCTATATCACGATAGAAAACACTGGCGCCAAGCCCGACCGTCTGATCGGCGGAACAATGGAGGTCGCAAGCCGGGTCGAACTGCACGAAATGTCCGTAACCGACGGTATCATGCGGATGCGTGAATTGCCGGCCGGG
This sequence comes from Pseudomonadota bacterium, assembly GCA_020161475.1. GTDB lineage: Bacteria > Pseudomonadota > Alphaproteobacteria > Rhizobiales > Beijerinckiaceae > Rhabdaerophilum. Next base: position 15,940 of record JAIUNQ010000023.1, on the reverse strand, counting down.
GTTTCAGTGCCAGCTGGAGGGCGCGTCGAGATGAAGCCCGGCGGCTATCACATCATGTTTCTGGATCTCCGGCGCCCCCTGAAACAGGGCGAGAAGGTCACCGGCACGCTGGTTTTCGAGAATGCAGGACGGGTAGACATCGAATTCCAGGTCGATGCGATGGGTTCGCCCGGCGTGCCCGGCGGTCATCCGCATTGAGGGCGCCCCATGAACATGCTCAAACTCATTCGATATGGCGCATGGGCGATTGTTGCAGCCATCGTCTTTGTCGCCGGCGCCCTCGCGCTTGGCTGGTGGCAAGTTGACGGCCCCGGAAGGGTGGGTGTTAGCGCTGGCGGCATGGAGATCAAGGGGCTGCCACAGATCGGTGGTCCTTTCACGCTCATTGATCATCGTGTTGATCATCGTGGAAAAACCGTCACTGAGAGGGATTTTCTTGGCAGGCCGACGCTGGTGTTTTTCGGCTTCACGCATTGCCCGGAGGTGTGCCCGACGACGCTTTTCGAGATTACCACCCGACTCCAAAAACTTGGAGCCGGAGCCGACAGCCTTCAGGTCCTCTTCATAACAACAGATCCTGAACGCGACACGCCCGAGCAGATGGCGCTTTATCTTCAGTCCTTTGATCCGAGGATCATTGGGCTTTCGGGTACGCGGGAACAGGTTGATGCGGCGGTCCTCGCCTACAAGGCCTATGCCAAAAGGATCCCGACCGAAGATGGCGGCTATACGATGGATCATACCGCCTCGGTCTTCCTGATGGATCGGAATGGCCGGTTTGCCGGGCTGATCGATTATCACGAGCAGGAAGCACCGGCCCTGGCGAAAATGCGACGGCTGCTCGCCCGATGATCCGGCTTTTGGCCTGAACCGGCGGTTGGCGGGGCAAAGTCAGCGCCTCGCCGACCGCATCTACCTCGCCTTGTTCGGCTCTAAAGCCAATGCTGGACAAGTGCGGCCAGAGCCACATAACGCCCGACTTTGGCGATCGACACCAGCACAAGGAAACGTAGCAGCGGCTCCCGCATGATGCCGGCGACAACGGTAAGCGGGTCGCCGATGATCGGGACCCAGCTCAGCAACAGGGACCAGCATCCCCATTTCCGATAGAACGCCTGCGCCTTGTCGAGATCGCGCTCGGAGACCGGAAACCAGCGGCGATGGCGGAACCGCTCGATCCCCCGGCCCAGCACCCAGTTCAGCAGCGAACCGAGGATGTTTCCCAGACTGGCGACGGTGAGCAGCAACCAGACAGGCCTTGACCCCGCGACGATCATGCCACCAAGCACCACTTCCGATTGTGCCGGGAAAATGGTGGCTGCGAGCAGGGCCGTGAGGAACAGGCCAGCATAGGCGGCGAAATCGACCATCATCGGCGCTTTGTGAAGATCGCCAGAACCGCTCCGAGGAATATCCGCGCTCTCGCCATTTTATCGCAATCCCGGCCAGATCGGATGCTGGTCGTCGACGATAAAGGCATGCACGTGCTGACCAGCAGGGCTGGCACGACGCGCAATCAGATGCGGATGGTCCTCCGGCAAATCTGAATGGCGATGCGGGATAGCTTCCGGGTCGATGGCCGGCCAGACTTTAACGGCGATCAGCACGCCACCCGCCGCAATAGCCGCCAGAAGCAGGGATGCTGTCGGCAGACCGAACGCAGCACCTGCCCATCCCGCGAGTGGATAGGTCAGAAGCCAGCAGGCATGCGACAGCGCGAATTGCGCGGCAAACAAGGCGGGGCGATCCTCGGCCGAGGAGGATCGCCGCAGCAGCCGACCGGAAGGCGTCTGGGCGAGGTAATACCCTGCACCCATCACAAACCAGAGCGGCAGGAGCCAGAGATAGGCGTCGATCAACGCAGAGAAGGCCGTGCCTACGATCAACAGGCCAGCGCCGGCGAGCATCACCGGACGATCGGAGAGACGCTCCAGCAGGCGCGGCAAGACAAGCGCGACCACCATCGAGCCCGCGCCGAAGGCGGCAAGCGCCAGGGCCGTATCCGATTGAGCAAGCCCGAACCGCCCCTGAACGAACACCACCGTGTTCACGATCACCAGCGCCCCGCCAGCCGCCACGGCAAGGCTGATCGCGAGCAGCCCGCGCAGCCTCGGTGTTGCCAGATAGATGCGAAGCCCGCGTGTCGTCCGGTCGTAGATGCCGCGCGGCGCCGTCGGCTTCGGGCTGGGTATGCTCACTGAAAGAACAAGCGCCGCGGAGGCCAGAAACCCGATAGCCGTGCCGCCGAAGAGATTGTGAAAGTTTATCACGGTCAGGAGGAGCGCCGCCAGCATCGGGCTGAGCAGGCTTTCGAGATCATAGGCAAGGCGCGAGAGCGAGAGCGCCCGCGTGTAGCCCTTCTCGTCCGGCAGAACATCGGGAATGGTCGCCTGAAACGTCGGCGTGAAGGCAGCGGAAGCCGATTGCAGCACGAAGATCAGGACATAGACCTGCCAGATCTCGCTCACGAAGGGCAGGCACAGCGCCACCGCCGCCCGCACCAGATCCAGCGACACCAGCATGGCCCGGCGCGGCACGCGCTCGGCGAAGGCGGCGGCGATTGGCGCGACCCCGACATAGGCGATCATCTTGATGGCGAGCGCCGTGCCCAGAACGGCACCGGCCTTCTCCCCGGCCAGTTCATAGGCCAGCAGGCCGAGCGCCACCGTGGCCAATCCTGTGCCAATGAGCGCGATCACCTGCGCCAGAAACAGGTGCCGATAGGTGCGATGGGAGAGAACATCCAGCATGGGGATCACAGATATTTGGTGATGGTTTTGAACTCGGTGATTGCCTCGCACCGTTTGCGAACGGCAGGGTTTGAATAGGCGGGGTATCGGCTCGTTTGGGAAACAGAACGGACCGCGTGCCGATGTGGCACGCACTGCTTTTGCTATCCGTCTTGCAGTGCGAAGGTCAAGTGGCGCGGCAATCGGCTCAATAAGGGAAGAAAACCCAGGCGCGCTTGCTCTCAATCGATCGACCTCTTGGAACTCCCGCAACCTCCTGCCATGCTTGCAAGATGAAAACCTGGATCATCTACATCGCAGCCGCCTTCGCCGAACTCGCAGGGTGCTTCGCGTTCTGGGCCTGGCTGCGCAACGGGCGTTCGATTCTCTGGATCGCGCCGGGGTTGGTCGCGCTGGTCGCTTTCGCCTGGCTGCTGACTCTGGTGCCGACCGAGGTCGCGGGTAGGGCCTATGCAGCCTATGGCGGCATCTACGTCGCGGCCTCGCTGCTCTGGCTTCGCTGCGTCGAGGGCGTGATACCGGATCGTTGGGATCTTGTCGGAGCGGCGATCTGTGTTCTCGGAGCAGCGGTGATCCTGCTCGGCCCTCGAGCCGCGTAGGCTTCAGGCGCTCATCCCCTGGATAATCGTGCACTCAGGCGAGCGGCCATTCCGGCAGGCATCCGAACAACTTGCCGCGAGATCGGTGAGGCTGGCTTCCAGGGCATCAAGTTCCGCCCGTCTTGAACGGATGATCGCGATATGGCCGAGCGCGAGATCGCGGACCTCAAGACACGCGGTACTGTCCGGCGAATGCATGGCTTCGACCAGCGCCCTGATGGCCTCAAGCCCGAAATCAAGATCGCGCAACCGGCGGATAAGCCGCAACCGGCCGATATCCGGCCAGCCATAGGTCCGGCGTCCGTTCGCCGTCCGCCCGATCCGGCCGAGAAGACCGATCTCTTCGTAATAGCGGATCGTCGCCACCGAACAGCCCGTTTTCTCCGCGGCCAGACCGATCGTCATGCTCATCCGGATGCCCTCAAACCACCGCTTGCTTCTCAAGCTCCTTGAGGATGTAGGCCTGTCCCCGGATCACGATCAAGGAGACAATCCGTGAAGAAGCGTTCAATCATCCTCACCGGGGGCCTCGCCTGCGCGGCCTGCTGCGCCCCGCTCATCTGGCCGTTTATCATCGGGGTAGGGTTGGGCGGTGCCGGGCTGGCTGCCTTCCTGAGCAGGAACCTCGCCGAAATCCTCTGCATCGCGGGAATTGCGGCCGCCGCGACCGTATTTTTCTTCTGGCTGAGAGGCCGGAACAAGCCCGCTGCGTGCTCAACAGCCAGGCACTTGAACTGATTTATCGCACTTTCCCGTTGAACCAGATCCTGCCGGGATTTTCGATATACCGGAAAGTCACCCATGAAACAGCAACGACAGCCATCAGATAAATGAGCGTGTAGAGATCGTTCAGCAGAAAATACCCGAAATCATAGTTCATATGCGGGTTTCCAGCCCCAATGTGTTCACGGGTAATTTCGATACCAGCTCTGTTCGCGACAAGTACCGGTGCACGATTGAAGGGCAGGCTGACAAGCAGCGCCGTCATGTAGATGGAATAGGAGAGATCACCGAGCACATGTCCTGCCTTGCCGGAAAGCAAGGCTGATACCCGACCGCTCTGAAAAGCGAAAACGAGTATAAGAATTGTGAAAACCAGCGGTGCGGCAAGAGAGGCCTTAGTTCTTCCAGCCCATGAGACAAACAGCAGGGTAGCGGCGATTGCTCCGATCTCCAGCCATGTCGCGAATTTCAAAGGCAGTATTTTGGTTCTCAGCCATTTTTGCCAAGAAAAAAAGGCCAGAACACCGGAGAAAAAACCTGCCAGACATCGCGCGAAGCCGAAGTCGAATGTCGTATCCATCCCCTTCGGCGAAAAGGCTCCGACCACCACAAGTCCACCCAGAATCAGAGTTGCGCCAGCGAAGACAACAACGCGACGTCCGCCAAAACAAAGCAGGGCGAACACGATATACGTCCAGAATTCGGTCGATATCGACCATGCAGGCGTGTTCCAGAGCGTAAGACCGCTAAAGCCAAGCGCCTGAACCAGAAAGAAATCCCAAAGGATTGTAATAGGCTCCCGCTGATCGACAAAAGCGCTGGCTGGCGACGATTTAACTATGCCAGTCAGGGCGCGGACAATCTCGAAAGCCACAAAAATGCCAAGCAACGCCACATGCAGCGGCCAGACACGACCAATGCGTCGCACAACAAAAACAATCGTCTCGCTCGATGTTCCCAGCCTTTCAAGGTAGGCATAGGCAATAACAAAACCGGAGAGAACGAAGAAGAAGTCGACAAAAAGCCAGGCATTTTGGACGAATGGCAGGCCATGGAGCCATCCATCAGCTTCCAACCTGTACAAAGCGACGAGCAGGGCCGCAACACCGCGCCAAGCATCTAATGCGACAAAACGGTGAGGAATGCTCGCCTGCATTGGCTATGGCCTTAGATTTCAACTGCACAAAACGCTTGCTCTAACCAATCTTAGGTAAGAATTTCTTCAAGAGCCCTTACGATATTCCGACATTGCGATTCTCTTATCGCCTGATCGCACAACTCAAATCAAAGGATCACTTCGTCAATCGACCGCCTCGTGGTCTCTGTCTCGTTCCTTCGCCTGCCGGGGCTCTCTGGCCAGCCGCTCGAGCATCTCGGCCTGCTCACGCCTAATTTCGGTAACCCGGTCAACCACGTCTGAAATTTGTTGAGCTTCCCATGTTGCCGTGCCGGGAGCCTTTCCCGCCTTCTCGACTACAGGTGCCATGGACGGTCTTACCTGCGAGGTGGGCCCAGCCTGCACCTTGGCTTCATCCGCACGCTGCTGATCGACGCGTTCTGCGATCTTCTCGAGATATGTCCCCGCGCGTTCGAGGAACTTGGCACGCGATCCCTCAGGGAGGAGCGCGGCGACATCTGCAGCCTTCTGGTTGAGAACCCGCAGGTCCAGCAGCATGTCAGCGGCGGATTTCGGTTTATGGCTCATGGCATTGTCCGATGTCTCGTTGGCGTTGCTCTTATGGGGCTGAGCTTCTCGGTTTTCTGGAGCCGCAGCCTGTCTGAGGTCTTTCAGGATCGACCCCGCCTCATGGGCTGTAGTGAGACGATGCAACATGCACTGGGCAAGATCATTCTCCGTGGTGGCCTTCACCTCTGATCGCCAGCGCTCCAGGCTCTCCATCACGCTGGCGCGCTCGCGTTCCGTCATCGGAATGCGGATAGGATTGGCGCGCGCCGTCTCAATCCGCTCCTGCGCATTGCGGATGAGGTTGGCATTCCTGGGGTCGCTGGCGTAGGCGCGATCCCTTTCTTTCCGCTCAGGCCTCGGTGTGGTCGCAACATCGACAATCGATTTATCCTTGGGGCCATAAGAGCGCGACGAGGCCTGCTCGACCGCCCGGGTGGCTACAACCTCAAGGCCATGTTCGCGGGCGTGGGCGGCGTAGGTCATCCGCCATTGCGCGAGATCTTGAGGCCCGGGATGGAGCTTCGTTCCCATTTCACTCATCACAGCAACAATCGCATGGGCATGGATATGCCCCGCCTCGGCCTTGTCCGTATGCACGCCGAACATGAACTTGTGATCGGCAAACTGCTGGTGAAGGAAAGTGCGGACGGCATTCGTGAAGGCTTTCACATCGGTGCCCGCCTTGGCCGAGACCACCATGTGCATGGTATCCCGCGGGCTCTGCGATCGAAGATGACGACCCCATTCGCGTGTGACCTCACGGATATCTCCGGCATCGCGGATAAACCTGCCCAGATGATCGCGGGCAGGGCTCTTCGAGACGAGCGTTGAAAGCCTCTGACCGAGGGCATCCCGCCCATGGCCTGGCGTTGCAGGCTCGATGCTGATCCCATGTTGGGGATAGCCCGTCGTCGTCTCGATCCGCGCCTTCATGGCAGCCTCGGTACGCGCATCGAACACCTTGCGCAGTGGTGCATCATCGGTGCTTCCCAACCGCTGTTCGACCACACGGATGCGCGTTTGCAGGGCAGGGCGCTTCACACCATCAGCCTGCGCCACACGATCGGCCGCCTTCTCTTCAGGCGTGATCGTCCGCGCCATCACCACGACCACACGCGCCTCAATATGTCCGCTTGGCTGGGCATCAATTCTGACAGCATGGTGGTGCCCGTCGAAGGCGGCGGCAACAGCAACTCCAAGCCGCTCCCGATCCTCGGCTGTATCCCGCAATCCGCTGAGCTGGACGCGTACTGCAACCACATCCTGGCTGGGCTGGCGCTTCTCGAAGCTCGAGGACCAGGCTCTGATTTCCTCGGCAACGGCGTGCCTGTCCGGAAGTCGCAGGCCATCATGGGTTTCGAGTTCGACCTCGTCACGCTCAATGTATTGCGCAGAGGCCGTCGCTCGCGTCACGCCATGGGCGTAAGAGATCACCTTCACCACCGCCGGCTGATATCCTCGTGCGAGCAAGGCCGTGGTCGAGGCAGAAGCAGCACTTGCGCCACCCAGCGACGCAAAACCAGAGATAGCAGCGTTCCCCGCAAAACCACCAATCACCACGCCAAGGGGCAGTGAGCTCCCCGGCTCCTGTCGACCCCCGCGCCCAGCTATACTTGGCAGCCCACGTCGCCGCTCTTCATCCCGATCACCCGTGATCGTCCGACCGGAATGGGGTGCAGCACTCATATCTCTGACCATTCCCATTAAGCCAAAGCCGCGAGTACGCCTCGCGCCGATCCGCGCCGCCAAAGCGGCATTCGCCGCAATCCATGGCGAAGGATCGAACCTGGAGGAGGGCGCTCCACTCATTCCGCAGCTGCCAAAGCGACAGTTCGGACAGATGGCGACAGCTTCAACCCAGCACTCCCGCGCAGGGACGCCGATTGCATCCCGGCCGCCTCACCGAAAGCCGAGAACTCGCCATCCAGCGCCACGACCATCTCCTGCAATCCCCGCCATACTGGCTCGCTCGCCGCGATCCCCACAGCCTCGCCGCGATGGATGGCACGCAGCACCTGCATCAGGTTGCGACCGACAATCCGGACCTGTCCCGTCAAGGCCTCGATCCGCTCCATGCCCTCAGCCGAAAGGGCAGGGCCTACTTCCACGGACGCACGCACAAGACGACGCACCAGCTCTGATTTTCCGACCCCAAACACCGCCGCAGCCTGCTCCAGCACCTCGAAATCCGCTGCGGACATCTCGACCCGCAGCGAGCGCTTCTCCTCAAGGCCTGCCATCCGACGCGCCATACCAAGCCACTCCATCCGTTTGCAGATTCCGCACGCATCGTCGGCGAGAACGAGAACCCAACCCCGTGTCAGCGCCCTCTGGTTTGAACAAACAACCGGTATCTTGTCAATTCATAATAAACAATATATTGCATGATATAGATGACGGGGCACCCCTTCCGCACAGGTTTGCTACCTGGGGAGAATGTGATATTTCCTATGCATATTTTCATTGGATGAAAGCTATTGTCACGCACGCCCGCACCACAACGAGCCAACGCAATAGCCCTTCTGGAGGGTGGGGGGCTGATCCGCCTTCGTGATCTGCAGCGCGCGGGAGTGGGCCCCGAGACCCTGTCGCGTCTGGTTCGCGAGGGTGTAGCGACCCGGCCGGCGAGGGGCCTATACCAGCTGGCCGGTGCAGCTATCGATGCGCGCCATACGCTTGCAGAAGCCTCGGCGCTGACATCCAAAGCCGTCGTGTGCCTGACCTCGGCGCTCCAGTTTCACGAGCTGACGCTGCAGATGCCGTCCGCAGTCTGGATGGCCATCGACCGCGCCGCCTGGAAGCCGCGTATTGAGTACCCACGCATCCGCTTCGTCAGGTTCGGCACCAAAGCCCTGTCAGAGGGGGTCGAACACCATACCGTTGAGGGCGTCAGCATTGCCGTGTTCAACCCCGCCAAGACGATTGTCGATTGCTTCCGATACCGGAACAAGATCGGACTCGACGTGGCCCTTGAAGGCCTCAGAGAAGGCCTGAGGAGCCGGAAGGTCACACCTGACCAGCTCTGGCAATTTGCGCGACAGGCCCGAATCTGGTCGGTGATCAAACCTTATCTGGAAGCAATGGTGGCAGATGGCGCCTGAACTCAAAAACGTCGGCGCCTCTGTCCGCGCACGACTACTCGAGCGTGCCCGGAAAGAGGGATCGGATTTTCAGATCCTTCTGACACGCTATGCGCTCGAGCGCCTGCTCTACCGCCTCAGCGTATCAGGCGAACGAGAGCGTTTCGTCCTCAAGGGCGCCATGCTGTTCATCACATGGTTGACGGATCCATTCCGTCCGACGCGCGATCTTGATCTGCTCGGGCAGGGCGATCCCGATGTTGATGCAATCACCTCGCGGTTTCGAGAGATATTCAGCACGGATGTTCCTGATGACGGTGTGAAGTTCGATATCGCAGGAATGCTCGTCGAGCCAATCCGAGATCAGGCTGACTATGGGGGTGTTCGGGTCAAAACATCCGCCTCGATCGCTGGCGCGAAAGTGCCGATCCAGATCGACATTGGGTTCGGTGATGCTATCACTCCGGGGCCGATAGACATCGACTATCCCGCGCTGCTGGACGCGCCATCACCAAGATTGAGGGCGTACCCGCCGGAAACCGTCGTCGCCGAGAAATTCGAGGCGCTCGTATCAATCGGCATCGCCAATAGCCGCATGAAGGACTTCTACGATCTCTGGATGATCGCGCAGACGTTTCAGTTCCAACGTCAAATGCTGAGCAGGGCGCTGAGGCGGACATTCGAGCGGCGTAACACGCCATGGCCGCCGGTCGAGCCTACCGGTTTGACCGACGCGTTTGCGCTCGAAAAGGACAAGATGTGGCGCGCCTTCCTGAAGAGGGAACGCCTGGGTGCGGCACCAGAAGACATGTCATGCGTCGTGACAGATCTCCGCGCGTTCTTCAGACCAGTGATTGAGGACAATCTCAACTATGAGCACTGGCAGTCTGGCGGTCCTTGGTCGTAGGCAACGGCTCAAAGCACAAAAACTCGACTCGTATAAGGAAGATTATGGAACTAAATATCTGATTTTATTGCGATTTCACAATGATGAAGGCCCTAAACCATTCCAATGAGACGGTCAGATGCCTGTCCCGTCGGAGTCTGCGCAGACCGTCGTAATCTCAGCCTTGGGTGGATCAAAAGCAATCGCCTCAGATGCTGGCATGGCGAGCACGTCAACAATGCGTCGCCTACCAACCAGACGCAGATATTCTTCGATACTCAGCAGGACGTGCTGCGGCAGACCACCATCCGTGATGAACACGGGGCCAGCTTTTGCTGCGCACTGGGCATGGCTCGGATTCTGAAGGAACTCGTGGCTGCATATCGTGGTTGGCATCTTGCGACTCCAATGCTGAAGACACGTCGCTACATCGCGGAAGCGAACTCAACGACATGGCGGCTGGCTTTCCAGCTTGACGGACAGCCCAGCCCGGGCTCGACGTTGTTTCGAATATTTCGAATATTGCCCTTGACAGCATAAGCTGTCATGATGATCCCAACCACGGAGCACCCCTCATGACGATACCAGCCTTTGCTGAACGCCTTGGCGAGCGCTTGCCTTCTCAGGACGAACGCGCTGCCGCCAACCAACTGCGTCAGATCCTTGCCAGCCAAGCTGTTGGGGACGACGTCCAGAAGTTGCGGATTTTCGACGAGAACAACAAGCAGGCAGAAATTGTTCTGACGGCCGCCCTGTCGCGTCTGCTGATGGAATTGCTGCGTCACGTCAGCCGCGGCGATGCCGTCACGCTTGTTCCGGTAAGCCAGATGCTAACGACACAGCAGGCTGCGGACATCCTCAATGTCTCTCGACCCTATTTGGTTTCTCTGCTCGAAAAGGGAGAAATGCAATTCGAGACCGTCGGTCGTCACCGCCGCATCAATGCGGAGCACCTGTTCGAATACAAAAAGAAGCGGGACGCTGAACGCGCTGCCGCTCTCCGCGAACTGGCCGAAATCGACTCGGAGTTGATCTGACCCCGTGTTTGCCAACCGCTTTACCGCGCTCATCGATGCATGCAGCCTTGCTGGTGCCCTCAAGAGAAATTTGCTTCTGACCTTGGCGGAGGCGGAATTCTTCAGGGCCCGGTGGTCAGCACCAATCCTGGATGAAACTGAGCGGGCCATCGCGCGGATGGTCCAACAGAAAGGCGATCCTGATCATCTTGGGAAAGCGCAGCGGGCACGATCGAGCATCGAAACCGCTTTCAGGGATGCCATTGTCGGGGACTTTGATCATTTGGTGCCGCTCGGAAGCGCCCTCCCCGATCCCGAGGATGCGCATGTCCTAGCTGCCGCGATCAAGACTCAGGCATCCATGATTGTGACTGAAAACCTGAAGCACTTTCCGAATGCCGTCCTTGAGGGCTTTAACCTCGAAGCAAAATCGGCAGACGCCTTTATCGCAGATACCCTCAATCTTGACATCGGCCGGGCTGTCGCCGCGCTTAACACGATGCGCGCACGCCTGAAGAAGCCCGAGTTGACCGCAGAAGCGCTCCTGTTGCGAATGGAGGCTGATGGTCTCGTCGAGACGGCATCCATGCTCGAGCCCCATCGGGATTCGCTTTAAGGCCTCCAGCGCCCCCGCCTCGCTATGGTCGTCGCAACGCGCGGCTGAATGCATTTTGCATTCAAATCCCTGATATCGCCGCTTCTCCTCCCCCACCAGGAAAGTGACGATGGAACTCATGACGACACCTGAAATCTCGCGCGTTTTCGCCCGCATGCTTTCGGACTTTTGCCGGAAACGGCTCGCCCCGTTCCTCCCCCCTCACGAGGTGGAAAAGGTGCGATTCTATATGCTGGACATGCTGCAGGCTTGTGAGCGCGTGCCAAGAAACAACAAGGGATACGATTGGTCGGAAATCGCGCAGGCTGCCGATATCGCCGTCGAGAATTTGATGCCCGCGCGCAAGACGATCGGACATGGGCTCGATGCCTTGAACCGTGAGATCAACAAGATCGCGCCCGCCGGCAAGACACGGAAAAGACGTGGACGCTCTCCAACCCTCGCTGTTCCGGTGCAGAGCCCGTCGATGGAAAGCCGCTCTGCAAAGAAGCCCAGCAGCCCTGGGCTGCATGTCGCGCACGCTGAACCAGCCCAGCGTGACCACCCTGAAAGGCTCTTGTCCCCTCCCCGGCCAAGCGGTCGTCGTCCGCACCCGGTTGTTGAGTTTCCCGAGCCGCTCTGCCCATCCGAGGATGATCCCGACGCTTTCCATGAAACGCTGGCGATGCAGATGCGCCGGCATGGTGATACCTGCTGGAGCCTGCATGCCGCCATCGTCAAACCGGGCGAGACCTTCGATAAGACGACACTCGCGAGCTGGCGGCGTGGGGCGAAGGCACCGCGTGATCTCGTCAGCCTCGAGATCCTCCGCCGGATAGAACGGCGCTATCGCCTCCCGGCGGGATATCTCAAGGCGAAGCTTCCGCATCCCGGTCGCTCGCCGCATGGCCATGTCATCCTGCATATCGGCCCCGCCGAGCGCCGACGCCTCGCTTGGCACCTGCCGGATGACTTCGAGCTCCGCACCCAGAGCGAGCAGGAAGAGATCCTCGACTGGGTGCGCTCCGTCGTCATCTCCGGAACAACCGAATACCGGCGGTTTCAGGCGGCGGCGATGAAACAGCGTTACGCCATTCGCTTCCCCGAGCTTGCGAACGGCCGCCCACGACGACCAACCATCAACATCGAGGATGAAGAAGAGGCGTCGGATGACCAGATCGATCCGGATCTCATCTCCGGAACGGTCGATGCGCCCCCTCGCCTTTCGGAGGAAATGGCAACCCTGATCCGCTTCAAAACCTCGACCTTGACCACCTTCGGCTTCCAGCGTGTCGGTGTCTGGGGTGAAGAAACAGCGTCCCAGAAGATTGAACATCTCGGCCTGATGTTCGGCGCGCTGGCGGCATCACCGCGCGGTGCAGTCCGGGGGCTGGGCGTGCCGCTCTCCTCCCTGACTTTCGCGCTCCTCGTCTTTCCATCCGTCTGGGACTGGTACATCCAATGGCGAGAGCGCCGGCGCGGATTTTACACCGCCTGGGAAATCGACATGCTGCGGATTGCGCTGGCCATGACCCGCGAAGGCACGGGCTGGCTTCGGCAAAGTCCCACGCTCGCCGAGAGGCTAAAACCGATCCACGGTCTCCTTTCGCAGGAGGAGATTAATGCCGCACGCGCCGACTGGAATGCAGCCTGCGACACTTTCCACCAACACGGCATGAACCGGGTCCGGGAAATCCAGCGCGTCGCACGGGTGCACCGCGATCCTTTCGAGCCTATCCTCGCCGTATTGGAAGCGGACAGTCCCGTCGGCGAATACCGGAAGATCACCGAGGAGATCCTCAGGCTGATGCCGAACGAGCAGCGGTATCCACGCGCGGCCGCAGAAGCCGTCCGCGCTTTCCTGCTGATGCGCCTCGGCATGCATCTCGGCCTCCGGCAAAAGAACCTGCGGCAGTTGCTGGTAAAGCCGAGAGGCGCGCTTCCCACGTCCGAGCGCCAACTGGTCGAGGCAAAACGGGGCGAGCTACGTTGGAGCGAGCGAGACCAAGGTTGGGAGGTCTTCATTCCCTCCGTCGCCTTTAAGAACGCCAATTCCTCGTATTTCGGGAATAAGCCCTTCCGGCTCGTCCTGCCCGATCTTGGCGCTCTCTATGCCCACATCGAGAGCTACCTCGACCGGCACCGCAAGGTCCTGCTCGCCAATGCGCGCGATCCTGGCACCTTCTTCGTAAAAACCGTCAAGCTGACCAGCCGGAACGCGGCCTATGACCAGAATACCTTTTACGAGGCGTGGCGCCTCGTCATCCAGCGCTACGGGATCTTCAACCCCTATACCGGGCGCGGCGCGATCAAGGGGCTGCTGCCCCATGGCCCGCACAATGTGCGCGATGTGCTCGCGACGCATATCCTGAAGAAGACCGGCTCCTACGAGCAGGCAAGCTACGCGATCCAAGACACACCGGACATGGTCGCCAAGCATTATGGTCGCTTCCTGCCGCAGGACAAGGCGGCGCTGGCCGCGCAAATCCTCAACAGGGTTTGGGATGCGGCATAACGCATCGAAGGACAGAACGAGGTCTTACACTGCCCAGTGCGCGTCCTATGCTGCACTGGGCATCAAAGAGCCGCTTCCAGCTCCGCCAAGGTGATCAGCAGCGTACGCGGCTCCTGAGGTGACGCCTCTAGGCCCAGCGCTCGATAGAACGCGGCTGCTTCATCTGAAATCGCATGCACGATCATGCCGCGAATACCGATGGTTTCTGCTGCGGCCAGAACGCGCAAAGCCGCGTCCCGAAACAGCGCCCGACCTAGGCCCTGCCCCTGAAGTCCCCTGTCGATGGCGAGCCTCCCGAGGATCGCCATCGGAATTGGATCAGGCATATTGCGCTTGAGTTTTCCGGTGGCTTCGGATGACGCCAATGCGCCTGAAGCAAGCGCATAGTAGGCAACCACACGTTCGCCATCCGTCACAACATAGGTGCGCGAAGCCCCCGACTTCTGATTGGCCAAGGCGCGGTGCCTGAGCCATTCATCCAGACCAACCTGCCCGCAGGAGAACACAGAAACATCGTGCTCCGCCGTCAGCGGGATCGGCGCGGAGAGCTTCATTCCCACGGTGCTTTGGTCTGCATGGTTTTCTTCAGGCGATCATTGGGCTTGGGCGGCGCATCCAAACGGGCAATGAAGGCATCATAGGCCTCAGGTGTCACCTGAATGAGCGTCCGGTCCAGCATCGCCTCTTCGGCCGCACGGCGGGCAGCTTCAAGGATGAAGTCTGTGCGCGTCTTGCCCTGAGCCTTCGCAGCCCAATCGAACAGGCTGCGGTCTTCAGGCTTGATGCGCATATTCAATGTGTCACGGGCGGGTGCGGGCATGGGACGGCTCCTTTGCGCACCCTATACCACGCCGCAATGACAATGTCATTACGATGCGAAAATTAGACCGGCCGATTTTCGCCCTCTGAGCGATCGCTCACTGTCTCGTGGAAATAGACCGAAACCAAACCTTCCAAGCGTCCAAAACATTTGGGGCTGTTAAAAACCTCAATCTGCATGAGAAAACTGGTATCTCTCAAGTTTGCAATGTAGAATAATAATATTGTTCGTTCCGCGAACGCTTACGTTCCGCCCTTCGACAATTGCATGATCTCATCCGACCCGTTGCTCGATATTCCTGATCACCCCGCGCTTCAGCAGCTTAGCAGAGCGCTCTATTCACGCGGCGCTATGCGTGGAGCAGCTGTTCTCGTCGGTGCGGGCGTCAGCCGTGGAGGAGCGTTGCTTGTTTCCAACGACACTCCACCTCCGCCTTTATGGTCCCACCTTGCGGAGGACATGGCGCGCGAACTTTACGGAGTTCAAAGCGCGAATGCACCAAGGGATCCGCTGCGACTTGCGGAAGAGTACAGAGTCGGGCTTGGTGACGCCGCGCTGACAGATTTTTTGCGCCGCCGTATCCGCGACGATGCCCTCGAGCCGGGCCCGATCCATCACGCCTTACTCGATCTGCCCTGGGCCGATGTGCTGACAACGAATTATGACACACTGCTCGAACGTGCCGCAAAGAATGCACGCCGCAGTTACGACGTTGTGTTAGCGGAGAGCGATCTTCCCCACACGCGCGGTGCGCGGGTCATTAAATTGCACGGCTCGCTACAGGATGGGGCGAACGTGGTGATCTCAGAAGAGGATTATCGCACCTATCCAGATCGCCGCGCTGCATTTGTAAATACGGCACGCCAGGTGTTCATCGAAAATGAGCTGTGTCTGCTCGGCTTCTCGGGAGATGACCCGAATTTCTTGCAGTGGGCTGGCTGGGTACGTGATCGTTTAAGCACCCGTGTCCGGCGGATTTACCTGGTCGGCGCGCTCAACCTATCAAGCGTAAAGCGACGCTTGCTGGAATCGAGAGGTATTTCACCGATTGATCTGGCCTCCGCGGTTGAGAGCGAGCGGTGCGATTTGCGCCATGCCGCTGCAATTTCATTGTTTTTAAAGCATCTCAAGTCTGCCCGGCCTGAACCGCCCCGGGTTTGCCGGAGGCCATTTGGTTTAAGTTATGCGGCCATAGCTGGCTGGTCCAGCGTGGCGTAATAGCGCTCCTCGGCCTCAGCAGGCGGGATGTTGCCGATCGGCTCCAGCAAC
>JAIUNQ010000294.1 GCA_020161475.1 Pseudomonadota bacterium | reverse complement strand
ACGATTCTTCGCCCTGCCGATGCGCGCGGCCATGCCAACCACGGCTGGCTCGACAGCCATCACACCTTCTCCTTCGCGAACTATTTCGATACCGACCACATGGGCTTTGGTCCGCTGCGCGTGATCAATGAGGATCGCGTCGCGCCGGGCATGGGCTTCTCCCCGCATGGTCATCGCGACATGGAGATCATCTCCTATGTCGTCGAGGGCGCGCTGGAGCACAAGGACAGCATGGGCTCCGGCTCGGTCATCCGCCCCGGCGATGTACAGGTGATGAGCGCCGGCAGCGGCGTGCGTCACAGCGAGTTCAACGCCTCGAAAACCGACCCGGTCCATTTCCTCCAGATCTGGATTCTGCCGGAGGCGGCGAATGTTACCCCGCGTTATGCAGAGAAGACCTTCTCGGCGCAGGACAAGCGCAACCGGCTCGCGCTGATTGTTTCCGGCGACGGGCGGGAGGGCTCGCTGATGATCCACCAGAAGGCGGATCTCTACGCCACCCTTCTCGATGCCGGGACCACGCTTGAACACAAGCTGGCGGAGAACCGCGTCAGCTGGGTGCAGGTGGTGGCGGGCGCGGGCGTCGTCAATGGTGTCGAGGTGCGCGCCGGGGATGGTGTTGCGATCTTGGGCGGTGATGTCAACCTGAGCGCGAGCGCAGCCAACACCGAGCTTTTGGTGTTCGATCTGCCGGGCAAGGCCGCATAAAACGAGAAAAGGGCGCCACGCGGCGCCCTTTTTTTGTGCGGTCAGACCACAGACAGTTTCACATCGAGGCTGTTGCGCGTGGCGTGGGAATAAGGGCAGACGTGGTGCGCCTTGGCCACCAGCGCTTCGGCCTCTGCCTTGTCCATGCCCGGCACGGAGACGGCCAGCGCAACGGCAAGACCAAAGCCGCCATCCTCGCGCGGGCCAATGCCGACTGTGGCTGTCACGGTGGCTTCCGGCGACACCTTCTTCCCCTCCAGCGAGCCGACATACCGTAGCGCGCCCAGAAAACAGGCTGCATAGCCGGTGGCGAACAGCTGCTCCGGGTTGACCCCCTCACCGCCCGGGCCGCCCATTTCCCGCGGGACCGTGAGTTTGACTGTGAAATGCGCATCCGTGGTGCCGGCAAGGCCATCACGCCCGCCGCCGGTGGCGCGCGCTTCGGTCTGATAGACAATCTGGGTGGACATTTGAGGGCTCCTTCGTGCACCGGCGCAACCGGCCTTCCCGAGGTATATCGTCCTGCACCTGAGGCGTCACCCATGCGGGGCACGAAAATCCGCGCCCCGCCTTGGGAAAGCTGTCAGGCGCGCTCCAGCACCAGACGGCCGGACACCTTGCCGCTGCGCAGCTTTTCCAGCGCCTCGTTGACATTGGCCATCGGCACGGTGGCGGTGGGGATCGCCTTGATCTTGCCCGCGCGCACGATGTCGATCAGCTCGCGCAGCTCGTTGAGCGTGCCGACATAAGAGCCCTTGATGCTGAGCGCGCGCAGGATGACCAGCGGAATCGAGAAGGTGAACTCGCCGCCGAAGAGGCCAACCACGACATAAGTGCCGCCCTTGCGCACCACATTGAAGCCGAAGGTGGTGGTGCTGGTGGCGCCCACGAAATCGATGACCGCTGCGATGCCGCCATCGAGCGCCTGAAGTTTGGCGATGGCGTCGGCATCACGCGGGTCCACCACGGCTTCCGCCCCATTGGCGAGCGCGAAGGCGCGCTTGTCCGGGTCGATGTCCGCCACGGCGATGTGCTTGAAGCCCAGCCCCTGCGCGATGTAGAGGCCGGAAAGGCCGACACCGCCCAGCCCCATGATCAGCAGGCGGTCCTTCTCGCGGTCGATCTCGGTCTTCTTGAGGGCGCTGTAGGCGGTCAGGCCCGAGCAGGCGTAGGTGGCCGCGAGCGTCGGGTCGATGCCGGAAACATCCACCAGATGGCGCGGATGCGGGGCCACGCACATTTCGGCATAGCCCCCGGCGCGATGCACGCCCACAGCATTGGGGGCAGCACAGAGGTTGTCCCGGCCCGAGAGGCAGTTGCCGCACTTGCCGCAGCCGGTCCAGGGATAGACCAGAAAGGTCTTGCCGATCATGTCATCGCCGATGGGGGCCTCCGGCCCCTTGGCGACAAGGCGCCCCAGAACCTCATGGCCCATGACGACGGGCGGCTGCACGCCACGATCGGCCAGCGAGAGCTTCTTGCCGCCGCCCAGATCGTAATACCCTTCCTGAATGTGCAGATCCGAGTGGCACACACCGCAGCGCGTCACATCAATCAGCACCTCGGTGCCCTTGGGCGTCGGTGCCGGGGTATCCATGGGTTCGAGGGCTTCGCAGAAGATTTTCACAGCATAGGAGCGCATCGGATCGACCTTGGGTCTGTTGGGATTGCGGGTGCCGGACGCGAAACGCGCTGCATCCGACGAGAACGAAGGGGAAGCGGGAAAATGCCATTTCAAGCGCAATGGCGCTTTGGGGCCACGGCCTGCCGCGCGGGCGGCAAGGGCGGATCAACTCTGGGCGGCAGCCTCCCGGGCTTGATTCTTGTTCGTTTCATATGGTGAAACGTTATTGCGTTGATTTCTAACACGCCCCCGCTTGTCAGGCAAGCTGAAGCGCGCCAGAATCCGGCCCGGCACCGGGCTGGCCCGGCCGTCCAAGGGTCAGTGTACAGCCGCCGGCTCGCCCAGCAACAGCCTTGACATGCTGGCGCCCAGATCCGCCGCGCCGGGATCCCGCGTCACCATGGCCGCGATGATGGCTCCGTCGATCAGCAGGCCCAGCTG
>JAIUNQ010000293.1 GCA_020161475.1 Pseudomonadota bacterium | reverse complement strand
GGGCGCGCACCGGCGTAAGCCGCCGCCACCTCATCCGGCACATCCTCACGCGCAAGCGAAGCCAGTGCTTTGACCGCCGCGATCTTCATTTCCATGTTGATCGTGGTGGCCTGCACATCGAGCGCGCCGCGGAAGAGATAGGGGAAGCCCAGAACGTTGTTGACCTGATTGGGATAATCGGAACGCCCCGTCGCCATGATCACGTCATCGCGCACTTCATGGGCTTCTTCCGGGGTGATTTCCGGGTCCGGGTTGGCCATGGCGAAGATGATGGGATTGGGCGCCATCGAGGCGACCATTTCCTTCGTCAGCGCGCCCTTCTGGGACAGGCCGAAGAAGATATCCGCGCCTTCCATGGCTTCGGCCAGCGAGCGGCGGTCGGTTTTGACGACATGCGCGCTCTTCCACTGGTTCATGCCCTCGACGCGGCCCTGATAGATCACGCCCTTGGTGTCACAGAGCATGACGTTTTCAGGGTTAAAGCCCATGGCTTTGACAAGCTCGACGCAGGCGATGCCCGCTGCCCCCGCGCCGTTCACCACAAGGCGCGCATTCTTGATGTCGCGGCCCGTCAGTTCGAGCGCATTGAGAATGCCCGCAGTGGCAATGATGGCGGTGCCGTGCTGGTCGTCATGGAACACGGGAATGTCCATGAGCTCCTTCAGGCGCTGCTCGATGATGAAGCATTCGGGCGCCTTGATATCCTCAAGGTTGATGCCGCCGAAGCTGGGCCCCAGATAGCGCACCGCATTGATGAAGGTTTCGGCGTCCTCGGTGTCGACCTCGATGTCGATGGAATCGATGTCGGCGAAGCGCTTGAAGAGCACGCTCTTGCCTTCCATCACCGGCTTGGACGCCAATGCGCCGAGGTTGCCGAGACCAAGGATGGCAGTGCCGTTGGTGATCACCGCGACAAGGTTGCCGCGTGCCGTGTAATCGAAAGCCTTCGCCGGGTTCTCGGCAATGGCTTTGACAGGCACCGCGACGCCCGGCGAATAAGCCAACGAAAGATCACGCTGGGTCGCCATGGGTTTGGTGGGGACGATCTCGAGCTTGCCGGGCTTGCCGCGTGCGTGGAAATCAAGCGCTTCCTGATCGGTAAAGGTGGGGCGGCTGAGCTTCTTCTTGTCGTTGGTGGACATTACAACACTCGGATCGTTCATCATATGGAGCGGCAGACCCTAGAGCATGAAACGGCGATGAGGAAAGCGCTTTTGCGCGAAAATGCATGCGACAATAGGGGAGCCGGAATGTCATGAGCGAAGAACCGGCGCTTTTCATGGGGAAGAATGCCGCCGGCGCGGTCGAATTCGCACCAACGCCATGCTAGGGCTTGCCTCCCCATTGACCTGCCCGAAAGGCTCCGCTTTTTGATGCGCGATCCCGCCTTCGATCCCCCGCAAGACGCTTACGAGGTCACCCCCGCGCTGGAGGATGCTGGCAAGGCAACGCCCTCCATGGCGCAGTACATCGAGATCAAGGCCGCCAATCCCGATTGCCTGCTCTTTTATCGTATGGGGGACTTCTACGAGCTGTTCTTCTCGGATGCGGAAATCGCCGCGAGAGATCTGGGCATCGTGCTGACCAAGCGCGGCAAGCACGCCGGCGCTGAAATCCCCATGTGCGGCGTGCCGGTCGTGCGCTCGGATGAATATCTGCACCGCCTGATCGCGCGTGGGCACCGCGTCGCGGTCTGCGAGCAGCTGGAAGATCCGGCAGAGGCGAAAAAGCGCGGCTCCAAATCGGTGGTCAAGCGCGGCGTGGTGCGCATCGTCACCCCCGGCACCATTACCGAAGAGGGGCTCCTCGATGCCCGCCGCGCCAATCGCCTGGCCGCGCTCGCGCGCCAGAAGGCGGGCGCCTCGGCTTATGATTATGCGCTGGCGGCTGTCGATATTTCGACCGGTGAATGCACCGTCACCGGGATCAGCGAGGGAGAACTTTCCGGGGAACTCGCCCGCATCGACCCCGCTGAACTGCTGGTGCCCGATGCGCTGCGCGAGGATGAGGCGCTGACCCCCCTGTTTCTCGCCCAGCGCTTCTCGGTGACGCGGCTGGCGAAAGAAGGATTTGATCCCGCGAGCGCCGAGCGCCGCCTGAAAGACTATTTCGGCGTTGCCACGCTCGATGCCTTTGGCGCTTTCTCACGCCCCGAGCTTTCCGCGCTCGCGGCCATCCTCGTTTATCTTGAGCGTACGCAGCTCGGCCAGCGCCCGCCCTTGCAGCCACCGCAGCGTAAAAGCAGCGGTGCGAGCATGGCGATTGATGCAGCGACGCGCGCCAATCTCGAACTCGCCCGCACGCTCTCGGGCGGGCGCGAGGGGAGCCTCCTCGCCACCATCGACCTCACTGTGAGTGCGGGCGGCGGGCGTATGCTTGCAGCATGGCTTGGCGCGCCCTCGCTGGACTTGAGCATCATCCGCGCGCGCCATGATGCGGTGGGCGAACTGGTGGAAGAGCCGGATTTGCGGGCTGCGCTGCGCAACGCCATCAAACGCGTGCCGGACCTGCCGCGGGCGCTCTCGCGCCTCGCGCTGGATCGTGCCGGTCCGCGCGACTTGATCGCGCTGGGGCAGGGCCTGGTGCAGATGGAGGAGATCGCCGCGAGGGTGCTCGCCCATCGTCGAGCGGACGAGCATCGTCCGGAGCGAGACGATCAAGAAAAGGGCCGAGCGGACGAGCTGGCTTTTGCCAGAAGCGCGCTTCTCAAAGCCCCTGCCGCGGTCGGTGCGAAACTCCTGGCAGCGCTGAAAGAGGATGTGCCGCTGCAAAAGCGCGA
>JAIUNQ010000292.1 GCA_020161475.1 Pseudomonadota bacterium | reverse complement strand
TTTCAGGCGCATCGCGGCTTCTTCACGCCGCTGGAGACCACAACGCTCAACCAGCTGCTGCCGGTCCAATCACCTGCGTGATCACCTCGGTGGTCGGGGCGTAATAGACCTCGTCGAACAGGTCCTCCTCCACATAGTCCGACGCTTCGGCATTGTTGAGCACCTTGCGCCCCGCCGTGCAGGCCCGCGCGAGCGCATTGACATCAATCACCGCGCCGGAGGTGCCGATCACCGCAAAGGTATGGTGCGGTTTGAGCCGCGAGAGCACGCTGAGCTTGGCATATTCGGGTGCTGTTTCGTTGAACATCACGACACCGGGTTTAACAGCCTCGCGCGCACCACAGGCCGGGCAGCAATCCTCCGCGCGCCACGGGCCAAGCCCGAAATCCCATCGATGGCCACAGGACGTGCAATGCATCTGCCATAGCCGCCCGTGCAGATGAATGACATTGGGGCATCCGGCCTGCTCCAGCAGGTTATCGACATTCTGCGTCAGATTCAGCGCGCGTGTCCCCAGCGCCGCAATCGCGCGATGGGCGGCGTTGGGGGCGACGTTCGCCAGCGTCTCGCGCCGCATGTCGTAGAACTCATGCACCAGCGCGGCGTTTTGCCGCCAGAAGCGAATATCCGCGAGCTGCTGCGCCGGATAATTGCGCCACAGCCCGCCCACGCCGCGAAAGGTCGGCAAGCCGCTTTCGGCGGAAAGCCCCGCGCCGGTGAAAAAGACATGGGTGATGGCATCCAGATCCAGCGCGTCGAAATCCATGTGTTGCCCCCTGTGCAGGTCTTTACGGTGATGGGCCGCCCCTCTAGGTGTCAACGCCTCAACGGGAGCAAACCATGGCAGCACCCCTCATCATCATCGGCGCGGGTCAAGCGGCCCAACAGGCCATCGCCTCGTTGCAGGCCGAGGGCTATGCGGGCGAGATCATCCTGTTCGGCGATGAAGGCTGCCTGCCGTATCAACGCCCGCCGCTCTCCAAAGCCTATCTCTCCGGCGAGATGAGCGCCGAGCGGCTGGAGCTTCGCCCCGCCGCCTTCTACGATGAGCGCAGGGTAGACCTGCGCCTTTTGACGCCGATCCGCGCCCTTTTGCCCGCCGAGCATACGGTGGAAGACGCTTCGGGCAAACGCCACAGCTATTCCAAGCTCTTGATCGCTACCGGCACCCGCGCCCGCACCTTGCCCGTGCCGGGTGCGGATTTGCCCGGTGTTTTCACGCTGCGCACCATCGCAGATGTGAACCGCCTGAAGCCTGCGATGCAGCCCGGCGCGAAGCTGGTCGTCATCGGTGGGGGCTATGTCGGCCTTGAAACCGGGGCCATGGCCAAAAAACTGGGGCTGGAGGTGACGGTAGTCGAAGCCGCGCCGCGTATTCTCGCGCGCGTCGCGGGCGAGGAAACCGCCGCGGAAATCGCCGCGCTCCACACCCGCAACGGGGTGAGCCTTCTCACCGGCACCGGCCTTGCGGGCTTTGAGGGCAAGGACCGCGTCGCCGGCGTGCGTCTTGCCGATGGGCGCTTGCTGCCCGCGGATCTGGTGCTGCTGGCCGTGGGCGCGGTGCCCAATGTCGAGCTTGCTCAGGCAGCCGGGCTCGCGCTCGATAACGGAATTGCCACGGATGCCGCAACGCGCACCACTCTGCCTGATATTTATGCAGCTGGTGATTGTGCGAGCTTCCCCTCAACGCGTTATGGCCGTCGGTTGCGCTTGGAAAGCGTGCAAAACGCCATTGATCAAGCCAAAGCGGCCGCATCTGCCCTTTTGGGCGGCACACCGCACTATGATCCGGTGCCGTGGTTTTGGTCAGACCAGTTCGATCTCAAGCTGCAAATCGCCGGGCTTTCGAGCGGTGCCACGCGCGTTGAGCGCGATGTCAGCGAGGGCAAGGGCGCCATCCGCGCATATCTTGGTGAGCGCCTTATCGCGGTCGATAGCCTCAACGACCCCAAATCGCACCTCATCGCCCGGAAAACGCTGGCGGGTTGACGTTCAGCGCACGCGGCGCTGTTCAAGCGCCAGCGTCAGCCCGGCGCGGAAGGCAGCCTTCACCTCCGGATGCCAACAGGTTGCGTCAATGGCGCGAAACAGCCCTTGGGGGTTGTTGGTCAGGTCTGAGGAGAGGGAATCGGCGGCGCTTTGCGCCCGGAGCGGCGCATCTGCAAGCGTCGCCAGCGACAGCAGCATGATCTGCCCCACCGGAATGTGGGTTTGCGGCGCGCGCGAAAGCGCCCGCAGCGCGCCTTCATAATCGCCGTCGATCAGTTTCTTGGCCGCCCCGGCGCGTGAGTAACGCGCGTGTGGCACGGAGGCCAACTCGAAGGCCCGCTTTTCGGCTGTCAGCGCCAGTTGCCAGTCGAGCGCGCCGAGGCCGGCCGCATTGGCCACTTCCGAGAGCGTATCGGGATCATTGGGGGCAAGGGAAAAGAGCAGCGCCGCATCGGCTCGTGTCGCTTCCGCATCGCCCTTACAGGCATTCACGGTCATGCGCGCGGTGAGCGAAAGCCGATCCTTGGGCGGCGCGCCTCGCAGATAAGCCTCTGCGCGCGCAACGCCGGCCTTGCGGCCCTCCTCATCCAGCAGACGCGTGTCCTCCAGCGCGAACATCGCGAGCATTGCGCGCCCATCCGAGAAATCCGGCCAGCGCACGGCCAACCGCTCAAGGCAGGCGATGGCATCCGCCTTCTGCTTTGCCTCCAGCCCGCGCCAGTAGCGGTAGGCGTTCATCATGCACAGGAAGCGATCCTCGACCTCGGGTTCCGTTTCGCCCGAGCGCGCCGCAACCGCCTGCC
>JAIUNQ010000291.1 GCA_020161475.1 Pseudomonadota bacterium | reverse complement strand
CGATCACGGCAGCGCCAGCGCCTTTTTCCAGCGCCTGACGCACATAGTTATGCCCGTCCTGCGCATCGCCACGAATGGCAAAGAACAGCGCCCCCGGCTCCAGCGTGCGCGTGTCGATGGAAATGGAGGTGATGGGCTGGCTGAGCGCAACTGGCGTCTCTCCGCGCATCACGGGCGCAAGTTCGGCGGCATGCCACAGGATCTCGCTCATATCTGGCCCTCGATGGCGGCCTTGGCGACCGCATGATCGGAGAAGGGATGGGTCACCCCGTTGATGATCTGCCCGGTCTCATGGCCCTTGCCGGCAATCAGCAGGGCATCACCCGGATCAAGCCGCAGAACGCCCGCGCGGATCGCCTGCGCGCGATCCCCGATTTCCAGCGCGCCGGGGCATCCCGCGAGCACTTCGGCGCGGATGCGGGCCGGGTCTTCCGAGCGCGGGTTATCGTCGGTGACGATCACGAGATCGGCGAGGCGCTGGGCAATCGCGCCCATGATCGGCCGCTTGCCCGCGTCCCGATCCCCGCCACAGCCGAAGACAACCACCAGCTTGCCCGAGACGAACGGCTTGAGGGCCACCAGCGCATGCTCCAGCGCTTCGGGCTTATGGGCATAATCGACGAAAACCGGCGCAGCGTTGAAAGCCCCCACGCGCTCAAGCCGTCCCGGAACCCCGGTGAGCTGCTCGAGCGCGCCGAACACGGCTTGCGGCTTCTCGCCCAGCGCCAGCGCGAAAGAGGCCGCGAGCAACGCATTTTCCACCTGAAACGCGCCCATCAGCGGCAGCTTGATGGTGTAATCCTTGCCCTTGTGGGTGATTTCCACATCCTGCCCAAAGCCGACCGGCGTGACAGCGCGAAGCGTGATATCCGTGCCGTTGATGCCCGAGGTAAACACAGGGTGACCGGCAAAGCCCGCTGCCACAGCAGCCTCCGCCGAGCGCGCGCCATCGAGGTTGATCACCGCCGGCGCACCCTCGGGCAGCAGCACCTCGAAGAGCTTCATCTTGGCCTTGAAGTAGCTCTCGATATCGGGGTGATAATCGAGATGGTCGCGCCCAAGATTGGTGAAACCAGCCGCCGCCAGCTTCACCCCGTCGAGACGCGCCTGCTCCAGCCCATGGCTTGAGGCTTCCATCGCAAGATGCGTCACCCCTTCGCGGGTCAGGCGATCAAGCGTGGCGTGAAGGGTAATCGGATCCGGCGTGGTGAGGGAGCCGTAATCCGCGCCATCCGGCCCGATGAGACCCAGGGTTCCGAGCGAAGCCGCACGCTTGCCCAAGCCCTTGAACACCTGCCGCGTGAACTCCGCCACCGAGGTCTTGCCCGCCGTTCCGGTGACCGCAACGATCACCTCGGGCTGGAGCGGATAGACATAGGCCGCCGCCTTGGAGAGCGCGGCCCGCATGTCGCGGGCGCGCAGATAAAGCACCGTGCGCGGCAGATCGAGCGGGCGCTCGCTCGCGCCGACAACCGCAATCGCCCCCGCCGCCACCGCCGCCGGAATGAACTGTGCGCCATCGACCCTTGTGCCGGGCATGGCGAAGAACACGAAGCCCGGCTGCACCTTGCGGTTATCAGCCGCCAACCCTGCGAAAGGCACAGCATAAAAATGCCCGGCGCTTTCGCCCAGCATGAGCGCAAGGGCGCCGAGCGTGGGCTGCACCATTGTCGCAGCCCCCGGCGCGCCGCCTACGGGTGGAAAAAATTCAGCCATGGTGCTTGGGGTTCCTGCCTCAGGCGTCACTGCCGCACGGGGCTGACGCCAAGCTTCGCCACGAGCGGGAAGGGATTTCGCGGCAATTCGAAGTGGGTCTCGATCCCGAGCATGGGACCGATTCGCTCCAGAATTTTGCCAGTAACGGGTGCGGCATTCCAGCCTGAGGTTGCATAGCCATGCGTTTCGGGCAGCCCCTTCGGCTCGTCAAGCATCACCAGCAGGATGTAGCGTGGCTTGTCCGCAGGCATAACCGACATAAAGGCCGTAAGAAGGCGGTTCTTCGAATAACGCCCGCCGATCACCTTTTCTGCCGTGCCGGTCTTGCCGCCCAGGTAATAGCCCGGAATATCGGCCTTGGTCGCCGAGCCCTTCTCCGCGTTCAGACGCATGACATAGCGCATCATCTGGCTGGTTTCGGGCTTGATGACCTGCGTGGAGATGCGGCTGGCTTCTTCCTTGGTGCGCTTGAGGTAGGTGGGCGTAATCAGCTTGCCGCCATTCATCAGCGCTGCCACGGCCATGGCGGCCTGAAGCGGCGCCACGGCAAGACCGTGCCCGAAGGAAATGGTCAGTGTATTGAGTTCACCCCAATGGGCGGGTTTGAGCGGCTCGGCGCTTTCCGTCAGCTCGGTCTTCAGGCGGTCCAGCTGCCCCATTTTCTTCAGGAAGGCCTTGTGGCCCTCCACGCCAATGGCCATGGCCATGCGGCCGGTGCCGATGTTGGACGAGTGGTAGAAGATCTCCGGCACGGAGAGCACGCGGTTCGTGCCGTGGAAATCCTTGATGGTGAAGCGGCCGTAGCGCAGCGGGCGCGTGGCATCGAAGGTCGAGGTGAGCTTCACCTTGCCCGAATCCAGCGCCATCGCGGTGGTCAGCGCCTTGAAGGTCGAGCCCATTTCATACACGCCCACCTGCAGGCGGTTGATGTTCTCGGGTTTGAGCGCATCGCCGGGGTTGTTGGGGTCATAATCGGGCAGCGAGACATGGGTGACGATCTCACCCGTATCCACATCCAGCACCAGCGCCGCCCCTGCGATCGCCTTGAACTTGGCAAGAGCCGCGACCATTTCCTCGCGC
>JAIUNQ010000290.1 GCA_020161475.1 Pseudomonadota bacterium | reverse complement strand
GATCGGTCAGGTGTTCGAGATAGGCGCGGATGTCCTGCGCCCCAACCTCTTCCGCGTTGATCCGGCGCGCGGCGAGAAACGCGGCGTAATCCTCAAGGTCACGCGCATAGCTTTCCAGCGTGTTCTTTGCCGCACCGCGTTCGGCGGCCAGCATCGCGAAAAAAGCCCGTTTGACCGTCTCTTTCACACGCGAACCCGCTCTCAGTTCTTGGGTTTGGGCAGCGGCAGCGTAACCTGCACCTCCTGCTGCTCCGGCTCCACCAGCGTGCCCAAAGCAAAAAGCCCGGCAAAGCCGAGGCCCACCAGAAGCGCGATGACCAGCATGAAACGCACGAGAAACATGGTCCCTCCCCTCTCGTCAGTTTAGCGGGGTTGCACCAAACCTCGCAATGCGGCGAAGGAAAAGATTGCCTTCGCCCGCCCTTTTCCGCTTAGAAAGAGCGATGACCACGCCCGCCCCTCCTCCGCCCGATCCTGAAGCCCTGGCCCTGAAAGATCGCCTTGGCGCCCGTCATATTGTGCTGGTGGGCTTGATGGGTGCGGGCAAGACCTCAGTCGGCAAGCGTCTGGCCGCCGCTATGGGCCTTAACTTCGTCGATTCCGACCATGCGATCGAGGAATCGGCCCGCATGACGATTCCCGAAATCTTCGCTTCGCGCGGCGAGGCGGAATTTCGCGCCGGTGAGCGCAAGGTGATCGCGCGCCTTCTCTCAGAGCCCCCGCAGGTGATCGCCACCGGCGGCGGCGCCTTCATGGATGAGGAAACACGCGCGCGCATCAAGGCGCAGGGCGTCTCGCTCTGGCTCAAGGCCGAGCTTCCCGTGCTGATGAAGCGCGTCATGCGCCGCAACAACCGCCCCCTGCTTCAGAACGATGACCCGGAGGCCACCATGCGTGCGCTGATGGACAAGCGCTATCCGGTCTATGCCGAAGCCGATGTCACCGTTCTGTCTGAGGAAACCCCGCACGAGGTGATGGTGAAAGCCGTGATCGATGCGCTCTCCCAAGCCATCGACCATCTGCCCCCCGCAGCACCTGCCCCCCTTTCCCCTGAGGAATCGGCCTGATGTCCCACTCTGCCCCTCGCTCGGTCCGCGTCGATCTCGCGGGCCGCTCCTATGATATTCTCATCGGACGCGACCTCCTGCGTAAATCAGGTGCCTTCATCGCAGAGGCTACGGACAAGGCTCGCGCCTGCCTCATCGTCACTGATGAGAATGTCGCCCCGCACCATCTGGCGACCCTTCAGGGTGGGCTGGATGCCAGCGGGTTGCTGCACAGCCATCTCATTCTAAGCCCCGGCGAGAAGACCAAGAACTGGACGAATCTGGAGAAGGTCGTCGAAACGATCCTCGCCAACAAGCTCGAACGCGGCGATCTCATCATCGCGCTGGGCGGCGGCGTCATCGGCGATCTCTCCGGCTTTGCGGCCTCGGTCGCACGGCGCGGCATGCGCTTCATCCAGATCCCCACGACCCTGCTCGCACAGGTGGATTCCTCTGTCGGCGGCAAGACCGGCATCAATTCGCCCGTCGGCAAGAACCTGATCGGCGCCTTCCACCAGCCCAGCCTCGTACTGGCGGATACCGCCCTGCTTGATACGCTTCCCTTGCGCGAGCGCCGCGCGGGCTATGCGGAAATCGTCAAATATGGCCTCATCGACCGCCCCGATTTCTTCGAGTGGCTGGAAAAGGGGGCTTGGCAGGGCGTGATCGAGGGCGGCGAAGCGCGTGAAGAAGCGGTCGCGATCTCCTGCCAGTGCAAAGCGGCGATCGTGGCGCGGGATGAGCATGAAACGGGTGACCGCGCTCTGCTCAACCTTGGCCATACCTTCGGCCATGCGCTCGAAGCGCTGGTGAATTATGACGGCGCGCGCCTTGTCCACGGCGAGGGTGTCGCCATCGGCATGGCCATGGCGCATCGCTTCTCCGCCCATCTCGGGCTGTGCGAGCAGGAGCTGCCGAGCCGCGTTGCAGAGCATCTGGAAGCTGTGGGCCTGCCCACGCGGCTTGATCAGGTGCCCGGCGGCACCGGCAATGCGGAAGAAATCCTCGAGGCGATCCGGCAGGACAAGAAGGTCAGCCGCGGCACGCTCACCTTCATCCTCACCAAGGGACTGGGCAAGAGCTTCATCGCCAAAGGCGTGGAGGAAGCCAAGGTGCTCGACTTCCTCAAGCGCGAAGGGGCCTGAGCATCAGCCCTAAAAAGTGGGAACCGGTTTTTGGAAAAAGCTGATGCTCGATGGAAAGCGCATCAGCCCCAAAAAAGTGGGAACCGGCTTTTAGGGTCGGCGGATGCGCTCAAGAGGAGGGCTTTCTCCTCTTCGCGCCAAGCCGTGATCAGGTCTGAGCGATGCCCTCTGCAGGCTCCGCAGCCTCTGTGCCGGCCATGAACTGCGCGCGGGCCAGCTCGGCAAAGCGCCCGCCCTTTTCCACCAGCTCATCGAAGTTGCCCTGCTCGATCACCTTGCCCTTGTCGAGCACGAGGATCATGTCGGCATTGCGGATGGTGGCGAGGCGATGCGCGATGACAAACGTCGTGCGCCCCTTCATCACCTCTTCCAGCGCCAGCTGAAGCTTCTTCTCCGTCGCGGCATCAAGCGCCGAGGTCGCTTCATCGAGAATGAGGATCGGCGGATCTTTGAGCAGCGCGCGCGCAATGGAAAGGCGCTGGCGTTCGCCGCCCGAGAGCGAGCGGCCGCGCTCGCCGACGATGGTGTTGAGCCCGTCGGATTGGCGCGCGATGAACTCCATCGCCTGCGCACGCTCCAGCGCACTCATCATCTCGGCATCGGAAGCATCAG
>JAIUNQ010000289.1 GCA_020161475.1 Pseudomonadota bacterium | reverse complement strand
CTTTATATGGATGAAGTCCGTTTGGTGCCCCATCAGGGGTTTTCTGTCCTATCTTCGGTGCTTAGTTCAGCACTGATCGAACTTTCGCGCCTTTTGCTATTCGATTTTGACACGACGGCCTTGCATTTTTCTCAGAAGGCTGCTGAATAGGCGCCATGAACGAAGCGCATAACCAACCGGCGCCAGAACCGGGACAAGCGTTTCGCGGGTAAAACCGTAGGCTTTTGAGGCAAAACGCCGAATTTTCGACGTTTCAAGCAAAAAAAAGGCCGCTCGAAGCGGCCTGGAAAGTCTAGGGAGGAAACGCCCAAGGAGGGCACGTCACGAGGGCGAACCGTCGTGACACCTTCTTTATATTTTGCGCTGCACAATTTTGCAAGGCCCATCGTACCCGGTGGGCCAAATTTTTTTGCGCAACGCTTTTAACCCCCTGTTTGGGGTGTCGCCGATCTCAGGTTTCACCGGCCGCGCTTGTTCGCCAAGGATGGGCAGGTTATCGGCTGTCTGCTGGCCAGGCTCTGCCCAGCATGCCTTTTTTGTCCTCCCATGCCGCAAGGGACTTCGTTCATGCGCCCGGTTGATCTTGTCGCCTTCATCGAAAAGCTCGCGCAGTCTTCGGGGGAGGCGATCCTGCCGTTCTTCCGCACCGGGCTGAACGTGACCGACAAGGGGCGTGAGGCGGGGGCCTTTGATCCTGTGACCGAGGCCGACCGCGCCGCGGAAACCGTGATCCGTCGCCTCATCCGGGCGACCTTTCCCGATCATGGCATTGTGGGCGAGGAGTTCGACGATCATAAGCCCGACGCCGAGCATGTCTGGGTGGTGGACCCCATTGACGGCACGCGCGCGTTTTTGTGCGGACTGCCGGTGTGGGGCACGCTGATCGGCTTGATGAAGAACGGCGAGGCGGTGCTGGGTGCGATGAATCAACCCTACACAGGCGAGCTTTTCGTAGGCGGGGTCGGCAAGGCGCACCTCAAGGGCCCGCGCGGGATGCGCGAATTGCGCACACGTGCCGTGGGGTCTTTGGCGGAAGCGACCCTGATGACCACCGATCCGCGACTGTTTTCTGCCGAGGAGCGCGAGGGCTTCACTCGTGTGGAGCAGAGCGTGCGCCTGTCGCGCTATGGCACCGATTGTTACGCCTACGCGATGCTGGCGGCGGGGCAGGTTGATCTCGTCATTGAGGCGGGGCTCAAGCCCTATGACATCGTCGCGCTGATCCCGATCATCGAGGGCGCGGGCGGTGTTATCTCCACCTGGGATGGCAAGAGCGCGGCGAATGGCGGGCGCATTCTGGCCGCGGCCAACAAGGCGCTCCATGCGGCGGCCATGGAAAAGCTGCACGGATAAGCGCGCGCCTCAGGGCAGCGCTGTCTCCTCCGGCAGCATGAACGCATCGAACGCTGCCCAGAAGGCCGCACGGATGGGGTCGCGCTCGAAAAGAATTTCGTGGCGCGCCTCGGCCAAGGTGATGCTGGAAGCGCCGCGCATGCGCACTGCGAGATCGCCGGCTGCGCGCGGATCGGTGACGTGATCCGCCCCGCCGAGAACCATCAGGATCGGCGTGCGGTTTTTCTGGCCGAAATCGGGTTTGCGGAACCGCGCGAGGCTCTCGAAGGCCGCCTCCACCCAGCCGATGGTCGGATCACCGATGAAAAGATCGGGCGCGGCCTCATGCCATGCCCGCGGGCGCCGGTAGCGCGTCTCGTCCCCCGTGAGCGGATTGCCCTCGAAGGGCTTCAGATTGGTAGGTTCTGCCTTGCCGGTCGGGACGAAGAGGCCCGCCAGCCCCAGTAGTGAGAACAGACGCGAGAGTGCTCGTGCGCCGGCCTTCCACCGCAACCCGCCGATTTCCACCAGCGGTGCGCACAGGATGGCGCGGCCAAACGCGGAGGGGTCGCGCGCCAGATGGTGCAGGGCGATGGCCGCCCCGGTTGAATGGGCCAGCAGGCCGTAAGGTTCAGGCAGGGCGTGCGCGCGGGCGGCGGCCATCAGCGCGGCCAGATCGCGCTCGTAATCCGTGAAATCCTCGACATGGCCTTTGGCGCTGTTCTTCATCATGCGGGCCGAGCCCCCTTGCCCGCGCCAATCGAGCGTGGCGACCGCAAAACCGCGCGCAAGAAGTTCGGCGATCACCTCGGCGTATTTCTCGATGAATTCCGCGCGGCCCTGCAGCAGGAAGATCGTGCCGCGGGGATTGGCCCGTGCATCCGCTGGCGGGCGGAAGAAGGCTGCGCGCAGGGCAAAGCCATCATCTGCGCTCAGGCGCAGGGCCTCGCCCTCTGGCAGGTTGATCGCATCGGGGGGTGGGGCGAGATGGTCGCGCATGCCTCCATCCATGGCAGGCCGCGACCAAGGCTTCAAGGGTGTGCCTTGGACGTCCGATTGCGCCCGGCTACTTGGCCGGGGTTTCTTCCTCGATCACGCGCATGCCGACCAGCTCATGGGTGCGTGCATCCAGCACGAGGCGCAGGCGTGCCCCGGAAGGGGTCGTGGTTTCGCCGATCAGCAGGGTGCCCTTTTTCTGGAAGCCTGAGAGATCAAGCCGGGCGATGGCCGCGCGATCCAGCGGTGTGCTCAGGCCAGCCTTGGGCTTGGCGGGGGTGGCGAGCCAGCTTGTGGCCAGCCATGCAGCGCCAAGGGCGGCGCAAAGCAGGCCTGCGCCCAACAGAAGGCCGCGCTTGCTGCGCGCGAGCGAGACGGAGCTGTCGAAGGGCATCGCTCTGGGCTCTATGGCCGAAGGGTTTGTGGTCAGCGTCTGGGGCATTGGGGTCATCCGGGGTGCCAGCAGGCACCGCTCATGATG
>JAIUNQ010000022.1 GCA_020161475.1 Pseudomonadota bacterium | reverse complement strand
GCACGCGCGGCATTTCCGCCGAGCAGTCGATTGTTGAGGCGGCTGAACTTCGCTTCCGCCCCATCATGATGACGACACTGGCGGCGCTCTTCGGTGCCTTGCCGCTGGCGCTCGCCTCCGGCCCCGGTGCGGAGCTGCGCATGCCGCTAGGTGTGTCAATCATCGGTGGCCTCGCGCTCAGCCAGTTGCTCACGCTTTACACCACGCCCGTCGTCTATCTCGCGCTCGATAAACTGCGCCTCCGGCGTGAAGCAGAGGCTGCGGCATGAGCGCAGCGGAAACACGTGAAGGCAAAACGAGCGAGGGGCTGAACCCTTCCGCGCCCTTCATCCGCCGCCCGGTGGCGACGACACTGCTCTCGCTCGGGCTGCTCATTCTCGGCCTCGTGACCTACCGCACCTTGCCGGTTGCAAGCCTGCCGACGGTGGATTTCCCCACGATACGCGTTGCGGCCTCGCGCCCCGGCGCAGACCCGGAGACCATGGCCGCTTCCGTTGCAGCCCCGCTGGAGCGGCGGTTGGCCGCGATTTCCGGCATTTCGGAAATCACCTCCACCTCGACGCTCGGCAACACTTCGATCCTGATCCAGTTCTCGCTATCGCGGAAAATCGACAAGGCGGCGCAGGATGTTCAGGCCGCAATCAATGCGGCGGCGGCGGATTTGCCCTCCGACATGCCGACCCTGCCGACCTTCCGCAAGATGAACCCCTCCGCCTCGCCCATTCTGGTGCTGGCGCTCTCGTCCGACACGGTGCGCACCACGGCGATTTATGACGCAGCGGATTCCGTGCTGGTGCAGCGGCTGAGCCAGGTGGAAGGCGTAGCCGATGTTTCCGTTTCGGGGGCCGAGCAGCCCGCTGTGCGCGTGGAGGTCGATCCAGCCGCTGCGGCTGCGGCGGGTGTTTCCATGGAGCGGTTGCGCACGGCTGTTGTGGGGGCGAACGCGCTTGCCCCGCTCGGGGCCTTTGATGGCGACAAGCAGGCTGAAATGCTCGGCGTAAACGGCCAGCTGACCAAGGCGGCGGATTATCGCAACATCACCATCCGCTCCGCCAATGGCACCGTGATGCGCCTGACCGATGTGGCGCGGGTGTTCGACGGAACGCGCTCGACCAAAACCGCCGGCACCTATGACGGCAAGCCCGCCGTGATCCTGACCGTGACCCGCGCGCAGGATGCCAATGTGGTGGAGACGGTTGAACGCGTGCGCGCTCTGCTGCCGGAACTGGAAAAATGGCTGCCGCCGGGGGTGAAGGTCGAGATCATGTCCGACCGCACCCAGACAATCCGCGCTTCGCTGGAGGACATGGCCCGCACGCTAGCGCTGTCGGTCGCTATGGTGATGGGCGTGGTGTACCTTTTTCTGGGGGCTTGGGTGCCGACGCTGGCGGCGGCGGTAACGATCCCCCTCGCCTTTGCGGGGACCTTTGTCGGCATGAAGCTTTTCGGCCTCAGCCTCGACAACATCACCCTGATGGCGCTGGCGATTTCGGTCGGCTTTGTGGTGGATGACGCGATTGTCGTCATCGAAAGCGTGATCGAGCGCATGGAGCGCGGCATGGGCGCGATGCAGGCGGCGCTTGAAGGCACAAGGGCGATCGGCTTCACGATTGTCTCGATCAGCCTGTCCTTGGTGGCGGCGTTTCTGCCGCTGCTGTTCATGGGCGGCATTGTGGGGCGGTTTTTCCTCGCGTTTTCGCTCACCGTCACGCTGGCCATTGCGTTTTCGGTTGTGGCGGCGCTCACCATCACGCCCATGATTTCCGCGCATTACATGCGCAACCACACCCCCGGAAAGCTGGCCCAGCGCCTCAATGCGCCGTTCGAATGGCTGCGCGAGGCTTATGTGCGCTCGCTCCAGGTTGCGATCCGCCATGTCGGGCTGATGCTGCTGATTACCGTGCTCACCGTTGTCGCCACGGTGAAACTGTTCGGCACGTTGCCCAAGGGGTTTTTCCCGCAGGATGACACCGGGCTGATGATGGGGTTTGCCGAAGGGCCGCCCGATATTTCCTTCGAGGCGCTTAGAACCCTTCAGAACCGCGCCGCACAGATCATACAGGCGGACCCGGCTGTGGCGCATGTCTCGTCCTTCATCGGCTCTTCCATGCGCTCCAGCGCGGGCAACTCCGGGCAATTCTTCATTGCGCTCAAGCCCCTGGCCGAGCGGGGCATGTCGGCACAACAGGTGATCAACCGTCTGCGCCGCCCCTTGCGCGCGATTGCGGGGCTCAATGTGTTCATGTTCGCGATGCAGGACGTGCGCGCGGGTGGGCGGCAGGGAAAATCGGACTACCAGTTCACGCTTTGGAGCGCTGATCTGAAAGCGCTGCGCGAAGTAGCCCCCAAAGTGGCGGAACGCTTGCGCGAATTGCCGGGGCTTACCGATGTTTCGACCGATCAGGAAAACGGCGGTTTGCAGGCCAATGTCGAGATTGACCGGCAGACAGCGGCCCGGCTCGGAGTCTCCATCGTCGATATTGATGCCGCGCTCAACAATGCCTTCGCCCAGCGGCAGATCGTGATCCTTTACGGGGAGCGCAACCAGTACCGCGTGGTGATGGCCACGCCCGGTGCCGCCAACGGGGAGCCGGAGGATCTGGGCCGTGTGTTTGTGCCAACTTCCAGCGGGGCACAGGTGCCGCTCTCCTCCGTGGCGAAGTTTTCGCGCAGCCTTGCGCCTTTGCAGGTGAACCATCAGGGGCAGTTCGCGGCCGTGACGGTGAGCTTCTCGCTCACCCCCGGCACGGCGATGAGTGACGCCACCAGCACCATTCGCGCGGCTGTTCGCGACATGCGCCTTCCCGAGAGTGTGCAGGCGGAATTTGCGGGCGATGCTGCCGCCTTCAACGATTCCGCCAATTCGCAGGCGCTTCTCATCGCGGGGGCGTTGATTGCGATCTACCTGCTGCTCGGCGTGCTCTATGAGAGCCTTATCCACCCGCTCACCATCCTGTCCACCCTCCCCTCGGCGGGGCTGGGCGCGCTGATCGCGCTCAAGTTTGCCGGGATGGATCTGACGCTGGTGGCGATGATCGGGATCATCCTGCTCATCGGCATCGTCAAGAAGAACGGCATCATGCTGGTGGATCATACCATTGCCGCACAGCGGCAGACGGAAATCGCGCCCGAGGATGCCATCATTGCGGCCTCCCGCGAGCGCTTCCGCCCGATCCTGATGACCACCTTGGCCGCGATGCTCGGCGCGCTGCCGCTGGTGCTGGGGGAAGGACCGGGCTCGGAGCTGCGCAGGCCGCTCGGCGTGACCATTCTGGGCGGGCTTTGCGTCTCCCAGATCCTCACGCTCTACACCACCCCTGCCATTTACCTGATATTCGAGCGCTTTTCGCAGCGGGTGCGCAAGCGCAGGCTGCCCCCGCTGGGGGCCAGCCCGCCGGAAACCACTTGAGCAAAAGACACTTGCGATTGCCGATGGTGCCGACGATACCATTGTGCAGTGCCACGAGGTGGCGCCGACCGCGACAGCCAGAGGTTCCCGTTCCCGCCATGGACATCGTTCCGCTTTCCCTTGCCGGTCTGGCCTTGATCACGCCCCGGCGTCACGGTGACGGGCGCGGGTTTTTCTCGGAGGTCTTCCGGCAGGATGTGTTTGAGGCGGCACTCGGCCCCATTGCGTTCGTTCAGGACAACCACGCCCATTCCGCCAAAAAAGGTACACTGAGGGGCCTGCACGCCCAGCTGCACCCCATGGCGCAGGGCAAGCTGGTGCGGGTGACGCGCGGCGCCGTGCTGGATGTGGCGGTGGATGCCCGGCGTGCCTCGCCGACCTTCGGACAACATGTCTGTATCGAGCTTTCCGCCGCCAACTGGCACCAGATCTGGATTCCGCCGGGTTTTCTGCATGGCTACTGCACCCTCACGGAGGATACCGAGCTGCTGTACAAGGTCAGCGCGCGCTACTCGCCGGTCCATGAGCGCACCATTGCCTTTGACGATCCCGATCTTGCGATAAACTGGCCCTTCGACCGTGAAGAGCTGACCCTTTCGCCCAAGGATCTGGCCGCGCCGCGCCTTCGCGATGTGGCGGATCTCTTCTGAGGCCCTGGACATGACCAAGCATGTTGCGCGCCGCATTATCGTGACAGGGGGAGCCGGCTTCATCGGCTCGGCGCTGTGCCGACATCTGGTGGC
Organism: Pseudomonadota bacterium; assembly: GCA_020161475.1. Lineage (GTDB taxonomy): Bacteria > Pseudomonadota > Alphaproteobacteria > Rhizobiales > Beijerinckiaceae > Rhabdaerophilum. The sequence goes on along the minus strand of JAIUNQ010000022.1, from coordinate 20,379 downwards.
GGGCGGCGACCATGTTCTCAACATCGACAAGCTAACCTACGCCGCCACCCTCACCTCTCTCAGGGCGCTCGAGCACAATCCGGCGTATCACTTCCTGAAGGCTGATATTGCGGACGAGGCGGCGGTTCAGCAGGCTTTCGACCACTTCCAGCCGGATGGCGTGATTCATCTGGCGGCAGAGAGCCATGTCGATCGCTCGATCACCGGCCCGCGCGCTTTCGTGGACACCAATGTCACCGGCACCTTCACGCTGCTGGAGGCGGCCAGAGCCTATTGGGCGGGCCTTGCCGCAGAAGGGCGTGCCCGGTTCCGTTTTCTCCACGTGTCGACCGACGAGGTTTACGGCGCACTCGGTCCCTCCGGTCAGTTCACGGAGCAGACCGCTTACGCCCCGTCCTCGCCCTACTCCGCCTCAAAGGCTGCGGCGGATCATCTCGTCATGGCGTGGCACACGACGTACGGGCTGCCGTCGCTGATCTCCAACTGCTCCAACAACTTCGGCCCCTATCACTTCCCCGAGAAGCTCGTTCCCCTCACCATTCTCAATGCCCTGCATGGCCAGCCCATTCCGGTTTATGGCCAAGGGACGCAGATCCGGGACTGGCTCTATGTCGAGGATCATGTCCACGCCCTGCGTTGCCTGCTGGATGACGGAAAACCGGGCGAGCGTTACAACGTGGGCGCACGCAACGAGCACCGCAATATTGATCTTGTGCACCGCATCTGCGCCTTGCTTGATTCGCTCAGGCCCGGTCCCTCGCCCCATGGCGCGTTGATCCGCTTCGTGCAGGATCGCCCCGGTCATGATGCGCGCTATGCCGTGGACCCCGGCAAGATCGAGCGCGATATCGGCTGGAAGCCTGCGCACCGGTTCGAGGATGCTCTGGAAAAGACCGTGCGCTGGTATCTTGATAACGAGTGGTGGTGGCGTCCGCTGCGCGCGCGTTATGCTGGCGAGCGGCTGGGCCTCGACGCCGCCGCCATGGATGCGGGGCCAGCATGAGACTTGCCGTCACCGGAGCCTCCGGGCAAATCTCTTTGGCGTTGCAGCAACTTTCCGGCCCCGAGTGCGCGGTGTTGGTGCTGGCGCGCCCGCAGTTCGACCTTGCCGAGGCCGGCAATGCCGAAGCGCTGCTGCGGCAGATGCGACCGGATGTGGTCGTGAACGCGGGCGCTTACACCGCGGTTGATCTGGCGGAGCAGGACGCAGCGCGCTGCGAGGCTGTCAATGCGGTCGGGCCGGGACGGCTCGCGGCCGCCTGCGCGCAGATGGATATTCCCATCCTCCAGATCTCGACCGACTATGTGTTCGATGGCACCAAGACCGTGCCCTACGAGGAGGAGGACGCGCCCTCTCCGCTCAATGTTTATGGCGCCAGCAAATGGCGCGGCGAACGGGTGGTGGCGGCGGCGAACCCGCGCCATGTGATCCTGCGAACGTCCTGGGTCTACTCGCCGGGCGGACGCAATTTCGTCACCACGATGCTCAGGCTGGCCCGGACGCAGAACAGCGTGGATGTGGTGGCGGATCAGTTCGGCTGCCCGACCTCCGCGCAGGATCTCGCACAGGCGATCATGCGGGTCAGCGCGCAGGTTGCCTCTGGTACGGCCGGCCAACAAGCCTTCGGCCTGTTTCACCTCGCCGGTTCCGGCGACACCAGCTGGGCGGGCCTCGCACAGGCTGTTTTCGATCATCGCAGGCTTCGCTCCGGGTGCGCGACGCCGATGGTGCGTGCCATCCGCGCGGATCAGCACGCGGCCAAAGCCGCGCGACCGAAAAACTCACGTTTGCGATGTGACCGGTTCCAACGTGTTTTCGGCTTTTCGCTTCCTCACTGGAGCCTTAGCCTTCAGGCATGCCTTGATAGCCTGACAGACGATGCAGCCCCGACAGGACAAGCCCCATGACTTCCTCCCGCAAAGGCATCGTTCTGGCCGGTGGCAGCGGCACGCGCATGCACCCGATGACGCTGGCCATCTCCAAGCAGCTGTTGCCGGTCTATGACAAGCCGATGATCTATTATCCCCTGTCGGTGCTCATGCTGGCGGGCATCCGGGATATCCTCATCATCTCCACCCCGCATGATCTGCCGAACTTCCAGCGCCTGCTCGGCAGTGGCGAGCGGTGGGGGGTCCGCTTTTCCTACGCCGAGCAGCCGCGCCCCGAAGGCATCGCGCAGGCTCTGCTGATCGCCGAGGATTTCCTCGCCGGGCAGCCCTGCGCTCTCGTGCTGGGCGACAACGTCTTCTACGGCCATGGCCTGACCGAGCGGCTGCATCGCGCGGCGGCGCGCACGGCGGGAGCCAGCATCTTCGCCTATCATGTCGCGGACCCGCAGCGGTACGGCGTCATCTCGTTCGACAAGGATGGCAGGGCCGTCGAGATCATCGAAAAGCCCGAGAAGCCTGTTTCCAGCTGGGCCGTAACGGGGCTCTATTTCTACGATGCCGGGGTGGTCGAAGTTGCCAGAAGCATCCGCCCCTCGGCGCGGGGAGAGCTGGAAATCACCGATATCAACCGGTCTTATCTGCGCGCCGGTACACTGGATGTGGAACGCATGGGACGGGGCTACGCTTGGCTCGACATGGGAACGCCGGAGTCGCTGCTCGATGCCGCGACCTTTGTGAAGGCGCTCGAAACCCGCCAGAGCTTCAAAATCGGCTGCCCCGAAGAGGTGGCGCTCGTTTCCGGCTTCATTAGCGGTGAGCAGCTGGGTGCCCTCGCCGCCGAGATGGGGGCGTGCAGCTACGGACAGTACCTGCGAGGGCTGGCGGTTTCCGCCAGCTGACGGGCAACCGTCAGGCTTGCAGTGGCACGTCTTGCATGACGGCCCATTGTGGCGGATTCCATCGTTGCGCATGCCGGTGATTCTGCGCTGCACCATTGCACCCCAACGGTGCAATTTTGCACGCCAAGAACGACGCTGTGCAAGGGGATCGCACAATGCCTTCAAAATGGCCAACGCTCTGATGCAATGAATTAATTCCGCCTATTCCTGCGGCAGAAACACCGGCCTTGCGGCGATCCGGCGGAGCCTGTTTTGTCAACTTGCGTTTGTACTGAGGTGTATCGTTTTGCCACATTTTGCGCCGCACCAAGACCTGAATTTTGCCACAAGACGCTCTGGAAGCTATATCAATGTATTGAATCTCAAAAATTGATTTAAACAAGCGCCTATCTTCCGTTTAAAATTAACCATTGATCCGAGTTAGCCCCAAAAATATTGTATATTAATATCATTTAATATGTATTTCATTCTTTTATATTATAGAACTTTTTTATTATCTTTTAATTTAAACTTAAGCTTTCGCGTCGCCGGGGGCTGACGCAAAAATTTCATAAAAAACATCATTATTTTTCGTTGCAAATTGTTCGTTCCGTGGTTTATCTAGCGTTAAGCGGGAAAAGCCCGATCAGGACCAATCGATTTCACGGCGGAGTGGCACATGGCAAACCTCACGGGAACCACCGGCGACGACATCATTGATGGCACGGCAGTCGCCGATATCATCTCCGGTGGCAAAGGTGACGACATCATCTCGGGTGGTGGCGGCAACGACGTCATCAACGGCGGCGCGGGCGCAGACATCCTGCTGGGCGATGCCGGGTCCGACATCATCTCGGGTGGCGCGGGCGACGACATCATTGATGGTGGCGCCGGTTCTGACGCCCTGACGGGCGGCAACGGCTCCGACCTGTTCATGATCCTGGATGCGTCCAAGGACACGATCATGGATTTCAAGGCCGCTCAGGGCGATCAGATCCTGATCGACACCATCAGCGGCGTCAGCTCGATCAGCGATCTCGTGATCACCGAGAACACCACCACCGGCACGGTGACCATCACCGCCCCGAGCAATCCGAACTTCCAGCTCACCCTGCTCAATGCAACGGCCGCGGATGTCATGAACAGCCTGACGGTGGCGTGCCTGCTGCGTGGCACGCTGGTGCAGACCCCCGCCGGCGAAGTGGCCGTTGAAGGTCTTGCGATCGGCGATCTCGTCACCACGATCGACGGCACGGCCAAGGCGATCAAGTGGATCGGTACCCGTTCGTTCGGCGGCGCTTTCGCTCGCGGCAATGACCGCGTCACCCCGGTGCAGATCTGCGCCGGCGCGCTGGGCGCCAACACCCCCTCGCGTGACCTGTTCGTGTCGCCGGAGCATGCTGTTCTTGTTGATGGCGCGCTGGTTCCGGCTGAGAAGCTGGTCAACGGTGCCTCCATCCGCCGCGCTTCTGGCATCGAACTGGTCGATTACTTCCACCTCGAATTCGAGACCCCGGAAGTTGTCATCACCAACGGTGCGCCGACCGAGACCTATGTCGATGAAGGTTCGCGCCGCATGTTCGCCAACTGGCAGGAATACGTCGATCTCTACGGCGATGTTCCCGGCGCTCAGGAAGCGGCCCGTCGTTTCCCGCTGCTGCGGGATGGCGATCAGGTCGAAGCCCTGCGGGCTCGTCTGGCGGGCGTGGCTGTCAAGGCCGCCTGATCTCTTACTTCGTCACCGTATCACGAAAATCGGCAGGGGCTGACGTGAACACTCTTCGGGCAAAGGATGAAACAGCCAGCGTGACGCGCCTCCAGCGCGTTGCCGCCGGGCTGTTTGTTCTGCGGTACTCCGCCTCCGCCGGCGGATTGCGTGCGCCTGCCGTTGCAGTGGATGCCGAGCCTCTTTCCGGTGTGACGATCCTGTCGGAGAGCAACGCCGCCCGGACCATGCTCTATGCGCCGGGCGACGCTGTGGTTGTGCATGCCCTGCGTGATGCGCACATCCGCATTTCGGTGCTGCCGCGCACTGCGGCCTCCAGCACGGATGCCCAGCTGGTTCTCGAACGGGTGAGCTGCTCGGTTCCCACTGAAGCCGCCTTCGAGGAAAAGACCCCGGCTGTTGCCCCCTCCTCCGTTCCGACGACCGGCGAACTTGCGGTTCTCGCGCATGTTTCCCGCCGTGGTGATGTGACGGCCCGGGCCGGGCAGTGGATTTGCGGCCCGGATGCGCCTTTGGCCATCGAAGGGCTTGAGCTGGTCTGGCCGGACAAGCCGGAAGGCGTGGATATCCTGACGGCCGCTGTCATCAACATGCGTGGTCGTCGTGTTCAGCCGCCCGCCAAGATCGGGCAGTTCGTCGGCACCCGTCAAAAGGCCGCGCCGATCGTCGGGCTTACCCTCAATCTGACGGGCGCGCTGGCTCATCGCTACGTACTTCAGGTCGAGGCGCTGTTCCTCGGTGGCTCGCTGGTTTCCCGCACGGGTGTGTTCGTGGAGCTGGCGGGTGATACTGGGTTCGAACCGCTTGTCGGCCTCAAGCTGAGCGTGACGGAGCAAGGTGCGCGTCAGGACGCAGCGCCGGCCGCTTTTCAGTTTCCCACGGCGCAGACCATGGACAGCGGTTTTGCTGCCCCGGCTGCGGCTTCCCCGGTGCTGGCACCGGCTACCAATTCCAAGCGGGAGGAGCCCCCCGCTTCCACAGGGCGCGTTCGGGTTTTCCGCATGCCCCGCCGTTCCAATCCCTCCCCTATCGCCATCGATTAATAGACGTCAGGAGCAGTCCCCATGGCCACTTACGACTATACGGATCCGCAACTCCGAAACGTACTGAATACCAACGGTGCTTTCGACACGACGGAAACCAACACCATCCTCAACGTCCTGACGTCGCGTAATGTTTTCGGCAATGGCACCGCCACTGTCGACACCGTTGTGCCGGGCGATGCCGAGGCCACCAATGAGGAAGTGACGCTCTACTCGGCGGCCCCGACCGGGCTGTTCGACGTCGCCGCAGATGACGACATCGTCATCTTCAACACCGATGGCAACGTGAACGCGCGTTACACGGCGGCCAGCGATTTCACTGCCTTCTTCGGCGATGGCGATGACCGTCTTGTGGCGACGGGCGGCGGCGATGTTCTGGCCTACATGGGCGAAGGCGACAACCGCGTAACGACCGCGGCCGGCAATGACACCATCTATGGTGGCTCGGGCAACGACACCTTCGTGACCGGTGCCGGCAACGACGTGATCACCTCGGGTGATGGCGACAACAGCATCGATGCCGGTTCTGGCAACGACATCATCAATGCGCTCGGTTCGGGCAACGACACCATCGTCGCCGGCTCCGGCAACGACACGGTCTTTGCGACCGGTTCGGGTGACCACAACATTGATCTGGGCACCGGCAACGACAGCTCGCAGACCGGCTACGGCAACGACACCATTCTGGGTGGCGGCGGCAACGACTCCATCACCGATCTGGGCGGCGACAACTACATCGACGGCGGCACCGGCAACGATACGCTGGCGGGCGGCGCGGGCAACGACACCATTCTGGGTGGTGCCGGCAACGATGTCATCACCAGCCTCGGCGGCACCGACACCATCGATGGTGGCGCTGGTTCGGATACCATCAACATCTACTCCTCCGCCGATACCGAAGCGGGCTTCGGCTCCACGATCTCGGGCGGCGCCGGCGACGACACCTTCAATTACGAGGTGCACGACGGCAACTTCCACGATACGATCTCGGGCGGTTCGGGCAAGGATTACGTGTACATCAACGATACCGATGGTCCGCAGGTCACCTCCTGGACCAACGATCGCGGCACTGTTACCGTCACCTTCGACGACAGCTCGACCCTGCGCATCTCCGAGGTGGAGCACATCATCCTCAACGGCACGCAGGTCCTCAAGTAAGGAACTTCGCGCAGGCGCAGCCCGCCTCAGGGCTGCGCGGCCATGGGACAAGAACGATCAGGGGGCCTTTTCGGCCCCCTCTTCTTTGGGAGCTTCCCCTGTCTTGCTGCGGCGCGAAAGGCGTGCGAAACTTTGGCTATGTCCCGCTGGAACGCGCTTTACGAAACGCCGACCCTCTTCTCGCCGGAATGGGGCCAGCACCGGATTTTTGCGCCAACCGCCTATCCCAGCGTCCGTAATGTCACAACGGTGGGCATAGCGCATCCTGAAGCACTTGTTCTGGCACGCTATTTTCCCCTGTGCTGGCAGCGTTTCGAAGACAAGCTGCGCCTTGTTGCGCTTGTGTCCCTGCGTGAAGGCTATGCCCGCTTGCCGGGCTATGATGATCTGCCGTTGGCGCTGCGCGCTTTCCCTGTCGTGGTGCAGGAGGCCTTGGGCGAGCGGCTGGAATCCCTCTGGGTGGACAAGACGATTGCGGATACGCCGAAGGATATCGGTGCGCCGATCCTGCTGGATGACGGCAAACTGTCGGAAGCGGCACGCCGACGTATCCGTTACGCGGTCGACCTCTCCCGCGCGATTCCTGCGACGGACGAGCTGACGCGCGACCTTGAAACGCATGGTTTGCTGGAGCCTTGGCCGCTCAAATTCGATCTGGGGGATGCGGGCAAGGTTAACCGTACGGATCTGGCGGTTTTCTCGGCCTCCCAGCTGCAAAACCCCGCGCTTTACAAGTTGATCGAGCGGCATGGTGTGCAGGCGGGGCTGTTCATCGGGGTACACCGGGCATCGCTCTTTCGCATCAACTGGCTCATTCAGGCCTTGCGGCAGGCCCCCGCCCCTGCTGCGAAGGAGCCAGACGATATCGAGGTCCGCCTATGAACCGGGCTTTGTTTGAAGGAGCGGCATTCACCTCCATCCCGGCGCCTTCAGCGCTGCGTTGGGGTGCCCTGCCCGATTTCTCGGCGCTTCTCCCCCTGACGGCCCTGCCGATCGCGGATACCGAGTTGCTGCATCTGAGCCATTACGGCGTGATCGCGGTGCATATTCCGGCCGACCCCATGGCCTTGCCATTGGTGGTGCTGCTCACGCATCCGGAAATGTCGCGCGCGGTTCCCATCAATGGTTCGGGCAAATGGTTGCCGCCTTACATGCCGCTGGCGCTGCGCGCCTTGCCGTTCACGCCGGGCTATTCCGGCGAGTGTCTCTATTCACCCTCCCTTGTTGTGACGGCGGGGCAAGCCTCCTGGCGCGCGGAGGCGGCGCCGGGCAAGCCGACGGCGGAATTCCGGGCGGTGCTGGATCTGGTACAGCGAATATATGGTGGCGCGCGACGGCTGGCCGATGCGGCGAGGCTTCTGCTGGCGGCCGATGTTCTTGTGCCCATCGAGCCGCTCGATCCGGAGAGTGAGGCGCGCTTTCTCGTTGTTCAAGAGGAGCGTATGGCCGCGCTTTCGCCGGCGCGGGCCGCGGCCTTGACCGCGCTGGGCATGTTGCCGATGGAGCTGGCGGCCGCTTCGCTTTTCTCGCGGCGGTACCTCTCCCGCAAGATCGACACCAGCATTGTCCGCTCCGAGGCGGTGATGCGCTATTCCGAATTTGGTAACGCCAGCGCCATTGAACCCTTGCCGACAGAGCTGAGCGGCGACAATTTCGCCTTGGACACCAGCACGTTGTTCAATATAGACGACTTCTTTGCACCGACCCGGCCCGATGAATGAGACCGATCGATATCCTCTTCGTCCATAACAATTTTCCGGCGCAGTTCCGGAATCTGGCGATGAAATTCGCGCGGATGCCGGGGGTGCGGGTCAAGGCGATTTCCTCGCCGCCAGCGCCGGGCCTGAGCGATGTGGACATGCACCGCTACCGGATGCCGGATATGCGGCGAAACACCGCGCATCCCTTCGCCAAACGCTTTGATGTTGAATGCCGCCGTGCGGAAATGGTGCTGTATGAGGCCGCGCAGCTCAAGCAGGCCGGCTTTTTCCCGCAGGTGATCTATGTGCACCCCGGCTGGGGCGAGGCTCTACCCCTGCGCAACCTGTTTCCGGATGCCACGCTCTGCACCTATTCGGAGTTCTATTACGCGCCACGCGGAACGGATGTCGGATTCGACAAGGAGTTCGATACCTTCGGCGTGGATGGCGAAGTGCGCATTTCGCTGCGCAATGCCTCGACCCTGCTGGCCCTGACGGATTGCGATTTCTCGATTGCGCCGACGCGCTGGCAGTACTCGGTGTTCCCGCAGGAGTTCCGGCCCAAAATCCATATCGTGCACGACGGGCTGGATTTCTCGAAGTTCGCGTTGGAGCCGCAGCGCCGCGCCACCAGTATCCAGGGGCTGGATATCGCGGAGGAGGATGAGGTCATCACCTTCGTTTCGCGCTCGCTGGAGCCTTATCGCGGCTTCCACATCTTCATGCGGGCCTTGCCGGATATTCTGGCCGCGCGTCCCCGTGCGCGGGTGCTGATCCTGGGCAATGACGGGGTTTCCTATGGTGCAGCCCCACGCCAGCATGCGAGCTGGCGCAACTACATGCTCGATGAGCTGGGCCAGCACATTGATTTCTCACGCGTTCACTTCATGGGCTGGGTGGATTACGCCAGCTACATGGCGGTGCTGCGCCGCTCGGATGCGCATGTGTACCTGACCTACCCGTTCGTGCTGTCGTGGTCGATGCTCGAAGCCATGGCGCTGGAGTGTCTGGTGATCGGCTCGGATACGCCGCCGGTTGCCGAGGTGATCACCCATGAGGAAAGCGGCCTTCTGGTGCCGTTTTTCGATCGCAACGCGCTGGCCAACCAGATTATCGATGTGCTGGCCGAGCCCGAGCGCTATCGCGCCATCCGCCGCCGCGCGCGCGAAACGGTCACCAGCCGCTATGATTTCGAAGCCTCCTGCTGGCCGAAGCATGTCGAGCTGCTGCGGGAATATTGCTACTCGCGCCATGTGCTGAACCTGCTCGACAAGCCGGTGAAGACCCCGGCCTCCCCGCGTCGGCATCGTTAAACCGGATCGACCACGCGCAAGCCGGCTGCCTGTGCGGCCTCCCGGCGTGGATCAAGCGCACGATAGACGGGGTGCGCGAAGACGAGCGCGCAGAGCCCGGCGCGCCGCGCCAAACCGGCCAGATTCTGCGCGGCTATCTCTCCTGCACTCTGCAGCTTCAGGGTTTGAAAGAGCCGCGCCTCGGTTTCGAGCGACATGCGATCGACCATCACCGCCGTCGCCGGGCGCAGTTCTGCGATCATGCGTGAGAGAGCCGCTTCATCCGCTTGCCCAAGCTCCGGCCATGCAATGCCGATCCGTGCGCCGGGCGGTAGCGTTGTGGCGTGCTGCGCAGCCGGTGCCGTGGGCAACCTGCGTGTGCCTTTCGGCAGCACCGCCTGATGGGACGGAGGCAAACGCGCGGCGTCGAACACTGAAATTGATGCGGCCTCTAACCATGGCATCGCGAGGGTGAGCGCTGGCTCGTCGATCCCGAGATCGACCGGAAAAGGATCTGTCGGGGCTTGGGCGCGCCAGCCTGTGCCGGAGGGGCGCAGCAACAGGGTGCGCCCCGCCCCCGCAGATTGGCCCAAGGCATAGGCTGCCGGGCAATCGGCGGGGGCGATCAACACCTTCTCGAAGGGCGTGCGGCGCAAGTATTCGCGCATCAAGGCATTTGTGGCGGGCGCCAGCGGATCTTGCGCGAGCAGCGCTTGCACCTGCGTCTCATAGCCGGGGTGGCGCGCATGCAACTGCGGCTTGTTACGCCGCACGTAGCCTTCCTTGGCGGTGCCGAACGAGCGCGCGCCCGCATGGGCCACGTAAACCCCGGTCGCCGCCAGATTGCGAAACCCGGCCTCCGCGATGCGCAAGCTGAGATCGACATCTTCGAAATAGCCCCGCTCGAAGGCGCCGGAAAACCCGCCGACGGCATCGAGCGCCGATGCGGTGATGAAGAGGCAGAAACCGACACCGTTCGGCAGCGGGATGAGCGTGTCTCTGTTGGCGGCCTGAGCGCAGGCATCGAGATGCGCGAGCCATGCGTCATCGGGTTCCGGATTGACGCGAAAACGCTGCGGAACAGCGGCATCCTCACCGTTGTTGGACAGCGGTGTCAGCGTACCGATATCCGGTGCGGAAGCTGCGAGCTGCCTAAGGCGCGCGATTGCGCCTTGCGGCAAGGTGGCATCGGCGTTGAGGACCAGCGCCGCCTCTCCGGTGCGTCGCAGGGACAGCCCCCGGTTGACGGCACCGGAAAAACCGAGATTGACGGGGTTGTGCAGCACCGTGAAGGGGGTGGAGCGGGCGAGAGTTGTGAGCGCCTCACGCAGGCTTTCATCGGGCGAGGCATCTTCGACGACGATCAAACGAGTTGTTTCATCCGTTTGGGAGATAACGCTTTTCAGGCAACGCTCCAGCGAGGGCCAATCCGCATAGGCCGGCACGACAACGAGAACGCCGCCCTCCACTGTTTCCGCACTCGGGGGCATGGTCGGCTGCGCGGCAACAAGCGCACCCGGCAACACCAGAGCGCCTTCCAGCGCCACGCTAACCCAGGGCGCGCCAGCGGGCCAAGCTTGCGAAAAGGTGGCGCGAAACGGCCAACGCGCCCCTTCAGCGCGGGGCTGTTCCACCAGGACAAGCGGCTTGGCCGCGCCATTTGCCAGAAGTTGCGGCGCGACCGGGCTCTCCGCGATGATCTCGCCCGAAATTGCCTCGCCGCTGCGACGGGCGATCACGACGCTCTGAAAGCCTTCCGCCGCCAGTGCCGCCAGCAGGGGTTCATCCGGCGGTGCGCCGAGCGCGAGGGCGTGACGCAATGCGGCCCTGCGCGCGGCGCCCGGTGCAAGCGAGGGCACAAGGCTTGCCGCCAGCATCGGAATGGAAGGATCAATCCAGAACGCCGCCAAAGCATCCTGACGGGCGGCATCGACATCCCCGATCAGGGCTGCGGCCTCAGCGCGTCTGAGACAGGCGGCGGCGTCGCGGTGCTCGCTCATGCGCAGCAATCGGTCGCTGAGGAGCCATGCGTCGGCCCCTGCCCCGGTTTTGCGCGCCGCCTCCAACGCCGCCTTGAGGCTGTCGATATAGCCCGAAATGGCGTTGGTGTCGGCTTGGCTCATTCCCGGAAGCTCAGCCCGTGGGCCTCCAGCTCGGCCAGAATCGCCGGAACATCCGCATCCTCCGTGAAGCCGACCGCCCAGAGATCGAAGCCACTGTCCTTGCGGGTGCGGGCCTCGGCAAAACCGGCCTGCATCAGGAGGTTCGCGAGCCGGATATCCGTGAAGGTGGTGTGATGCGCCATGAAGGTGTTGCCGCGCGCGATTGAGGGGCGATGGCCGTAGAGCATGTCGAGCGGGGTAATCGGCCCCGCGGGTGACATATAGGCGGGAAATTCGAGGCCGTTTTTGACAATCGCCTCGACGATGGCGTTGAGGTCCGGCGTGCGGATCAGGGTGTAGCCGCCCGGCTTGAGCACACGCACGAACTCGGCCAGCGCCAGGGGCACCTCATGGTCGAAAAGATGCTCGATGTTGTGCGAGGACCAGATGGCATCCGCGCTCGCATCGGGCACATGAGCACGCATATCCACGAAGGAGCAGACGATGTCCGGCTTGACCGTGGGGTCAAGATCGAGCCGGATCTCGCGCCATTGGCTGGTGTCGCGGTACATCGGGTTGAGCTGACGGTTGCCTTTCGGCCCGCAGCCGACATGCAGCAAAACCCGTCGCGGCTCTTGCGGCGCAGTGTTGAACGGGACAGACGGCATGCCCGGCTGGCTCATGAGGTTTCCTCTTCCCTCCATGGCGAGGCGCAACGCACCCGCAACATTTGGGCTTTGGCAGCGAAGCCTGAGCCGCTATACAGCCATAACGGCTCTTCGCCGCGCTGCAACAGATTTTGGTCCGCGCGGGCCGACATTGGGCACAGGACGAGCAATGTTTTTTCTTGAAAGCGCGAAGACAAGCCACCTGCTTTCCGAGACACGGGAGTTTTACCCCGCGCTCAAGGTGCTGCTTCTGATTTCGGGGATCATTGCGTTCCTCTCGCTTATTCCCACCATTTTCATGTTGCAGCTCTATGAGCGCATCATCACCAGCCGCAGCGGCAGCACCCTGATGGCGCTGTGCGTGATCGGCGTGTTCCTCGTCGGCATCTGGACCGTGCTGGAGGATATGCGCACCACCATCTTGCGCCGCATCGCCTTCGGGCTGGATGAGAAGATCGCGCCGCGCATTCTGGAAACGCTCAACCGCTTTCCCGAGGCGCTGCCCCCCAACCAGATTTCTCTGGTGCCGCAGGATCTCAACACCCTGCGCGAGTTCATCGGCGGGCCGCTCATGGTCAGCGCGCTGGACTTCATTTTTGTGCCCATCGTCATTTTGGCGGGGTTTCTGCTGCACCCGCTCATGGGGCTCACCATCCTTGTGCTTGTCATCATTTCGGCGGCGTTGAGCGCGCTCAGTCAGGCCACCACCAAGGATGACACCGCCCGCACCGTGATGGCCATGAACAAGGCCTATGATTTCGGGCGTTCCGTGCAGAGCAACGCCGAGCCGCTCCGCGTGATGGGGATGCTGGGCCGCATGGTGCGCCGTTGGCGGGAAAGCACCGTCGAGGGGCTGGGTTGGGCACAGCACGCGGCGGACAGGGTGCGCGTTTATACCGGGCCACTGCGTTTTCTGCGGCATCTGGTGCAGATGGTGCTCCAGACGGTGGCGGTGGTGCTGCTGCTGAACGAAATGGCCGGGCCGGGGCTGGTGTTTGCCAGCGGCATTCTCGCCTATCGCGCCTTTGGCCCGGTGGATGCCCTCGCCAATGGCTGGCGGGTGATCTGGAATCTCAAGCTCTCGGTCGAGCGCATTGATCATCTGCTACGCACAGAGCGCGCGCAGGTGGCCAAGGTTGCCCTGCCCCGCCCCAATGGCCCGCTGGTTCTCAACCGCGTCACGGTGGTGCCGAAGGGCCGCGAAGCGCCGACGTTGCAGGATGTTTCCTTCGTGGCCGCGCCCGGCACCGTGGTGGGTGTTGTCGGCCCCAGCGGCGCCGGCAAATCCACGCTGGCGCGGGTGCTGGTGGGCGCGTGGCGGCCGGCGCGCGGCTCTATCCTGCTGGACGGGCATGATCTGGCCCATTGGGATCAGGATCAGCTTGGCGCCTATATCGGCTATGTGCCGCAGGATATCGACCTGATGCCCGGTACGCTGGCCGAGAACATCACCCGCTTCCAGCCCGTGACCGACGAGAACAGCGCCCAGCTGATCAAGGCGGTGAAGATGTCGGGCATCATGGATATCGTGAGCAAACTGCCTGATGGTCTGAGCACGCGGATGGGGCCGGAGGGACGCATCCTTTCGGGGGGGCAACGCCAGCGTGTGGCACTGGCGCGGGCGCTCTACGGGGATCCGCGGCTGGTTGTGCTCGATGAGCCGAACTCGAGCATCGATTCCTCCGGCGAGCAACTTCTGGCGAGCGCCATTGCGGCGCTGCGGGCAGAGGGCGCGATTGTGGTGCTGATTACCCATCGCATGAACATGCTCTCGATGTGCGATCAGGTTCTGGTGCTCAATAGCGGCACGGTCCATGCCTTCGGCGAGCGCGATCAGGTGCTGGACCGCATCACCGCCTACAAGCCCAAGCAATTGACGGACGGGCGCGCCGCCGGCGAACGCTCGACCGCGACCTGAAGGGAGCGAGGATATGAACGCACCCGCGCTTGTTGCCCCCCGCCCTTCGGCGGATTGGAAATCAGAAGTCCGCCGCGCCTACTGGGTGATTTTCGGCGCCTTCGGCATCTTCGTGCTCTGGGCGAGCTTCACCCGGCTGGATGGCGCGGCCATTGCTCCGGGCGTCGTTTCGGCGGAAGGCAGCAAGAAGACCGTCCAGCATCTCGAAGGCGGCATCGTGCAGGAAATTCTGGTGCGCGATGGCGCTGTCGTCAAAGCCGGGGATCTCTTGCTCAAGCTTGATCCGACCCGCCTCGATACCCAAGGCGACCTGTACAAGAACCAATATGCGATCTGGCTGGCGCAGGAAGCGCGCCTGCTGGCGGAGTTCAACGGTCAGGACGACATCGTCTGGCCGCCGGAGGTGACCGCGCGCGAGCACGACCCGGCGGTTGCTCCCGTCGTTGCCGACCAGAAGCGCCTTTTTGCCAGCCGCCTTGCCACCTTCAAGCGCAACCTCGGCATTGCCGAAAGCCAGGTTGAGCAGACCAAGCGCGAAATCGAACAGGTGCTGTCCGACCAGAAGACCTCCAAGGCGACCTTGGTGCAGGTGGATGCCGAGTACACCAGCCTGCTACCGCTGTTCAAACAGAAGCTCGTGCCGCTGACCCGCATGGCCCCGCTGGAGCGCGAGCGCCTGCGCCTTCAGGGCGTGGTCGAGAACAGCGAGATCAACGCGAAGAAGCTGCGCGAACGTCTGGCTGAGTATGAGCTGCGGCGTCAGCAGGTGATGCAGGACAGCCGTCAGGAGGTTTCCACCCAGTTGCTGGACGTGCGCAAGCAGCTGAGCGATCTGCGCCAGCAACTTCTGCTCAACTCCGACCAGCAGAAGCGCGCCGAAATCCGTGCGCCGATCGCCGGAACGGTCCAGCAGCTGCGCATCTTCACGGCGGGCGGCGTCATCCGTCCGGGCGATCCGATCCTTGATATCGCGCCGATGGATGATGAACTGGTCATTCGCGCCAAGGTCTCTCCGGGCGACATCGACCGAATTGCGGCAGGGGCGCGCGCCGAAATCAAGTTCTCCAGCGTGCATTACCTCGGCCATCAAGTCATCTATGCCACGGTGCGGGCTCTCTCACGCGACCGCGTGAGCGATGAAGTGACCAAAGAGGCATATTTTGCCGCCGAACTGGTGGTGGACAAGGATACCGTGCCGCCGGAAGTGCGGGGCAAACTCGTCGCGGGCCTTGGTGCGGAGGTTTATATCATCACCGGCGAGCGCTCGGTGGCGAGCTACCTGCTCTCTCCCCTGTTTGATCGCGCGCGGCAATCCATGCGTGAACGCTGAGCATCCCCGCCGCCTTGGGCCTTCACCATGCGCCCAAGTGCTGCGTTGCACTGCGCAATTTTTGCTTTCGCCGCTTGCTGGATGGTCATACTCTGGCAAAAGACCCACATGCACCGGGGCTTTTGCGGGGGGTGGTGCCTTAGCCGGGGCGCCTCCTGCCGAACGGATTTGACAACAGGAACTGCGACGTGAGTGAACTGATTGCTCATGAACAAGCTGCACGCCCCGCAATATTCGGTGGCAATTGCGAATTTAACTTTGCTTTCGATCAGATTGTTCACGAGAGCGGTCGGTTGTCCCGCTGGATGGCAATGGGTTCGAAGCCCTTGCTGGTTTTCTTGCAGGGTAAGTCTGACTGCTTTTACGAATACGACGGCTGGCGCCCAAACTGTGACGAAGTGGCGGGCGAAAGCTCCCCCACTGGCAATCCCATGTTTTGCATTCTGGGGGGCATATGCAGCTAAAAGGACACGTCGACAAGGTCGAGCAGACCCATATCATCGGCTGGGCTTTCGATGCCGACGACATGAGCCGGCGCGTCGAACTGGAACTCTACGACGGCAACGAGCTCGTTTTCCGCTTCACCGCCGACAAATTGCGGCACGATTTTCTCAACCGTGGACAGGGGGATGGCTGCTACGGCTTCTGGGTCAACCTGCCGCGCGACCTGTTTTGCCAATCGGTGCATCGGCTCAGTGTGCGGTTCGCGCAGACGGGGCAGGACATCGGCAATTCGCCCCAGAACTACTTCTCCGGCACGAGCGAGGCTGATGAAAGCTTCTCGCGCTGGCTTCTCGCTCGGATCGATTCCATCGGTGCGGCGGCGGGACGGCAGGAGGATCTGACCCCCCTGCTGGCGCTGTGCACCAATGCGCTCTCCAAAGCGCTCGAAGCGCAGGCGCGCCTTGAGGACAGCCATGGTGCCACAGCAACAACGGCGCTGGCTCTTTCCGAGTTGCCGGAACGGTTGCGTGCGGTGGCGGAGCGTGCTGCGCGTGACTTCACGCCGTTCCATCTGCCCGTTGTGCGTCAACCGGTGATCTCGATCATCGTGCAGGCGTCCCCCTCGCTGCGAGACACGTTGGGCTTGCTGAAAAGCCTCGTCGAGCCTGCACGCGCATGTGCGGCGGAAGTGATTTGCATTGATGCGACGGGTTCGGCCGAGCTGACGGTGGTGCCCCTTTTCGCGCGTGGCGGCATTCGCCTTGTCAAAACCGGCACGACCGGCACCATGCTGGATGCTTACCGTCTCGGGTATTCCATGGCGCGCGGCGGATACCTCATGTTCCTCGCCGGCGCGAGCGCCCTGCCCCGGCGAACGCTGGATCTGCTGCGCGAAACGCTTGTCGGTTGCGACCATCAGGCGATTGTGGCGCCTCGTTTGATCGGGCCGGACCAACGGATTGTGGAGTCGGGCACGCGCATCAGCATTGCTTCAGGGCGCGTCCAGCTGGGCCGGTTCGATCAGGCCGAAGCCGCGCTGCACCGGCTGCGCCGGGCGAGCGACGATGTCTCTGCGCAAGCCTTCATGGTTCACCGCGCGTTGTTCGAGCGTGTGGGCGGGTTTGAGGGCGCGGAGGACTATGGTGCGCTGGGGGTGACGGACCTTGCCTTCCGTGTCCGCGCTGCCGGGGGGCAGGTAATCTCGCAAGGGGCGGCCGGGCTGGCTCTGGTGGCAGAGATGCCGCTCGCTCCCACACCAAAGGGGGCGCGCCTCGCCTTTACCAAGCGATGGCAGGCGGAGCTGGAACGCCTCTCGCACCAGCCGCAGTTGGTGACGCGCCGCCGTGCGCTGGTGATCGACGAGCGACTGCCGCAACCTGAGCAGGACGCTGCCTCCAACGCGGTGCTCAGCCATGCGGAAAGCCTCGTGCGCCTCGGTTATCACGTTGAGATGATCGGCCTTGATGACAACGGCGAGGAAGCGGCTTCCATCCAGCGGCTCAACGCGCACGGCATTGAAGCGCACGGGCGGATTGATGACGTCAGCGCTTACATCGCGGCGCGGCAGGGTCAGTTCGATCTCGTTTATCTCCATCGCATCAGCATCGCGCGCAAGTTCATCGACCTGTGCAAAAGCGCCCAGCCTAATGCCCAGGTGATCTATTCCGTCGCGGATCTTCATTTCCTGCGCATGGGGCGGCAGGCCGAGCTGGACAATGACGACGCGCTGCGTGAGCAGGCCCGCGCCGTGGAGCGCGACGAAAAGCGCTGTCTTGAGGTGGCCGATCAGATCATTACCCACTCGACGCTGGAGGGGGACTGGATCGAAAAATACCTCAATGCCAGCAAGCCGGTGCATCGGGTTTTGTGGTCATATCGCATTGCCCCCGCCCCCACCCCGCTTGCGCAGCGCCACGGCATCGCGTTCGTCGGCAACTTCCGCCATCGGCCCAATGGTGACGCCGTGCGCCATTTTGCGCGTGAGATCTGGTCGCCGATTCGCCAAGCCGTTCCGGGGCAACCGCTCGACATTGCCGGCGCGCATATCGAGGCTGCGGGCTTCGAGGATCTGGGCGATGGCGTGAAGCTGCGCGGTTTCGTGCAGGATATCGATGCTTATCTCGCCACCAAGCGCCTGACGGTGGCCCCTCTCCGCTTTGGTGCCGGGGTCAAAGGCAAGGTTCTGCAAAGCCTTGCGCAGGGCGTGCCCTGCGTGATGACGCCGATTGCGGCAGAAGGTATCGGCCTGACGCAGGAGATCATCGAAATGCTGGTGGCGAATGATGATGCTATGTTTCGTGAACGTGTCATCAATTTGATGAAAGACGATGCCCTATGGGAAGAGGCGTCGCGTCTCATTATACAGTGGGCACGGGCTAGGTTGGCACCTGAAGCCATTGATCAGGCCATGTCGAGCGTTTCTCCTACCAACCCTTAAATACGGCTACACCACCCTCGCTGCGCTGAGAGTTTAGATGAAGGATGCCATGCACCCGCAGCGTCGCTGTTCCGTTGCCCTATCGAGTTGTTTACCTATCTCACGCTGATCACCCCATCAGCCGACCACGCCCTCAGCAGCCGAGGCACTAAAAATGCGCGTTGGACTTTTACACTTCAATCACATCATGAAGAACGGCCTGATCGGCTGGGATGCCATCGACACCTGGGATTGGAAGCCCAATTACGGCGACATGCTGGTGTGCGCCGCCATTCTGCGCCAGGTGGAGCACAGTGACTCCAAGGGTGTGCTGTTCGGATATCGCGCGCCGAAAAACCTCGACTATGTTGTGATGCGCGGCTCGACCTATCTGCATCAGGAGTTTGACTTCGATTCAGCGATTGCAACACTTGAAAGCATTCAGTGTCCTGTTGCCGTAGTTGGCATTGGTGCGCAGAGCGCCGGCCTCGACCCCACTTTCTTGGACGGACATGAACCCGCCCGTCGTTTTGTCTCGATGCTGGCCGAGCGTTCGAAAAGCATTTCCTGCCGTGGCGCCTTTTCCGCGCAGGTGCTCGAACGACTGGGCGCGAAATCGTTACGGATCACGGGGTGTCCGTCGCTCTTCTATCAGGGCGCGCCGCAAAAGGTTTCAATTCCGCCCCTGCTGGAATCTTTCGGTCGTGTTGGCCTTTCGATCCATTCCGAACTGGGCAACAGTATCTTCTGTCGCGACGGTGCGAAAACCCGCGCGCTGCACGGCGAACTGATCAGTGCACTGGAAGCGTCCGACGCGCGCTACGTCATCTTCGAACAAGGCAATGAGGTTGAACTCAAACTCTCCAACCGCAAGTACCCGTTCGATGTCCGCAAGGCCGCGGCGGCCTACGTGCTAGAACGGATTGGTCTTTCCGGAAAGATGAGCGAGGAAATGCTCATCTCGCGCTTTGTCTCCGTTCTTTCTGTAGAGGAATGGGTGGGTAAGGGGCGCGATCTCGACGCCATGATCGGGTTCCGCTTCCATGGCAACATGGTAGGGCTGATGCAGGGCTTGCCTTGCCTCTATTATGTTTATGACTCCCGCCTTCACGAATTTTGTGAACTGTATAAGCTGCCTTACCAGAATGTTGAGGAGGAGCTGAGCCCGCCGATTACCAAGATGATCGAGCATGACTGGGAAGCCGCTAACGCTGCCATCCGCCGATGCTATGATGAGCTTCTTGCCTTCTACCAGGAAAACGACGTGGTGCTCTCCGAGGAATTTGCACCTCCTAGCTGACAAACGCCGGGCTTAGCCTTACCGCCGGCAGCCCTCAGGGGCGAATGGCCGCTCTTCCGCTTTCTGTCAGCTTGCCACAGCGATATGTCGCAAAGGCTTGAAGCGGATCGTTCCACGCGTAGACGAGCAATCCTTTGAGACGCCCGCTTTGAGCGTATTGTGCAAAGGTGCGGCGCATCTCCTGTGTCAGAGTCAGGCGATTGGTCTCCTGCGGCGGGCAACTCTCCTGTTTATCCCGGAACCCCCATTCAGTGACCCAGCAGGGTTTACGCCCTTCAATGCCGCAGCGGGCAAGCACAAACCGCGCGAGTCGGTTGCGCCGCCCAATCTCGCCCGAAGCTTGCCCTGGATTGTCGTGCCAAGGATAGACATGTACCGCATAGGCGTTGAACCGCCCCGGGATTGTCGGAGGCTCCAACTTCCAAATAGGATGGAGCCATGACAAGCAAAACGACGAACAAGTTTTCTCCCGAGGTGCGCCAACGCGCCGTGAGATTGGTGTTGGATCACGAGG
>JAIUNQ010000288.1 GCA_020161475.1 Pseudomonadota bacterium | reverse complement strand
CCACCATGATCGCGCCGGTGAGGGTTGCGAGGTTGACCATGAACTTGGGGTCGAACTTGTGCTTGATGTGCCAGAGCACATCACACAGCACGAGGCGGCCTTCCGCATCGGTGTTGATGATTTCGATGGTCTGGCCGGACATGGAGGTGACGATATCGCCGGGGCGCTGGGCCTTGCCGTCGGGCATGTTCTCCACGAGGCCGATGGCGCCGATGACGTTCGCCTTCGCCTTGCGCATGGCCAGCGTCTTCATGAGGCCGGTGACGGCAGCTGCGCCGCCCATGTCGCCTTTCATGTCTTCCATGCCCGCCGCGGGCTTGATCGAGATGCCGCCGGTGTCGAACACCACACCCTTGCCGATGAAGGCGATGGGCTGGGCTTTCTCGTCTTTCGCGCCGAGCCACTTCATGATGACGAGCTTGCTCTCCTCATGGGAGCCCTGCCCCACGCCGAGCAGCGCGCGCATGCCCAGCTTCTTCATCTCCTTCTCGCCCAGCACCTCGATCTCGACGCCGAGCGACTCAAGCTCCGCCGCGCGGGCCGCGAATTCGGTGGGGGTGAGGATATTGGCGGGCTCATTGACGAGATCGCGCGCGAGGATCACGCCGGCATAGGTGGCCTCCGCGCTCTTCCAGGCCTTGCGGGCCGCGGAGGGGTTTTCCACCTGCACCACCAGCTTGCCGGCGGGCTTGTCGGCGTCATCGCCCTTCTTGGTCTGGTAGCGGTCGAAGCGATAGGCACCGAGCTGCGCGCCAAGCGCAAACTGGGCGGCATCTTCCGCGCTGAACGCGCCAGAGGGCAGCAGGCCCAGCACGGAAACGTCACGCCCCTTGGGCAGCTTGCCCTGCACCTGACCGCCGAGGGTCAGGGCATCGAGAGCCTCATCCTTGGTCTCGGTGCCCACCACAATCAGATGCACCGGTGCATCGCCCAGCCCGGCCTCGGCGGGGAGCGACAGGCTCGCGCCGGATTTGCCGGAAAAGGATTCCGCGCTCGCCGCCGCCGCGATGCGCGCGCTGACCGCCTCGCCGAGGCGCTGGCTGGCGGCTTCGCTCAGGGCGCCGTCCTTGCCGGCAAAAACGACCGTAACGCCCCGGAAGGCTTCATCGAGCGCGACAAAGGATACTTTGGCTTCGGTGGGCATGGGGGCTCCTGCTTGGTTTCCATCCGGCCCATTCCAGCGCGGGCAGATGGGCAAAATTGTGTGCACGCGGAATCAATCCGCCCATTCGGCTCAAACGTGGCGCTTGGCGAGGCATCAGGCAAGGCCGCAGGCTGGCCAAGGCGCGGTGAAAGCCGCCTTGCTTGCGCCGGAGAATTTGGGCAAGGAGGGTTTGATGAGGTGGAATCTGCCCCTGCTGGAGCGCTACATTTTCAGGATCGCCGGGGCGGCTTTCCTGACGAGCCTTGGCGCGCTTACCGCCGTGATCTGGCTGAGCCAGGCGCTGCGCGAGATGAACCTTGTGACCGGCAAGGGACAGACGTTGTTCGTCTTTTTCCAGATCACCATGCTGGGCCTGCCCGCGTTGGTGATGGTGATTGCCTCGCTCGCGCTGTTCATTGCGGTGCTTTACGCGCTCAACCGGCTCAACGGTGATTCCGAACTCATTGTGATGAATGCCGCCGGCTGCCCGCCGACCCTGGTGCTGCGCCCGCTCGCCGTGCTCACGCTGTTGGTGTCGCTCATGGTGGGCATGATGACCACCTGGCTGATGCCGGAGAGCTTTCGCTCCTTGCGCGAGCTGGTCACGAAGGTGCGCGCGGATGTGGTGTCGCGCATTGTTCAGGAAGGCAAATTCGTTTCGCTGGACAACGGCATCCTGTTCCACTTCCGCGAGCGCCAGCCGGCAGGCGGCATGGGCGGTGTGCTGATCCACGATTCGCGCGATCCACGCGTCTCCACCACCTATCTTGCCGCGCGCGGCCAGCTGACCGAGCATGAAAACAGCATGTATCTGCTGCTGGAAAAGGGCTCGATGCAGCGTCAGGATTCGCAGGGGCGCGACAGCTCGGTCATCGCCTTTGATCGCTACGTCTTCGATCTCGACCAGTTCGAGCAGGCCTCGGGCACGATTCATTACAAGCCGCGCGAGTGGCGCACGAGCGAGCTGATGTTCAAGCTCGATCGGCGCGACCCCAAGCTCTCGGGGCTTTATTCGCGCTACCGCGTGGAACTCCACGACCGCCTTTCGAACATCCTTTATCCCTTCGCGACGCTCGCGATTGCCTTTGCGGCGCTGGGCAATGCCCGCACGACGCGCCAAAGCCGCGGCGCGGCCATCCTGGGGGCTGTTGCGGGCCTCGTGGTGCTGCGCATTGCCGGATTCGGTGCGGCGAGTATTGCCGTCCGCTCTGTGGGCGGTATCTGGTTGATGTATCTCGTGCCGGTGATCGCCACGGCGCTGGGCGTTTTCTTCTCGGTGCGCGCTTCCGCGCCGGTGAAGCGCAAGCAGTGGGTGGATATCGCGGGTATCGTCGAGTGGTTCGAGCGGCGCCTGCCGGCGCGCTTCAGGAGCGCGGCATGATCGGCAGGACGCTGGGATTCTATTTCGCGAAGAAATTCGGCTTCGCCATGCTCGCCGTCTTCGCGACCGTGTTCGTGCTGATTTTCACGCTTGATTTCATCGAGCTGATGCGCCGCGCGGGGGATGCCGCCGGGGCCACCTCGGGCCGCATCGCCACGCTGGCGCTGTTCCGCACCCCGGCGACCGCAGAGCAGATCGTGCCCTTCGGCGTGCTGTTCGGGGCGATGGTCAGCTACATCGGGCTGTCGCGCAAGCTGGAGCTGGTGGTGGCGCGCGCGGCGGGTGTTTCGGCCTGGCAGTTCCTCACGCCGGCGC
>JAIUNQ010000021.1 GCA_020161475.1 Pseudomonadota bacterium | reverse complement strand
TGGGAAATCAACGCCTGTTCTTGGTGAAGCGGGTCAGATCGAGCGGCGCATTGCCCCCCGTCGTCAGATGGGCGGGGCGCTGCGGGGGCAGCGGCAGATCAACGGCCTCATACGGGGCCTGCGCTTCGAACTTGGCGAGCACGCCCGGCGGCGTTTCCAGCGAGGCAACCTGCGCGATCGGCTGCCCATCCCCACGGGGGAAGAACGAGGGCGCGTTGGCGTTCATGCGGTTCTGGGCCACGCCCACCCAGGCCTTGCGCATGGCTTGCGCCCCCTCACTCGAACCGGCGGAGCGGAAAAGCCCCGAAAAAGCATTCTGGTTGCGCGCGCCGCCCGGCCCGATCGCCAGCGGCGAGCGCGTGCCGCCCCCGGCATCTGTTGCGTCATTCGGGCCGGCGCTCGGGGCGACAGCGGCAACCTGCGCGCCCTCGCCCTCGTGGTGGGAAATCAACCGCGCATAGACCTCGCGCATGGTGCGCGCGCGGCCCTTGCCGTCAAAAAAGATCGAACGATTGGCCGCCGCCGCATCCGGAAAGCTGGAAGCCGCCGCCTTGTCCGGGTTGTTGGCCGCCTGAGAGATGAACTCACGCGCCCCGCCCGCCCCCATGAAATGGGCGATGTAAAGCTCGCCGCCCGTGGGGTCGCGCCCCAGCGCATTCTTGAGGGAATCGCGGTTCTCGGCGGTGAAGACCCCAGCCATCTTGGAGGAGAGCGACGGGTCCTTGCGCAGCGCGAGAATCTGCTGGCGGGCCGAAGGATCGGGCACGACATAGCGCCCCGAACGATCCTGCGTGATCTGGCTGGCGGCATCCTCGAGGCCCATGTTGGCCCCCTGCCGCTTCACAAGACCCAGCCACGTCTGCTCGATGAACTGAAACAGCCCGGTGGCGGAAGAGTTGGGCGCTTTCGCCTCGGGGTTCATGCCCGATTCGCGCTTGGCGGTTTTCACGAGATAGTCAAAGGAGACGCCGGTCTCCTGGGCCGCCTGCGCAATCGGGCGCGAGAGCGGGGTTTCCGCCTTCTGCGTTTGCTGACCGGGCTGGGTGGAGAACAGAAACATCTAAAAAACCGCCTTAAAGCCGTTCCTCTGTCGTGTTCGGCCTCTTGCAGTTTCGCCAATCATGGTAAACCCGCCCTTAAAGAGAAGAAGATGCGCTGTCTTAAAATCGCACAGGCAAGCGCGGACGCGGCCAAATCGACCTCCGATTTTGCAATCACGTGCCCGCAAACGACAAAAAACGACGCTGGAAACCTCGAAGGACGCCCATGACCTCCCCCTTCCCCGCCCCCACAACTCCCTGGCAGTCCGGCCAGCGCCACCCGCGCGGCGGCCGCTACTTCGAGGATTTTCAGGTGGGCGAGCTGATCCGCCACGGGCTGACCCGCACCGTGACGCAGATGGACAACATGCTGTTCTCCAACATGACGCTGAACCCGCAGCCGCTGCACATCGACGCGCATTTCTGCGCCACCGAGACGGAATGGGGCAAGCCGCTGGTCAATTCGCTGTTCACGCTCGGCCTGATGATCGGCATTTCCGTGGGAGACACCACGGTGGGCACCACCATCGGCAACCTCGGCATGAGCGACACCAAGTTTCCCGCGCCGGTGTTCGAGGGCGATTCCATCCATGTCACCACCGAGGTGGTATCCAAGCGTGAATCCAAATCGCGCCCCGACGCCGGGCTGATCGAGTTCCATCACCGCGCCTACAAGCAGGATGGCACGCTGGTGGCCGAATGCCGCCGCGCCGCCTTCATGCGCCGCGCGCCCCAAACATAGCTTTTTCCGGCGAAGTGGCCTCCGGTTCGCCGCGGAAAAAGCGTCAAAGAAGACAAACCAACAAGAAGAGAAACAACGATGCGCTCCCTGCTGTTCGTTCCCGGTGATGATGAGAAGAAGATCGCCAAGGGTCTCGGCTCCGGCGCCGATGCGCTGATCCTTGATCTTGAGGACTCGGTCGCGGCCTCCCGCAAGGCCATCGCCCGCGAGATCGTGCTCAATGCGCTCAAGGCTGGCGGCGCGCCCGGCCAGAAGCTTGTTGTGCGCGTCAACGCCCTCGGCTCCGGTCTGATCGAAGCCGATCTCGACGGTGTTGTGGCCGGCAAGCCCGATGCGATCATGCTGCCGAAATGCGAAGGCGGTGTCGATCTTCAGCACGCAGCCTCCCACATCGCGGTGCGCGAAGCGGAGAATGAACTCCCCGATGGCGCCATCACCATTGTGGCGATTGCGACCGAAACCCCGCTGGCGATTTTCCGTCTGGGCTCCATTCCGGGTGCCTCGCGACGCCTGTCGGGCCTCACCTGGGGCGCGGAGGATCTTGCCTCCGCCATCGGCGCGGAAACCAACCGCGCGGGCGGGCTGCTCACCGAGCCGTTCCGTCTGGCCCGCAACCTCGCGCTTTATGCGGCACACGCGGCGGAAGTGACCGCCATTGACAGTGTTTACACCGATTTCCGCAACGATGCGGGGCTGAAGGCCGAATGCGAGGAAGCCCGCCGCGATGGCTTCACCGCCAAGATGGCGATCCACCCTGCGCAGGTGCCCGTGATCAACGCGGTCTTCACGCCGGATGTTGCGGCGCTGGAACACGCCAAGCGCGTCATTCAGGCCTTCAAGGACAACCCGGATGCGGGCGTTGTCGGCATTGATGGCAAGATGATCGACAAGCCGCATCTCGTGCAGGCCGAGCGCCTCATGGCCCGCGCCAAAGCGGCGGGACTGGGGGTTTAAAGAACAGAAGTCGTCATGCCCGCCCTTGGGGCGGGTATCCACGACTTATGACCGGAACCGCATTGAAGTCGTGGATGGCCGGGCCAAGCCCGGCCATGACGTCATCGGAGGCATGCGCAGCCCTCGGCGGGACGTTAAATTGTCGGCCGCTTCAGCGAGAAGACATTCTCCACCGCCGCATAGTTCATGTAGCCGAGCCGCGCGAGCAGCTGCATGCCGGCCTCATCGACTTTGCCGTCCGTGATGAAGCGGTCGTCGATATAGATGCCCACCGCCTCACCCAGCACCAGATGATAGGCCGCCTCTCGTCCGTCGTGCCCGGTCATGGGGATGATCTGCGTCACCTTGCACTCAAACGCCGCGCCCACGCCTTCCACACGCGGCGGCTTCACGAAGGTCGAGGGCACCATGCCGATACCTGCGGCCTCGAACTCATTGACCTCGCTGGGATAAGGCGCGCTCGACTGGTTCATGCGGTCAAGATCGGACTTCATCACCACATTGACCACGAATTCCCCTGTGTCGCGCGCATTGTTCGCGCTGTCCTTCCAGCCCCAGGACGAAAACCCGAGGATCGCGGGGTGATCGGAAAAGGCGTTGAAGAAGGAATAGGGCGAAAGGTTCGGCACGCCTTCTTTCGAGAGCGTGGAAATCCAACCGATGGGGCGCGGCCCCACCAGCGCCTTGAACGGATCATGCGGCAGGGAATGGTTCTTCTTGCGGGGTTCATAGAACATGGGAAACCGGCTTTCTGGCGATCGCTTGCCGAAAAAGGCAAAGGGCGGGCTGTCATCCGCGTCATGATCACATCGTTGCCATCTTGGTTTGGGCAAGATGCGCGCGGCGATATCCCCCGCTTTCATGCCCTTGCCAACAGCTTGGTTGCGCCGATGCCGGGAAAGGTGGAAAAGACCCCTATGCGCTTCAAAAACGTGATTCCGCTGCTGCTTGCGCTCCTCGGCGCCCTGCTCCCGCCGCTGGCGCGGGCGCAGCAGCCCGGCGTTGCGGCGCTTTCCCTGCGCGCCACCTATGGCGATCGCGGGGGTGATATTCCCGGTGATCTCGTCTGGCGGATCTACGGGGTGCAGGGCTCGGACATCAGCCTTGTGGCAAGTTCCGATCAGGCGCGTCCCAGCTTCGTGCTGCCCTTTGGCCGCTATGTCGTGCATGTGAGCCATGGCCTTGCCGCCAGCATGCGCGAACTCGATGTCGGGGGCACGGGCGCGGTCTCCACCATCCCGCTCAATGCGGGCGCCCTGACGGTCACGGGCCATCTCGGCGTCACGGATCGCCCGATCCCGCCTGATCGCCAGAAGCTCCAGCTCTTCATTGCCACCGCCAACAACTCTGAAGGCAGGCTGGTGACGGACAGCCTGCGCCCCGGCTCCAAGCTTGCCCTGCCGGAGGGTACCTATCATCTGGTGTCCACCTATTCCGGCTCGAACTCGGTGGTGCGGACCGATGTGAAGATCGAAACCGCCAAGATCACGGAGGCCTCGGTCAACCATCGAGCCGCCACCATGACGCTCAAACTCGTGCGCGAAACAGGCGGCGTGGCGATTGCGGGCGTGCAATGGACCGTGGAAACCCCCGGCGGCGACATCGTGGCCGAAGCCGTGGGCGCTTTTCCAACCGTGGAAATCGCCGAAGGCTCCTACCCTGTCACCGCACGGTTGAACGACCGCGAATTCAAGGGCACGATGAAGGTGGAGGGTGGGCAGAACCGCGATTTCGAGCTTGTTCTGGAATAACCCTGCTCTGACGTCATGCCCGCCCATGACATGCCAACCGGAAGTGCGCCATGCAGACCTTTTTCGTCCAGATCAAATGCCAGTTGGGCAAGACCTATGAGGTCGCCTCCGCCCTCGCGGATGCGGAAATCGCCTCGGAAATCTATTCCACGGCGGGCCACTACGACGTTCTGGCCAAATTCCACCTCGATGACGAGCATGACATCGGCCATTTCGTCGCCTCCAAGGTGCAGGTGATCCCCGGCATTCAGGACACCCAGACGCTTATCACCTTCAAGGCCTTCTAAGTGGCGCAGCTCTCTCTCAAGGCTCTCGCTTGCGCGACCCTCGGCGCTGGCCTGCTCTCGGCCTGCGCCACCCCGTCCGCCTATCCGCCGGTGGTGAATGGCCAGCTGGCCCAGCGCAGCGGCATAACCCGGCTCTCGCTGGCGGCGGATGCACCGCTTTATGTCGGCCCCTTCTCGCGCCTCAACGCCAAGTGCGGCCTCATCGGACAGGCCAGAGCACGGATCACGCAGGCACCGGAAAACGGCACGCTCCGCATCATCCGCCGCAAAAGCGAAGCGGGATTCGATGCCGACAGCCCCCTCGCCCACTGCAATGACGCGAAGGTGCCCGGCACCACCGTGCATTATCAGCCGCGCAAGGGCTTTGTCGGCGCGGATGCGTTCACCTTCGAGGTCGTCTTCCCGGACGGCGAGAAGCGCGTATTGCCTTATGAGGTCATCCTGCGCTGAGACCCGCCGGGCACCTGCAAGGTGCGGGCGGGCCTGAGTGGTGTTAGCGCGTCAGGCTTACCTTGCCCGCTGCCTTGATGAAAAGCGCCTGCATGGCCTCGGCGATGCCCTGTGTCGGCTGCACCTGGAAATAAAGCCCCTCCGAAGCGCAGGCCTGCATCGAGGTGCTGATCCTGTCGGCCATGGGCGCAACGAAGGCATCGTAAGCCCCCTCGCCCGGCATGGGCAGATAGGCCGTGTGCAGCACCGCGATCTTGATGCCGCGCTGCTTCAGGTTATCGCAGAGATGCTGCCGCATCGGCTCGAAACAGCGCGGGAAATTTGCTCCCGTGTCCACGTCGGTTCCGGTGGCCAGCGGGCCGGAGCACGCCATGCTGTTCCAGTCGGCCACCCCGTCCGAGACAAGATAAACCAGCTTCTGCGGCTTGTCGGCCGTGCGCCCGTCTCCGGGCGGGCCGATCTTGCCGTTGAGCCCGGTGAGCTTCTCATCGAAGTTGGTCGTGGCATAACCCTTCGTACCCCAGGTCTCCATGGCCATCAGCTCAATGCCTCCGGCGGCGGCTTTGGCTGCGGTGAGGTTGGATGAGGTCGCGAAAAGCTCTGTCAGGCGCTCGTTGCGGGCCGTGGCCCCGAAGGTATAGAGCGCCATGCGGTACTGGCCGGGCACCACCTGCATGCTGGCCGCCGTATCCATCAGCGACTGGGTCGCCGTGCGCACCACATCGACGCGCAGGTTCACGCCAAGAGAGCGGGCGATACGGTAGGTGTCGTTGGAATCGCTGAGCACGTGGCAGCCGAAGGCACAGGCTGCGGGCGAAGCCTTGAGTGTATCCATATCCGTCTGCGTGGCCCCCAGCCCCATGGAGGGCGAATTGTCCAGCAGCAGATAGAAATCGGTGTAGAGCGGGGTCGAACCACGACCGGTAACGCTGCCGCCGATATTGAGCTGGTTGACCCCGGCAATGCCCATGAAGAAGGTCGTGTAATTGGCGCTGTAGTTGAGCGTGATGCTGCGCTCGCCCCCGTTGTCGGTAACAACCGCCGCCGCTGTGCCAAGCGATGGCGCAAGATCGGTCGGCAGGCTGTCCCGGAACATGCGCTCGGTCTGCTGTTTGGCCTGTTCCGCCGTCAGGCTGCGCGCAGAGGTGCCGACCGCGGACAGCACAGCGGCATCCGCATAGCTGTTGAACTGAGAGCGCACCCGCATGGCGGAAGTGTAATCCACGGCCCCGCCCAGCATGGAGACAACGCCGAGCAGCGTCAAAGCGGCGGTTATCGCGATGTTGCCACCTTCATCCTTGAAAAAACCGATGCTGCGCACGCTTCTGCCCTCGCATTCCTGTCCGATCGCGGACCTCTTGAGCAGGATTATGTGAACAAGATCATAATCTTCGCTCAAGAAGTGTGCTTAATGTCACCATAAGCGGATTGCGGAGTCGGCAGGAACAGAGCAGCACAAAAAAGGCCGGGTTGCCCCGGCCTTGCTATGGTTCAAACGCCTTTGGCGCGCTTCACATCGGGCGGCACGGCTTCGGCCTCCAGCATCGCCAGCGCTTCATCAAGCGGCATGGTCACCTGCGCCTGAGAGCCGAGACGGCGGATCGTCACGGTTTTCTCCTCCGCCTCGCGCTTGCCCACCGCGAAGATCACCGGAACCTTGGCGAGCGAATGTTCGCGCACCTTGTAGGAAATCTTCTCGTTGCGCACATCGGCGCGCGCGCGCAGGCCCGCCGCGAAGGCGGCTTCGGTGACGGCATGGGCGTAATCATCCGCCTCCTGCGTGATCGGGCACACCACCAGCTGCTCCGGGCTAAGCCAAAGCGGGAAATGCCCCGCATAGGACTCAATCAGGATGCCCAGAAACCGCTCCATCGAGCCGCAAATCGCGCGGTGGATCATCACCGGCTGATGCTTGTCGCCATCCTCGCCGATGTAGAACGCCCCGAAGCGCTCCGGCAGGTTGAAGTCCACCTGCGTGGTGCCGCACTGCCAGTCACGGCCGATGGCATCGCGCAGGGTGTATTCGAACTTCGGCCCGTAGAAGGCACCCTCGCCGGGGTTGATCCCGATCTTGATCTTGCCACCGGATTCCGCCGCGATGCGCTCCAGCACCTTGGTCATCACGCTCTCCGCGCGATCCCACAGGGCATCGGAGCCAACACGCTTTTCCGGGCGCGTGGACAGCTTCACCACCATCTCCTCAAAGCCGAAATCGGCATAAACGGAGAGCATGAGGTCGTTGATCTTGAGGCACTCGGCTTCCATCTGCGCATCGGTACAGAAGATATGCGCGTCATCCTGCGTGAAGCCGCGCACGCGCATCAGGCCGTGCAGCGCGCCCGAGGCCTCATAGCGATGCACCGCGCCGAATTCCGCAAGGCGGATCGGCAGGTCGCGGTAGGACTTCAGCCCATGCTTGAAGATCTGCACATGGCCGGGGCAGTTCATCGGCTTGAGCGCGAAGATGCGCTGATCCGCCTCAGGATCATTGGGGTGGGTGAGCGCATGGGCGGATTTCGCCGCAAACATGGTCTCCTGATACCAGCCCCAGTGGCCGGAGGTCTCCCACAGGCTCTTGTCCAGCAGCTGCGGGGCGTTCACCTCCTCATAGTCGCGGCGCAGGCGGCGACGCATGTAAGAGGTCAACTGCTGGAACATCGTCCAGCCCTTGGAATGCCAGAACACCGTGCCCGGCCCCTCTTCCTGGAAGTGGAAGAGGTCCATCTCGCGGCCCAGCTTGCGGTGGTCACGCTTCTCGGCTTCCTCGATCTGGCGGATATAGGCGTCCAAATCCTCCTGTTTGGCGAAGGCGGTGCCGTAGATGCGGGTCAGCATCGGGTTGTTGGAATCGCCGCGCCAATAGGCACCCGCCACCTTCATCAGCTTGAAGGCATTGCCGATCTTGCCGGTGG
The DNA here is from genome assembly GCA_020161475.1 of Pseudomonadota bacterium. Classification (GTDB taxonomy): domain Bacteria; phylum Pseudomonadota; class Alphaproteobacteria; order Rhizobiales; family Beijerinckiaceae; genus Rhabdaerophilum. The sequence goes on along the minus strand of JAIUNQ010000021.1, from coordinate 16,606 downwards.
AGGTCATGTGCGGGCCACGGCACAGATCGAGCCATTCGCCCTGCGCGTAGAACTTGATGTCTTCGTTGCCGGGGATCGCATCCACCAGCTCGACCTTGAAGTTCTCGCCCTTGGCACGGAAGAAGGCTTTCGCCTCTTCGCGCGTCTTCACCGTTTTGGTGAAGGGTTTGTCGCGGCCGATGATCTCGCGCATCTTTTTCTCGATGGCGGCAAAGTCTTCGGGCGTGAAGGGCTGCTCGCGGTAGAAATCGTAATAGAAGCCGTTCTCGATCACCGGGCCGATGGTCACCTGCGTTTCCGGCCACAGGCTCTGCACGGCCTCTGCCAGCACGTGGGCGCAATCATGGCGGATCAATTCGAGCGCGCGGGGATCTTCGCGGGTCAGGAACTCGATTTTCGCATCGGCGGTGATCTCGTCGGCAAGGTCTACCACCACGCCGTCGATCGCCATCGCAACCGTGCGCTTGAGCAGCGAGGGCGAAATGCCGCCCGCAATGGCCGAACCGGTGATGTTTTTGGGGAACTGGCGCGCGGCGCCATCGGGAAAGGTGACGGTGATCGTCATAGCATATCTCCTGCTCACTCCCGCATACACGCGCGGGTAAGCGCATCAGTGTTGAACCAGCCCGGTCTGCCCGTGACTGGTTAATGAGGGCTTTAGAACATCACGCGGGGGCAGGAAAAGCGCTTTTTTGACGTCTCAGCGCTTGGGGCGAATCTCGCGCTCCTCGATCCAGAAACAATCGTTCGAGCCGGAATAGCGCACGCAGATCGCCTCGGTGGAGCGCCGGGAGACGAGAAAAACTTCATCCCCCCGCAGAAGCTGGCGACAATCACCCGAGGCCCCGGCCTCGCGATACGTGAGATAGGCGGACACCGGATTGGCTTCCTGCAGCTTCTTGCGGATGGCGTCGCGCTTCTCGATGCTCTTGCACCCCAGCACGGCGGAGCGCACGACATGCGTCCCTTCGGCCTGCACCGGCGGGCTGGCCAGAACCCCGGCCAATGCCAGCGCCATCATCCATCCGCCAGATGCCTTCATACCCTACCCCCGCGCTCACGGTTTGTGCTGCGCCACAATCCATAGCGCCACGGCGTTAAGGCACTGGCATCCTCGGGCAGGGCTTCGCACACAAAATCAAGCCCTTCCGTGCCGCCGGGGCGGCAGCGGCAGATGCGAGCAAACCCCATCCAGCCCCCCGGCCAGATGCCGTGCCGGTTCACCGCCTCGATCACGTATTCTGAACAGCTCGGCATATGCCGGCACGAGCGCCCCATGAAAGAGGAGAGCGTGTAGCGATAAAGATAGACCGGCGCGAGAAACAGCCGGCGTAGCAGCGTCACGGCACGCCCGCTTGCGCGCGCTTCGCCTCGATCTGCGCAATCGCATCCACCACGGCATCAAAGGTCAGCAGGGTGGAGGCGTGGCGCGCGCGGTACTCGCGCACGGGTTCGAGCACCTTGAGGTCTTCCCATTTTCCGCCGCTCGGCGGCGCGCCGTTTTCTTTGAGCATCTTACGCACGGTTTCGCGGATCTCGCGCAGCTCCTGCGCACTCGACCCCACGACATGGCGCGCCATGATCGAGGAGGAGGCCTGCCCCAGCGCGCAGGCTTTCACATCATGCGCGAAATCGCTCACCACATCGCCGTCCATTTTCAGGTCGATGGTGACGGTGGAGCCGCAGAGCTTGGAATGGGCTGTGGCCGAGGCATCCGCATCCGCCAAACGCCCCTGACGCGGGATGTCAGCGGCGAGTTCCAGAATGCGGCGGTTATAAACATCATCGAGCATGACGGCTATTTAGGCGCATGCGGGCGGAAAAACCATAGCACTGGCGGAGGAGAGCAAGGGCCATTTGGAAAATCTGCCCCAGCCTGTCATAAGCGAGTGAACCAGTTGCAGGGGATGCGCGTATTCTAACCGTGACCCCATCAGGAGAGGCACCACATGGATAAGGTGGTTAAGACCTTCAGCGCCCCCAAGCCGCTGGAACCCGTTGAACGCCCCACCCGCGCCGAAGCCGAGGAGGCTGTGCGTACCCTTTTGCGCTGGGCGGGTGACAACCCGGCCCGCGAAGGCCTGCTCGACACCCCCAAACGTGTCGTCAAAGCCTATGAGGAGCTTTTCTCCGGTTACCGTGAAGATGCGGCCGCGCATCTCGGCACGGTGTTCGAGGAGGTCGAAGGCTATGATGATCTCGTGCTGGTGAAGGATATTCCGTTCTTCTCGCATTGCGAACATCACATGGTGCCGTTCCATGGCGTCGCGCACATCGCCTATTATCCGGAAGGCGGCGTTGTCGGTCTCTCCAAGCTCGCGCGCATCGTCGATGTGTTCTCCAAGCGCCTGCAAACGCAGGAAACCATGACCGCGCAGATCGTCGAGGTCATCGAGGAGCAGCTCCACCCGCGCGGTCTCGCCGTCATGGTGGAGGCCGAGCACATGTGCATGTCTATGCGCGGGGTGAAAAAGTCCGGCTCCAGCACCACCACCTGCCGCTTTACCGGCATTTTCCGGGATGATCCGGCCGAGCAGGTGCGCTTCTTCACGCTGCTGCGCGGCGGGCGCTGAGCCTGCGCCCCAGCGGAACACTTGCTGTTCTTGCGCCATTGCGCGAGAACAGCGCCATGTGGACCGCAAGCACCCCCTTCGCCCCTCCCGGCACCAAGCAGGCGCTGGAAGAAGGCGCGACCCTCACCCCCAAGTTTGGCGCGGATGGCCTAATCTCGGCCATCGCCGTCGATGTCGCGAGCAAGGACATCCTGATGCTCGCGCATATGAATGCCGAAGCGCTGGCCAAGACGCTGGAGAGCGGCGATGCGTGGTATTTCTCGCGCTCGCGCAATGCGCTCTGGCGCAAGGGAGAGACCTCGGGCCATACGCAAAAGGTGCGCGAAATCCGCGTCGATTGCGATCAGGATGCGATCATCCTGATGATCGAGCAGGTCGGTCCGGCCTGCCACACCAACCGCCGCAGCTGCTTCTATCGCCGCGTGGACATGGGCACCGCCGGCCCGGTTCTCAGGATCATGGAATAAGCCGCAGCCGGCAGGGATGCCGGGCCATTGGCCCGGCCACCGGAAATGCGCTGATCAGCTGGCGATATACTGCCGCAGGCTCGCGCTTTCGTGTTCGAGCTGGGCGAGGCGGTACTTCACCACGTCCCCGATCGAGATCATCCCGTCGAGCCGGCCGTCCACGGTCACGGGTACGTGGCGGAACTTGCCAGCGGTCATGATCTCCATGACCTGATTGAGCGAGGCATCGGCGGTGCAGGTGACCACGCGCCGCGTCATATGTGCGCTCACGGCGGCATCAAGCGCACCACCGCCGCCTTCCGCCAGCGCCCGCACGATATCGCGTTCGGAGAGGATACCCCTGACGGAGCCATCGGCTTCCACGATCACCACCGCGCCAATGCGATGCTGGGCCAACAGGCGGGTTGCCACACGCAGGGTATCGTCTTCCGAAATGGTGATAACGGCACGACCCTTGGCATTGAGAATACGGGCGACACTCATGGGCAATCCTCCGGGGCATTCTTGTTCTGGTTGCAGGCACCCCAAAAAGCCGCAAGAGCCACTTCACCGGGCACGCCAATACAGAGTGTGAGCCGCTTTCGACGCCCCCTCAAGAGCGTGCGTCCGAAAAATGCGACAAAAAGACGCATCAAATTCGCGTGAGGCAGGGAGAAAAAGACCGCGCAGAGCGCTGCGACAAGGCCCAAAAAGTAAACGCCGCACCCGGAGCGAAAGGTGCGGCGTTTGGATCTTTGGAGCCAGAAAACCCTGCCACAACAGCTTCGAAGGCTCAACCGACAACCTTTTTTAACCTTAACCGAGCCTGCGAAGCAGCACGGCAATTTGCGGCACATTTGCTGCGTGTTCTCCCCATCCCCGGCCTGCCCTGTCCGCTTGCGAGACAGAACGGTGCCGGAAACGGAATGGACGGGACAGGGAGGTGCCGGAAACGGCACAAGAAGAACAATGCGGCACCCCAGCACGAAGGCGCTGTTCGCTTACTGGTTGCGCCTCAAAGGCAAGCGTGCCGCCCCCTCGCGTGGCGAGATAGACCCGCGCACCCTGGCGGCGCACCTTGGCGACATCCTGCTGCTGGACGCGGCAGACAGCGGCCACGCCCTGCGCCTGGCCGGCTCGCGCATGGAGGCCGAGGTCGGCGGCGCGTTGGTCGGCATTCCTTTTGCTGCACTCTTCAATGAAGACTCGCGCCGCGAAGCACTTCAGGCCCTTTCCAACGTGACGATGGAGGGGCAGCCGGTGCTGCTGGGCGTGCGCCTGGATCAACAGACACATTCGAGCCCTGCCGAAGAGATGCGCCCGGATGCCGGGCAGTGGGTGCGTCCGCATTGGAGCAACCGCCGCTGGCCGGATGTGCCGCAAGGACAGAGCGAGCGCCGCACCGCCCGCCCCGGCTCGGGCGAATTGCTGCTGCTGCCGCTGGAACATCGCGGGCGCATCGGCGCGCGGGTGCTGGGCGCCTTCGGCCTCAATACGCCCTCCCCCCGTCTTCCGGCAGAACGGCTGAACCTTCAGATCACGGGTGAGCGTATTCTCGGCGCCGGCGCGATGGCGCTCAAAGGGCATGGCCTGACGCCCGGGGCAACGCTGGTGGCCCGCAACGGAGTCGTCCAGATGTTCCGTGGATTAAACTTGCCGCTGCAACCACAAAACGACAGTTGAACGCGCCGTCAAAAGAATCCGTTAACCCTTTCTTGGGGGGTATAGGCCCATCTTCCGTCGATAACGCCTCCCTCGGAAGATGCCATGTCTCAGTTCACTTCGCCGCTGGTGATCGCGCCTTTCGAACCTGAAAAGCGCGCCCCGCAGAAACTGTTCCGCATGTCGGCGGATCGCCGCATGGCACCGCGCGTCAAGATCGCGGTGGGCGGTCGCATCATGTGCGAGGACCGCAGCGAACATGCCGCCACCGCCATCGAGGCCTCCGCCCGCGCCGTGCTGGTGGAAGCCGACATCGCCCCGCGCCTCAATGAGCGTATCATCGGCTATTTCTTCACCCTCGGCCGCCTCGAAGGCACCGTCAGCCAGCTCACCGAGCGCGGCTTCGTGATGGATGTCGCGACAACGGCCCTCAAGCGGGATCGCCTTGCGGGCCAGCTGACCTGGCTGGCAAACCGCGAAATACTCAACCTGCCGGAAGACCGCCGCCATGATCGCGTGGTCCCGCGTGATCCGCGCATCATCGTGCGCCAACTCTCCAACCCCTCGGGGGCGGAGCTGCCGGGCATCCTCATCGACGTCTCGCGCGGCGGTGCGGCGGCTTCGGTCAAGGGGGCGACCTTCAAGCGCGGCGATGAGGTGATGCTGGGCACCACCCCCGCCCGTGTGGTGCGCGCCTTCGATGGCGGCATCGCGGTGGAGTTCTACGGGCAGGTGCCCGAAAACATGTTTTCCGAGAACATCCGGCTGTAACATCGCCCACAGCCCTGACGATCCCAAGGCCGCCTTTCGAGGCGGCCTTTTTTGTTGCCTCGCGCCCCAGCAAAATGGCCTTTGCAGGACAGCCTCAACGCGAGGCTAATGACCAAAGTAAAACCGGGTTAAAGCCAAAACCTTCAAATTGAAGCAATTTTCCACGCGCGTAAATTTTAACAAACAAAAACAGAATTTTACATGGTTAACAAAATCAAACCCCCCTCTCAAGCGTCCCGTTAACCTTTCCTCATCCTTGAATTTTCCTTACCTAGACTACCAAAATGCAGGCATTGAAAATCGCCTGACGTGAATTTCTCCTGTGACACAACGGACCTCGACGAACGGGAGGGGTCCTAATGTCAAAAGCAAACAAGATTATCGGGGTCGTTGGACTGTTTTTTACTTTGACGGGTGGTGCGGTTGCTCAGCAAACCGGCTCCGTCTCCAATGTCGGCGCACCGACGACAGCGCCGCTGGGCTTCACGCAGTTCTGCCGTGATTACCCGCAGGATTGTGTGAACCGCACCTATGGGCAGACCTCGATTGCGCTCACCGAGAGCAACTGGCGCCAGATCGTGAAGATCAACGCCGATGTGAACAACGCCATCACCCCCGCCACCGATATGGAGCATTGGGGCGTGCCGGAACGCTGGGATTACGCGGAAGACGGCAAGGGTGACTGCGAGGACTATGTGCTGGAGAAGCGTCGCCGCCTGATGAAGGCCGGCTTCCCGATCCAGACGCTGCTGATCACCGTGGTCCGTGACCACAAGGGCGAGGGGCATGCGGTGCTGACCGTGAAGACGGACCGCGGCGACTTCGTGCTCGACAATCAGGTCGGCAAGATCCTGGCCTGGCAGGACACCGGCTATCGCTTCATCAAGCGTCAGTCGGATGAGAACCCGATGAACTGGGTGTCGCTCGGCGGCGTCGATACACGCAACGTGGCCAGCGCCCGCCGCTGATCACACCCTGCGGGACCACCGGCCCAAAGCCGGATGCAGGCAACAGACACAAGGCTTTCGCAAGTCAGGTCAGGTCCCCACCCCACCCCGTCCCCCCGGATCGGGCTTGCGAAAAAAGGGCCGGTTCGCTTCACCCCGCGAACCGGCCCAACCTTTTTAGGGGGCATAAAACCCCTCAATCGATCCGCTTCATGCCCGCCTTGAAGCGCTTGAAGTTGGCCACATAGGACGAGGATGACTTCTTCAGCCCCTCGATCGCGGCCTCATCCAGCTGGCGCACCGCCTTGGCGGGCGAGCCGACAATCAGCGAGCCCGGCGGAAATTCCTTGCCCTCGGTCACCAAGGCTCCTGCACCCACCAGCGAGCCCGCGCCGATCTTGGCACCGTTGAGCACAATCGCGCCCATGCCGATAAGGACATTGTCGCCCAGCGTGCAGCCGTGAAGGATCGCGCCGTGGCCGATGGTGCAGCCCTCACCGATCGTCATGGGATAGCCCATATCGGTGTGGAGCATGGCGTGCTCCTGAATGTTGGTGCGCGCCCCCAGCGTGATCGTCTCGTTGTCGCCGCGCAGCACCGCGCCGAACCAGATGCCGACATCCTCGCCGATCACCACCTTGCCGATGACATGGGCATCGGGCGCAACGAAATAGTTGCCGGAGGCAGGCACCTCGGGCGCGGCGGCATCAAGCTGGTAGAGCGGCATGTCATTCTCCTGAAAGGTTCAGGCGCAGTCTTGCCGGGCGCAGAGCGGTTTTCAACCATCTCCTCCAGCAAAACTGTGTGCTCGCGCGGCGTCAGTGCGTCAGTGCGACCAGCTTCATCAGCTGATGTCCCACCGCCATCGACCAGAACGAGGCAATCATGGTGGCCATGGCGACGAAATGGATCTTGCGACGCTCATAGCGGCGCCCGCGCAGGGTATTGCGCATGATGATGGCCGGCCCGGCTGCGGCGATCAGCGGCACAGCGACCAGCGCCGGGGCACCGCCCGCCAGCAGCATATTGAAGCTCGGCGGCTGGGCACGCCAGGCACGATAAAGCGCGGCCACAAAACCCGCGAAGGCAAAACCAAGCCCAAGGGCAAGGAAGGCATCCATCTGATGATGGGCCAAGGAAGGGGCAACCTGCTGGACCACGACGCAAAACTCCCGTTGGCAGCGATACTTTGCGCCACCATAGCGTCTGCGCGCGCCTTGGGGAGCGCAAACTTTACTATTGGTTAACCACGATCCGTAATGCTTGGGTAATGAAGCGCTTAGCCATCGCCACCTGCCTGCTCGCCAGCGCCGCTGCCGCCAATGCGTTGATCGTATTGCGACCTCAAGCCACGCTTGAGCCCCTGGCGGGTGAAACCAAGGTGGAGCTGGGCGGACACCGCCTGCTGGTGCCGCGCGCGCTCATCCGCGATCACGCGCAGATGCAGGGCGGTCGGCTGGATCGGCTTGATCTGGTCATGCTGGCGGAAGGGCTGGCCCCTCTCCCGCCGGTGGATGCCAAGCGCCCGGAGGCCGCCCCGCCCGAGCGGGTGGCGCTGGTGCTCACCCCGTCGGATGATCGCCTCAGCTCCATCGACATGTTCGGCAAGGTCTATGCGCGCTTCCTCTCGGGCGAGACGATGCCGACGCCCTCCGGCCTGATGCTGCGGCGTTTTCGCGAGAAAACGCCTTACGAGGACCGCGAGCTGTATCTGGGGGTCGGCACGGGCCGCACTTTCGTGGCGCTGTGCCCGCTGCCCGAAGCACAGGCGAAAGAGCCCTGCACCACCACTTTCCGTCTGGCTGGGCTGGATATGGAATTGCGCTTTTCAGCGGCGCGCCTGCCGCAATGGCGCCGGATGACCGAACACGCCTTCTCTCTCATGGAGGAGATGACCCGCGAGCAGGTGGAAGCCAATCGCATTCCCCTGCCGCCGGAAAACCCCGGGGGCTGAGCCTCGGGGTTTGGTCGCAACCGACCCGATCAATCCAGATCGGTGTCGAGGATCGCCATTTCGAAGAAATAGGACTTCTCGCCCTCATCGATATCCTCGGAGAGGACGCCGATGAACTCATCGCCCAGATAAACCTCGGCGCTGTCCTTCTTCTTGGCCCGCGGCACCACGCGCAGCGTCGTGTTGCCGAAGGTCTTCCGCAGATAGCCCTCGACCTTGGCCATATCCGCCTTTTCCATGACGCTGCGCTCCTTGAACTCGAATGAACCTGTCTGCCCGTGAATCGGGCGGGCCTGACGATTGCCACGCCATGCCGCGCCACACAAGAGCGCGCGCAACAGGACCGGGGACAAGCAGGGCGGAGGGTCAGATTCCGGAGTTGATCATCTGGTCCATAGCGCGGGCAGGTTCGGCGCAACCCGCCTCCCCAACAACCTTGGCCGGCACGCCGGCAACCGTCTTGCAGGACGGCACGGGCTGAAGCACCACCGAACCGGCGGCCACGCGCGCGCAATGCCCCACTTCGATATTGCCCAGAATGCTCGCCCCGGCACCAATCAGCACGCCATTGCGAATTTTCGGGTGGCGATCGCCGTGCTCCTTGCCGGTGCCGCCGAGGGTAACACCCTGAAGGATGGAGACATTGTCCCCCAGCGTCGCGGTCTGGCCAACAACAAGCCCGGTGGCATGATCGAGGAAGATGCCGCGCCCCATCGGCACGGCCGGATGAATATCCACCTGAAACACGCTCGACGAGCGGCTCTGGAGATAAAGCGCGAGATCACGCCGCCCGGAGCGCCACAGCCAATGTGCAAGGCGATGCGTTTGCAGGGCGTGGAAACCCTTGAAATAAAGCACCGGCTCGATGGCGCGCTCGCAGGCCGGATCACGGTCAATCACGGCCATGATGTCGGCGCGCAAAATCTCGCGATAGACCGGCTCGGAATCGATGAAATCCGCAAAAGCCTGCCGGATCAGGCTTGCCGAAACATCGGAATGGTCGAGCCGCTCGGCAATGCGATGCGCAACAGCGTCTTCCAGAGTCCGCTGCTGGAGAATGGTTTCGAGCACCATGCCGGCCATGGCGGGCTCAGACGCCCGCAGGGCCTCGGCCTCCTGCCGCACGCGCCCCCACACAGGGTCAAGGCGCGTTTTGGTCGAGGTGACATCGAGCGAGGTGATGCCCATGGAAATTCCTCCTGCCGGGGAAAACCCGGATCGAAAACATACCATTGGTCAGCGCCGGCGCGAAGCCCCCTGCCTCCGGCACCGCGACGGCGGTTAACGCCAAGACATGGTGCTGTAGCGGCAAGGCGCAAGGGGCAGCCCCGGCACCAGCGCTTGTTAGACGGTTTGAATGTCAGAACAGCGACGGTGGCTCACAGCCCGCCGGCGCGCAGATCCTCGTAAAACGCCAGCACGGCGGCACGATGCGTCCGATCCCCCACAGCAAGGTTATGGTCGCGCCCCTCGATATCGAAAGCGCGCGCATTCGGCATCAAGGCCACCAGCGGGTGGGGCGAGCCTGCCACCGGATCATTGGTACCCACGGCCACCAAGGTCGGCACGCGGATGGTGGCGACAGCCTCGCGGGTCAGATCCTGTCGCGAGCCACGAATGCAGGCCGCCAGCGCCAGAAGATCCTGCTTGTTGCGCTCGGCGAAGGTGCGGAACATCTTCTGCATCGGATCGGTGATGTTCTCGGGATCATGACGCTCCAGCGCCTCGGCGATGCCGATCGGCAACCCGACGCCGTCGATCAGGTGAATGCCCAAGCCTCCCAGAGCCATGCCAAAAAAACGCTCCGGCGCGAAGGTGGAAAGGAACGCCGAGATGCGTGCCCCCATCGAGTAGCCCTGAATGAAGGCCCGCTCGATGCCAAGGTGATCGAGCAGCGCTCTAGCATCCGCCGCCATTTTCAGGGTGTCATAGGCGTCAATCTCGCGCGGCTTGTCCGAATGGCCATGGCCGCGATTCTCGATGGCGATAACGCGGTAGCCCGCATCCCCCAGCGTCTTGAACCAGCCCGGCTGCTGCCAGTTCACCGCAATCGAGGAGGCAAAACCGTGAACCAGCAGCACCGGCGTGTTGTGCGCGCCGGGGTGGGAGACATCCGCATAGGCCAGTTTCAGGCCATCATGAACGAAAGAATGAAGCATGCCTTGGCCTAACAAGCCCCTTGCGCCCGCGCAAGACCGCAACGCCCGCGCAATTGCCCCGGCTTTTGACTTAAGCGGTCTTCAACTTGCCAAGGAAAGGGCTTAAGAAGGGCCAACGATTTGATCCACGGGCAGGAGAAGAGCCGATGGCCGCCAAAGCGGTTCCCCATTTCACCAATTCAGCCGGTCTGCGCGAAATTCGCGTGGCTGTGAAGGAATTCATGTGCATCGGCGCCAACCCGCCCTTCGATCACCCCCATGTCTTCCTCGACATGGGCTCGGATGACGAGAAAATCTGCCCCTATTGCTCCACGCTCTATAAGTATGACGCTTCGCTCGGCCATGCGCTCTGCGCCCCGGCGGAAGCGCTCTTTGAGGAAAAGGCAGCCTGATCATGCCCGAAGGCGACCCCTCCAGTAGCGCCGCCGAAGCGGCACCGCATCCCCGCCACGTCATCATCGCGGGGGCGGGCATCGGCGGTCTCTCCGCGGCCCTGTTTCTGGCGAAAGCCGGTTGGCAGGTCACGGTGGCGGAGAAAGTGGAGGCGCTTCAGGAATTCGGGGCCGGTCTGCAGATCGCCCCGAACGCCTCCCGTCTTTTGGCGGATGTCGGCATCCTCGATGACCTGCGCGACTTTTCCGTCGAGCCGCTCGCGCTCATTGTCCGCAAGGGCGACAGCGGGCAGGAGCTGAGCCGCGCAACCCTGGGCGAGCAGGCCGAGGCCCGCTTCGGCGCCCCCTTCATCGTCGTTCATCGCGCCGATCTGCAAAACGCGCTGCGCAAGCGCGTGGAGGCAACCCCGGGCATTACCCTGCGCCTCGGCCTTCAACTCACCGAAGCACTGGAGCGCGAAGACGCCGTCACGGCCGTTTTCCAGCATGGCGACACTGAGGAACGGATCCGCGCGGATCTTCTGGTCGGGGCTGATGGTGTCTGGTCCAAGGTGCGTCAGCTTTCGGGGCTGCCCGGCCCCTCGCGCTATTCCGGCAACACCGCATGGCGCGCCCTGATCCCGCGCGAACAAGCGCCGATCTTCGCGCGCGAACCCAAGGTCAATCTCTGGTTCGGCAACGGCGTCCACCTCGTCCATTACCCGATCTGCGGCGGTGAGGAGATCAACCTCGTCGCAGTGATCGAGGATACATGGCAGGAGGAAGGCTGGTCCTGCGATGGCGATCCGGATGTCCTGATCCAGAAATTTGCGCCGTGGTGCGCCAAGGCGCGGGAGCTTGTCGCCGCCGCACCGGAGTGGAAACGCTGGGCGCTGGTGCATCGCGCCCCAGAGTCGCGTTGGTCGCGCGCGCGGATGACCCTGCTGGGCGATGCCGCGCACCCCATGATGCCATTCCTCGCGCAGGGCGCGAGTGCCGCCATCGAGGACGGGGCAGCACTGGCCACCTTGCTCACACCGCCCTGCCCGCGCCCGGAACAGCTGGCATTGGCCCTCAAGCGTTACGATGCCGCCCGTATCCCCCGCACGGCGCGCATTCAGGAAGAAGCCCGCAAGCAAGGGCGCTTCTATCATTTCTCCGGGCTCTTCGGCCGTCTCAGAGACACCGCGCTGAAGGTTCTGCCGGGCGAGGCCATGCTCAACCGCTACGCCTGGATCTTCGAGCACGACGCGCGAAAAGACACGCTCTAACAACAGGAAGCGGGCACTTTCCATTAACGGCTCGCTGCTACTCTCGCCGGAATTGTATTTTCATACCGGCGAGAACGACGTCGATGGATCGTGACGACACCACCTTGGGATCAGCGGAACACCGCGCGAAGAATCGCGTGCGCTCGTTCTTGCGCGCCGAGATCATCCACTCCAACGGCAATTCGCGCACCGAATGTATCGTGCGTGATCTGTCGGACACGGGCGCGCGCATCGAAGCGCCCACGTCTGTTACGGTACCGGAGTTTTTCGAGCTTCATATTCCGCTCAAGGGCATTCGTCAGCGCTCGCGCATGATGTGGCGTGCCGGGGTTGAGATGGGTGTGGCCTTCGTTGTGGAAGCCCCCGCACCGACCGTAGCACCAGTTGCCAAGTCGGAAGGCGAGATGGAACTGCGCATCCGCCTGCTGGAACTGGAAGCCGAAACCGCCCGCATGCGCCTTCAGCTGACTGAAATGCAACTCACCATCAACACCCTTGTCAAGGAACGCGGTGTTGCCTGAACATTCTCCGCACACCACCCCAGAACAGGGTGCGGAAGCGACCAGAAAGGAGCAGATCATGACGCGCAACAAGCGCCGCGAGGATCGCAACACCTGCTTCATGCGGGCCGAGATCACTTATGACGTGAATCTGCCGCCGATCATCGCCGAAGTGCACGATATTTCCGATCACGGCCTGCGCCTGCGCCTCGACGATACCTCCGGCATTCCGGATGAATTCATCGTCTCGATTCCGCGTCGTCACATGCGCGAACTGGTGTCTGTGCGTCGCCGCATCAAGGATACCTTGGGCTGCATCATCAAGCGCTTCATTCCCAAAGTCGCCTGAACACGGAAGAATCGGAAAGAGGTGGTGCGGACGGCGGGGGTCGAACCCGCACAGCCCAAGGGCCGAGGGATTTTAAGTCCCTTGCGTCTACCGGTTTCGCCACGTCCGCAGGCTCAAACGCCCTGCCTTGGGTAGCGGTCCCAGCGCTCAGCTGCAAGACCCTGCCCCGGAATTTGATCCTTCAGATGGATGCGCCATCCGGGCGCAGCGCCGCAAGGCACGCCGCCACAGCCACTTTTGCTGCCTCCAGCAACCCTGCATCGCGCGAGCGCAGCACAATCTCGTTTTGAAAGCCGCCGTCCCGGAACGAGGGATAGGAACCGATGCTCACGCCGGGGTGCGCTTTGGCAACCTCACCCAGCGCGGCCGCATAAACACCCTCCGGCAAACCGCCGGTCGAAAGCGAAGCGGAGAGCATCTTTACCCCGCCTTCCAGCGTCGGCGCGACGTTATCCAGCATCGCCTGCATGATCGAGGGCACCCCGGCCATCGTGATGACATTGCCGATGCGAAACCCCGGTGCCTTGGAGATGGGATTTTCCACCAGATCCGCCCCGGCCGGGATGCGCGCCATGCGCCGACGCCCCGGTGTCAGCTCTTCCTCGGTGTAGCGCTCGCGCAGCTTGGCCAGCGCGCGCTCATCCTCATCAATCGAAACCCCGAAGGCCGCAGCCACGCAATCAGCCGTGATGTCGTCATGAGTGGGGCCGATGCCGCCGGTGGTGAAGAGATAGGTATATTCGGCGCGCAGCGTATTGATCGCGTCGATGATCTTTGCCGGCACATCCGGCACCACCCGAACCTCGGAGAGATCGATGCCCATGCCGGTCAGATATTCGGCGATATAGCCGATGTTCTTGTCCTTGGTCCGGCCCGAGAGAATCTCGTCGCCGATCACAAGCAAGGCTGCGCTCACGCTCATGCGCGCCGCTCCATCAGATGGTTGTTGCGGGTCTTGCCGACGATCACATAGCCGCGCTCTGCAAGCAGGCCGAGCAGGTCGATGCCCCAGCGCTCCTCGCCGCGCTCCACCACAATGGCCTTGGGCCACAGGCTTTCCGGCGCCTCCAGGAAGAAGCGCTTCATGATGATGTCTTCCGCGCCTTCCACATCGAGCTTGATCGCATCGATATGGTCGAGCCCCTCGGAGGTCGCGACATCGAGCAGCGTACGCGCTGGCACCTTAACCTGCCGCGCCTCATCGGCGGAGACGATCTTCACGCTGGCCTCGCCCTTGTTCTTTGGGTCGAGGAACAACGTCAACTCACCGTTCCGATCCGCCACCGCCGCCTCAATGGCTTTCACATTGCCGAAGGGGTTGAGGCGAATGTTGTAGCTGAGCTGGCCGAACACCTCCGGCTGCGGCTCGATCGCGATGATGCGACCGGATGGCCCGGCTTTGGCGGCGAGATAGAGCGAATAGCCCCCCACATTCGCGCCGATGTCGAGAAAAGTGAAACGCTCGCCGATTCGCGCAGCCAACCATTCACGCTCTTTCTCATCGAAATCGCGCGGGGAGAACAGGATGCGCTTCTCGCACACGTTATTGTAGGGATAGAGTCGGAAACGCGCCCCGATGGACTCCGCATCCACCGGTTTGCCGCCGAGCATGGCAATGCCGATGCGCCGCGCCAGAAAGCCGACGCGCTTGGCGATCCACGTGCCGGGCAGCGCCCGCGTGAAGCCGATGATGCCGGCAACAACGCCCTTGGGGGCATAGGCGCCATAGGGGGGAAGATTATCATTCATGGTAAAATCTACTCTCGCGCGCCTCTCCTTAAGCCCTGCCGCGCCAAAAGGCCAGCCTTGGCCACCAAACCAGCGGGGGTTCCCCCTTTCATCCCCTTCGGCAAAGGGCTACATGCGAAGGAGAAGCAGAACCGAACACATTGGCAAACGACCATGAACCAGCAAGGGGCTGAGCCCGCGCGCCGCACTCCCGGAGCCATCAAGCTGCACGGGCCGGAGGGGTTTGAGGGCATGCGCAAGGCGGGGCGATTGACCGCCCAGTGCCTCGACATGCTGGCCCCCATGGTGCGCCCCGGCGTCACCACGGAAGCCATCGACAAGGCCGTTTTCGAGTTCGCCATGGATCACAAGGCCTTGCCAGCCACGCTGAATTATCATGGCTACCCGAAATCGTGCTGCACCTCGATCAATCACGTGGTGTGTCACGGCATCCCCGCCGACAAGCCGCTCAAGGATGGCGACATCGTCAACATTGATGTCACGCTCATCGTGGACGGCTGGCACGGCGATTCGTCGCGCATGTACGGTGTGGGTGAAGTCCCCCGCCGCGCCATGCGCCTGATGGAAATCACCTATGAGTGCCTCGCTAAGGGCATTGCGGCGGTCAAACCCGGTGCCCGCACCGGCGCGATCGGTGCCGCCATCCAGAAGCATGCCGAAGCCGAGCGCTGCTCTGTGGTGCGTGATTTCTGCGGCCATGGCCTCGGCCAGCTTTTCCATGATGAGCCGAACATCCTGCACTTCGGCTCGGCCAATGACGGCGTGGAAATGCGTCCCGGCATGATCTTCACCATCGAACCGATGATCAATCTGGGTCGCCCGCACGTCAAAATCCTCGGCGACGGCTGGACCGCCGTGACGCGCGATCGCTCGCTCTCGGCCCAGTTCGAACATTCCATCGGTGTCACGGAGGATGGCTGCGAGATCTTCACGCTCTCCCCCGCGGGCCTCTTCTTCCCCGACAAACCGGATCATCCCTTCGCGTGAGCACCGCATAGACGAGGATTGGATGAGCGAGGAAAAGCCCGCGAAATCCCCGAAAAAGCGCCCGGCAACCCAAGGTCTGCAGGAGGCACCGCATTACATTGGCCATCGCGCGCGCCTGCGCGAGCGCTTCTCCACCACCGCCGACGCCCTGCCCGATTATGAGCTGCTGGAACTGGTACTGTTCCGCTCCATCGCACGCGGCGATGTGAAGGGGCTGGCCAAAGCGCTGATCGCGCGTTTCGGCACCTTTGCCGAGGTTGTGGCGGCCCCGCCCGAATTGCTGGGCGAAATCAAAGGCGTCGGCCCGGCCATCATCCACGATCTGAAACTGGTGGAACAGGCGGCCAAGCGCGTCGCCATCGGCGCGGTGAAGAACCGGCAGGTGCTGGGATCCTACGCCTCCGTGGTGGAATATTGCCGCACCGCTATGGCCTTTGCCGAGCGCGAGGAATTCCGGCTGCTGCTGCTGGACAAGAAGAACGGCTTGATCGGCGACGAGATGATGCACCGGGGCACGGTGGACCACACGCCCGTCTATCCGCGCGAGATCATCCGCCGCGCGCTCCAGCTCAATGCCTCAGCCGTCATCCTCGTCCACAACCACCCCTCGGGCGATCCCTCGCCCTCGCGGGCGGATATCGAGATGACGAATGAAATCGTTTCTCTTGCAGAACCCCTCGGTATTGTCGTGCACGACCACCTGATTGTAGGACGCAAGGGACACGCGAGCTTCAGGGCGATTGGCCTACTTTAGGTTGTACTATATTTTACATCACTTAGTCTGAATTATCCTTATTTTCCCACGCCTTCGCTTTGGATTGAAATCACTTGTCAAGGTTTATCCAGCAGGATGCCGCTCCGTTGCGT
>JAIUNQ010000287.1 GCA_020161475.1 Pseudomonadota bacterium | reverse complement strand
ATCCGCCAGCAGCTCCCGCCCTGCCTGCGCCATCATGGTGCCCATGACATGGGCCAGATCGAGCCGCTCGCCGAACTTGAGCCGGGTGACAAGCGCCCGCGCGCCCTCCTTGTGGAGTGCCACCGCCCGCCCCCGATCAAAACGAGGCGGATCGGCAATCGCCGCAGGCGAGAGCAGGCCGGGGCCATAATCCACGGAAAACGGAATACCGAGGCGTTCGCAGCAGGGCGCCTCGATCAAGGGCAAGCCCGCCCAGCACGCCGGACACAGCGCCTGCGCGCTTGCGGTGGCGGCTTCACAGGCCACGCATTGGGGCGGGTAGATCATCTCCACCGCCGAGCGGCGCAACCGCAGCATCAACGTCCGCGCCTTGGAGTAGGGCGACAAGCCCGCCTCCCCCGTGCTATCGGAGCGCGTTCGTATTGGCAGCAGGGGTTCCGGATCGATCATGGAGACCACAAGCGTTCCGCAACTCTTCGATCCCGTCAAGGTGAGCTTGGGATTGGAGCGCGCGCGCCGCATCGGCGCGGAAACCTTCCTGCTGGAGCGCATGAGCGAGGATCTGGTGGAGCGCCTCGCCCCCGTCATGCGGGAGTTCACCATCCTGCACGATTTCGGCACCCCGGATGGCGCTTTCGGCAAGGCGGTGGCCAGCGCGCGCGGCGTAACCGGGAGCAGCATCGGCGAGGATTTCCCGGAAGTCGAAACGCAGGATCTGATCGTCTCGGGCTTTGCGCTGCACCGCGTCAATGATCTGCCCGGATACCTCACCCGACTGCGCCGCGCCCTCAAGCCCGATGGGCTGCTCATCGCCGCCTTTGCGGGAGGGGACACCCTGCATGAGTTGCGCGCCAGCCTGCTCGCCGCCGAGAGTGAGGTCAGGGGCTCCGCCGGGCTGCGTGTCTTCCCGATGGTGGATGTGCGCGCCGCCGGACAATTGCTCCAGCGCGCTGGCCTCGCCCTCCCCGTTGCCGATGCGGACAAGCTCACCGTGCGCTATGACAATGTCTTCGCGCTGATCGGCGATCTGCGCGCCATGGGGGCCACGGCCAGCGCCCTGCTGCGCCCCGGCCAGCCTCCGCTCACGCGCACCATCATCGCCCGCGCCGCTCAGATCTATGCCGAGCGCTTCGCCGATGCGGACGGCCGCATCCGGGCCACCTTCGAGATCATCTGGATATCGGGCTGGGCCCCGCATGAGAGCCAGCAGAAGCCGCTCAAGCCGGGCAGCGCGAAAACGCCGCTGGCCGA
The DNA here is from genome assembly GCA_020161475.1 of Pseudomonadota bacterium. Lineage (GTDB taxonomy): Bacteria > Pseudomonadota > Alphaproteobacteria > Rhizobiales > Beijerinckiaceae > Rhabdaerophilum. The sequence goes on along the minus strand of JAIUNQ010000287.1, from coordinate 1,601 downwards.
TGCGCTGGCGAAAATCCGGGAAGAAAAAGAGTAACGAAAAAACAGGGCCAGAATTCGGCCCCAACAGGCTGGGGCCGATTACGGCATGGCCGCGCTGATGGTCTGGCCCACCTTGGTCGTGAAATCCTGATAGGCGTTCGCGAAATACGGCACGGCCACGATCAGGCAGGCAAAAATAAGCGAACACACGATCGCATATTCAACAACCACAGCGCCACTTTCATCGCGCAAAAGGCGTTTGAACACGCTTGCCATGCCACTCTCCTAGTCAGCCCTGAACGAACGCGTTCAGATCCAGTCGATCAGCGCCGGGATCAATGGCTCATCCGCCGGCGGCATCGGGAACTCCCTCAGCCGGTGCGGCGGAACCCATTTGAGCTCGGCATGCTCCAAGGCGCGCGGAGTACCCTCCCAACGCCTACAAACATACAGTGGCATCAAAAGATGAAAATCATCATAATGATAGGAGGCGAACGTCAACGGGGCGAGGCAGGGTTCCTTAACCTCGATTCCGAGTTCCTCGCGCAGCTCCCGGATCAAGGTCTGCTCCGGTCGCTCCCCCGCTTCGATCTTCCCGCCGGGGAATTCCCATAGCCCGGCAAGCTGTTTGCCGGCCGGGCGCTGGGCAATCAGCACCCGCCCGTCCGGATCGATCAGCGCCGCCGCGACGACGAGGGTGAGCTTCACGAGCGGTAATCCCCGTTGATCTCGACATAGGCCTTGGTCAGATCACAGGTATAGACCGAAGCCTTGCCGCGCCCGAGGCCGAGATCGACCCGGATCTCGATATGGTCCCGCTTCATATAGGCCGAGGTCGCTTCTTCCGAATAATTCGGGTCGCGCTCGCCCTCCACCGCCACGCGGGTGTCGCCGAAGAAAATGGCGAGGCGGTCACGCTCGGCCGGTTCGCCCGCCTTGCCCACGGCCATCACGATGCGGCCCCAGTTGGCATCCTCACCCGCCACAGCCGTTTTCACGAGCGGCGAATTGGCAATGGACAGCGCAATACGCTTGGCGGAATTGGCGCTTTTCGCCCCCTCCACGCTCACCTTGACGAACTTGCGCGCGCCCTCGCCGTCCTTCACAACCTGCGTCGCCAGATCCAGCAGCACCGCATTGAGCGCTCGCTTGAAGGAAGACAGCGCCGGATCATTGAGCTGGCTAATTTCCTTCTGTCCGCGCGCTTTGGCAGCCCCCGTCGCAAACAGCATCAGCGTGTCGGAGGTTGAGGTATCGCTGTCTACCGTCACGGCATTGAACGAACCCTTCACCGCCTTGGAGAGCAGCGCCTGCAGCACCGGTGCGGAAATGGCGGCATCGGTGAAGACGAAGCTCAGCATGGTCGCCATATCAGGGGCGATCATACCAGCGCCCTTGGCTATACCTGCCAGCGTCACCTCAACACCCCCCACCTTGAAGCGCTTGAAGCTCGCCTTGGGGAAGGTGTCGGTGGTCATGATGGCACGGGCGGCCTCGTTCCACGCATCGCCCTTCACGCGCGAGGCGCAATCGGCCAGCACGCCGTTGAACTTGGTCGCATCGAGCGGCTCGCCGATCACGCCGGTCGAGGCGATGGCAATCTCACCCTCCGTGCAGCCCAG
>JAIUNQ010000286.1 GCA_020161475.1 Pseudomonadota bacterium | reverse complement strand
ACGCTCTATGCCTCGATCCACGAAACAGCGCGCCGCCATGACATTGCGCCTTCGGCCATCGACGAGGCGATTCGAACCGTCTTCTTCGATGTCGATCTCCAGCGCCGCGTGGCACCGGGTGATTCCATCGAAATGCTCGTCACCAATGCGGACGCCGATCAGGCCAAGCCTGAATTGCTGATGGTGGCGCTGACGACCGGCGGCATCAAACGCCGCTACTACCGCTTCAAGCTGCCGGAAGATGAAGTCGTCGATTATTTCGACCCCGAGGGACGCTCGGTGAAGCAGTTTCTCATCCGCAAGCCGATCGACGGCGGCGAGCTGCGCTCCACCTTCGGCATGCGCCGCCACCCGATCCTGCGCTATTACCGCATGCACAACGGCGTGGACTGGGCAGCCCCGGTCGGCACGCCGATTCGCGCCGCGGGCTCGGGCACCGTGCGCTTTGCGGGCTGGGATTCGGGCTATGGCCGCCGCGTCGAAATCGAGCATAACCACGGCTACGTGACGACCTATAACCACATGTCCGCTTTCGGCCCCGGCATTTCCACCGGCGTGCGCGTACGCCAGGGCCAGATCATCGGCCGCCTTGGCTCATCGGGCCTCTCCACCGGCCCGCACCTGCACTACGAGGTGATGATCAACGACCGTATGGTCGATCCGCTCGGCATCAAGCTGCCCAAGGGGCGCGAACTCGCCGGGCGCGGCCTCGCCAATTTCAAGCGCGAGCGGGATCAGATCGATTCGGTGCTGCGCGCCGCGCCGGGCGCCAACAACGCCGTGGCCCAGAACTGAGCGCGCTCAGGCAGCCTTGGCGCGGGCGCTGGAAACAGCACTCAGCACGCTGTCCACCGAGATCGGCTTTTTCACCTGCGCATCGATGACGCTGTACAGCGGATCATCAAGCCCCACCTCGTCGGCACTCACCACCACGAGCTGAGGCCGCATATCGGGCACCAGCGTCGCCAGCCGGAAAATCAGGCCCTGCCCGCCGCCGTTCGGCATATTCAGGTCCGAGAGGACAAGGCCGGGCTTGTGGCGCTCGAACAGCGCCAGCGCCTCACGCGGGTCAGCGGCTTCCAGCACGTGGTACCCTGCCGCCGAGAGAATCGTGCGCATGACAAGGCGCGAGGCCGGGTGATCATCCACCACAAGGCAGGCAACGCCTTCGGGGGCGACAGCCCCCTCCCCGTCCGGCCAGTCAAAGGTCAGGCAGGCCCCCTCCCCGGCTTCGCCGGGGCCGCCTTCGAGGCGCCCGCCGTGCTCACTGACGATACGACCGGAAATCGACAACCCGATTCCCGCCCCGCCCGGACGCCCCTGAATGCCGCCACCCTCACGGATCAACCGCTCGGCCTCTTCCATCGTCAGGCCCGGCCCATGGTCGAACACCGCAAACTGCAGGCGCGTCTCGGAGCGGCGCGCCACCACCAGCATCACTTCGCCCTGCGAAAGACGCAGCGCATTGTCGATGAGGTTTTCGAGCACCTGCCGCAAGGCGGGGGTGCCAATCTCGAGTGCGGCGAGCGACTCATCCTCAAGGTGCAGCGAAAACTGCACCCCCTTGGCCTCAGCCCGCGCCCGCGCCGTAAAGCTGATCGCCTCAAGGAAACCGCGCAGCGGCTGCGCCTTGTGGGCCGAAGCATCCTCACCTGCCCCCAGCACACCGTCGGCAATGGCGCGCAGATGCAGGGCGCTGGCCTCCAGCGCCTGCACGATCTCACGCTGGCGAGGGTCAAGCGCGCTGGCCCGCAGCATATCAACCATGGCCGCGATCCCGCCGAGCGGCGCGCGCAGCTCATGCAGCACCTCGCGGATACGGGCCGGCGCATTCAGCGGAGCGGGACGATCGTTCATCAAGGGCTCTCAAGCTCAAAATTCGCAGTTCGCGGATCAAATGCATAACGCAACCCGCCTAAAACTTGCCTAACCCCCCTTGCCCGGCACACGACTTTCGGGTGAGAAGACGTTAAGTCTATTTCGCCCCGGCATCGGGTTCCATGTCCTCCTTCATCACCACATTCGCGGCGCTGGCGCCGATTTTCGCGCTTGCCGCCTTGGGCTTCCTTGTCGCGAAAACAGGCATCATCTCCCGCGCGGCAAGTTCCGGTCTGTCCGAATTCGTCAATGTGCTGGCCATTCCGGCGCTGCTGTTCCGTGCCGTGACCGAGGCGAAAACGCCGGATGTGAACCCTTTTCCCTATTGGGCGAGCTATTTCATCGCTCTGTTCACGGTGTGGTTCATCGCCGACACCTTCGCCCGCCGCTCAGGGCGGCAGGGGCGCGAAGCCGCCATCGCGGGCTTTGCCTCTGCGCAGTCCAACACGGTCATGGTGGGCCTTCCGGTCATTCTCTCCACGGTGGGCGAAGCGGGCAAACTCCCCATCGTCATCCTGCTGGCGGTGCATCTTTCCATCACCATGACCGGGGTGAGCGTGCTGATCGCGCGGGGGGAAGGCGGCGGCTGGGGCGCGTTGCTCAAGGGGCTTGTCACCAACTCCATCTTTCTGGCGATTATTGCGGGGCTGGCTTTCCGCTTCTCCGGGTGGCCCATGCCGAAAGTGGCCACCGATCTGCTGCGCATGATCGGCGATACCGCAACCCCCTGTGCGCTGGTCGCCATGGGCATGTCCCTGACAGCAATCTCTTTCGGCGGCGCGCGGCTGATGATTGTCATCATCACGCTGCTCAAGCTGATCCTGCACCCGGCGCTGGTCTATGTGCTGGCGGTCTATGTCTTCCGCCTGCCGCCGGCCTATGCCGCGAGCGCGGTGATTTTCGCCGCCTGCCCCACCGGCATTCAGGCCTATCTGATTGCCGAGCGCTTCAAGGCGGGCGCTGTCGTGGCCTCGGG
>JAIUNQ010000285.1 GCA_020161475.1 Pseudomonadota bacterium | reverse complement strand
TGAGCTTCCTCTTCGGCTCCATCCTCGCGCTGGATGATGCCACCTTGCTGCTCATCGTTTCGGTCGCCAGCCTGACATTGGCCCTGCTGGCACTGGGCTATCGCGGCATCCTGCTCGAATGCCTCGATCCCGGCTTTGCCGCCGGCGTCTCACGCCATGGCCCGCTGTTTCATCTCGGCTTTCTCACGCTGGCAGTGCTCAATCTGGTTGCGGGTTTTCATGCGCTCGGCACCCTGCTCGTGGTGGGCATCATGATGCTGCCCGCCGGCACCGCGCGCCTTTGGTCGGATGATGTCTCCGGCATGATCGGCATCGCGATTCCCACCGCCATGAGCGCCAATATCCTCGGCCTCCTGCTGTCCTATCATTTCGGGCTGCCCTCCGGGCCTGCCATCATTCTGGTCGCCGGCGGCATCTATCTCGCCTCGCTGATCCTCGCCCCGCATGGGCTCATCCGCCCGCTGCTGCCCCAACGCCACCTCGAAGCCTGAACCGCCGGAAGGGAGTTCCGCCATGGCCTTGCTGCGCCTTGCTGCTGTTACGTTGTTACATTTTCTGGTGTTCGCCCTGCCGGCCCATGCCGCCCCGCTCAAGGTGGTCGCCTCGTTCTCGATTCTGGGCGATATGGCCAAGCGCGTGGCCGGGCCGGACGCCACCATCACCACGCTGGTGGGGCCGGGCGCAGATGCCCATGTCTATCGCGCCACCCCGCAGGATGCCAAAGCGGTAAAGGAGGCCGATCTTGTCCTCGTCAATGGCCTCGGCTTCGAAGGCTTCATGGAACGCCTCATCAAAAGCTCCGGCACCAAGGCGGTGGTTGTGGTCGCAACCAGCAAGGTCAAGACGCTGCAAGCCGCGGCCGATGAGGGCCGGGGGCATAGCCATTCCCACTCTCACGCCGGAGACCACGGCAAAACAGACCCGCACGCCTGGCAGTCGATTGACGCCGCCAAAGCCTATGTCGCCAATATCCGTGACGGTCTGGCCAAAGCCGACCCGGCCCATGCCGAAGGCTATGCCAGCCGCGCCGCGACATATATCGGCGAGCTGGAAGCGCTCAAGGCTGAAATGGAGGCAACCTTTGCCCCCATCAGCCGTGACAAGCGCGTCATCGTGACCTCGCATGATGCGCTGGCCTACTTCGGGCGCGATTTCGGCTTCGACCTGCACCCCATTCAGGGCCTTTCGACCGATGCGGAACCCAGCGCCAAGGATGTCGCGCGCATTGTGCGCCTCTCGAAGGGCAAGAAAGCGCGGGCCATCTTCGTGGAAAGCATCAAGACCCCGAAGCTCGCCGAGCAGATTGCCCGCGAGACCGGCGCGAAACTGGGCGGCATGCTTTTTTCCGACACGCTCTCCGATGAAAAAGGCGAAGCGCCGACCTATATCGCCATGATGCGCCACAACGCGCGCACCATTGCCGCCGCGTTGAAGGACTGAACGTTTTTCCCTTGAAGCCGCTCCCGCTTTTCGATTTCTAGGGCGGCAGCGCTTCGCAAGAGGTACCCATGCTCGACACACCCGAGAAAATTCCCGTCACCGTGCTCACCGGCTACCTCGGTGCCGGCAAGACCACCTTGCTCAACCGCATCCTGAGCGAGAACCACGGCAAGAAATACGCCGTGATCGTCAACGAGTTCGGCGAAATCGGCATCGACAACGATCTCGTCGTCGGCGCCGATGAGGAAGTCTTCCAGATGAACAACGGATGCATCTGCTGCACCGTGCGCGGCGACCTCATCCGCATCATCGAGAACCTGATGAAGCGCAAGGGCCGCTTCGACGCGATCATCGTCGAAACCACCGGCCTTGCCGACCCCGCGCCTGTGGCGCAGACCTTCTTCGTCGATCAGGATGTGCAGGCCAAATCGCGCCTGGATGCGGTTGTCACGGTGGCCGATGCCAAGTGGCTGGCCGCGCGCCTGAAAGATGCGCCCGAAGCCAAGAACCAGATCGCCTTTGCGGACGTGATCCTGCTCAACAAAACAGATCTCGTCACCCCGGCGGAGCTGGCGGCGGTTGAGGCACGCATCCGCGCCATCAACCCCTATGCGACCCTGCACAAAACAACCAAATGCGCGATCGAGCTGGAGAAAGTGCTGGACCGCGGCGCCTTCGATCTCGACCGGATTCTGGAGATCGAACCCGCTTTCCTCACCGGTGACGATCATCACCACCACGATCATGATCATGACTGCGGCCCCGGTTGTACGCATGAGAGCCACGCCCACCATGATCACCATCTGCATGGCCACCATGACGAGGAGATCAAGTCGGTCTCCATCGCGCATGACGGTGACATCGACCCGGAAAAATTCATGCCGTGGATCAATGATCTCGTGCAGGTGGAAGGGCCGAACATCCTGCGCTCCAAGGGCATCCTGAGCTTCAGGAACGAGCCGAAGCGCTTCGTCTTCCAGGGCGTGCACCAGATCCTCGATGGGGATGTGCAGCGCGAATGGAAGCCGGACGAAAAGCGCGTCTCGCGCATCGTCTTCATCGGCCGTGAGCTGAATGAAAAAGCCCTGCGCGAAGGCTTTCTGGGCTGCGTTGCCAAATGAGCGCCTCTGCCGCCCCGATGCAATCGCTGAGCGACCGCGTGCAGCCCTACACCTTTCCTGAACACGTGCTGCGGGCCGGGTTCATGGGGCTGGTGCCCTTCTTCGTCCTCACCGATGGTGCGGTGATGCTGGGCGAGGAACCGGTGGAGCATCGCCCCCATGGCGGCGCGGGCATCCTCTGCGCCCTCTCGGATGGCCAGCGGCTGGTGACGGGCGGCGAGGACGGGAAGGTGGTTGAAACGCTCCCCGACGGCACCGCAAAGGTGCTGGCGGAGGAGAAGGGGCGCTGGGTGG
>JAIUNQ010000284.1 GCA_020161475.1 Pseudomonadota bacterium | reverse complement strand
GTTCTGGCTATGGAGCGCGCAGTTGCATGCTAGTTAGCCGAAAATCGGCAAAAGCCAACCATTCAGGAGCCACCATGACCCTCATCGTCGATGTCCTCGCCCGCGAAATTCTCGACAGCCGCGGCAACCCGACCGTTGAAGTGGATGTGGTGCTCGAAGATGGCTCGTTCGGTCGCGCTGCGGTTCCCTCGGGTGCCTCGACCGGCGCGCATGAAGCCGTTGAGCTGCGCGATGGTGGCAGCCGCTACCTCGGCAAGGGCGTGACCAAGGCGGTCGAGAACGTCATCAACGAGATCGCCGAAGCCATCGTCGGCATGGACGCGGAAGATCAGGTCGGCGTTGATCAGGCCATGATCGACCTCGACGGCACCGCCAACAAGGGTCGCCTCGGTGCCAACGCCATCCTCGGCGTCTCGATGGCGGTCGCCAAGGCAGCGGCGGAATCGCGCGGCCTTTCGCTCTATCGCTACGTCGGCGGCACCTCGGCCCGCGTTCTTCCGGTGCCGATGATGAACATCATCAACGGCGGTGCCCATGCCGACAACCCGATCGACTTCCAGGAATTCATGATCATGCCGATCGGCGCCGAGACTTTCTCGGAAGCCCTGCGCATGGGCGCTGAGGTGTTCCACACCCTCAAGAAGTCCCTGAAGGACGCCGGCCACAACACCTCGGTGGGTGATGAGGGCGGCTTCGCGCCGAACCTCAAGTCCGCCGAAGAGGCGCTCGATTTCGTGATGAAGTCCATCGAGAAGGCCGGTTACAAGCCGGGCCGCGACGGTGACATCGCCATCGCGCTCGATTGCGCCTCGACCGAGTTCTTCAAGGATGGCGTGTACGACTACCACGGCGAGGGCAAGAAGCGCTCGATCGAGGAGCAGGTCGCCTACCTCGAAAAGCTCGTCGACACCTACCCGATCGTCTCGATCGAGGACGGCATGTCGGAAGACGACTGGAAGGGTTGGAAGCTGCTGACCGACCGCATTGGTTCGAAGTGCCAGCTCGTCGGCGATGATCTCTTCGTCACCAACGTCACCCGCCTCGAGCAGGGCATCAAGACCGCCACCGGCAACTCGATCCTCGTGAAGGTGAACCAGATCGGCTCGCTCACCGAGACGCTGGCGGCTGTTTCGATGGCGCAGCGCGCGGGCTACACTGCCGTGATGTCGCATCGCTCGGGCGAAACCGAAGATGCCACCATCGCGGACCTCGCGGTCGCCACCAACTGCGGCCAGATCAAGACCGGCTCGCTCGCCCGCTCGGACCGTACCGCCAAGTACAACCAGCTCCTGCGCATCGAGGGCGAACTCGGCGACACCGCGATCTACGCAGGCCGCGGCGCCCTGAAGGCGCTCGCGTAAAAAAATGTGCTGCGTGGCGCCCAAGGCGCTGGTGTAATAATGAAAAAAGGCCGCGATTGGATCAATCGCGGCCTTTAAGTTTCAGATCCCCCTCAATGGGTTCAGCTGGCGAGTGACAGCAAGATCTCGCGGGCCATGACCTTCGGCGAGCACCCTTGGGTGCGGGCCAGCTTGAAAGCCGCACGCAACGCAAGCAGGGTCTGCTCAGCTTCAAAGTCCTTCAGGGTTGCCAGAACGCTCTGCTCAGCCAGATACTGGCGCTGGCGAATATTGGGTGTCAGGTTGGCGCTGGCCTCAAGCGCAGCCTTGTATTGCTCGGCAAGAACCTGCTCGCGCTCTTCCGCATCAAGTTGGCTGACGAAAGCCTTGTGGCAGCTCTCGCGAATGCCGTTGAAGAACAGGATTTCACGCGTACGGCAAACCTCCACGAAGGCGAGATGCTCGTCGCTCGCCACACAGGCATCACCGGCCGGGGCGGCAGCAAAAAACGCGCCGACATCGCTCTCAACCGTCAGGAGGGAGGGGTCAGCCTCCATCTCACGCGGTGCCATCACCGTCGCGAGATTATATGCCGTGGCACGGCGGCTCTTTTCACGGGCGCGGAGGGCTTCAGCCAAAGCGAACGTAAACACGTTGCGCTCGGCAGAGGTTTCGAGGGTCGAGGTAGGCATAATGGACCTCCTTGGTCTCAGTTAAGTCGGGCGGTGGGAGACGCGCGCGAGGACGCCGCCGTCTCGATGGTACGAAACAGAGCTGCCTGGATCACAAGCAGACGCAGGCCGTGGGCGTTGATCCGGATGGCGTGCGAGGGACGTCCGGTCAGGCGGTTCGAAGCCGTTGCTTCCGCAACAACATCAATCAGACCAAGGCGGACGCACTGGGTGATGGCTGCCAAGATGGAAGGGCCGCCCAGCGCTTTTCCGGGAGACGTCTTCAGCTTTTCGATCAAAGCGCCGCGCGTGATCTCTTCTGTGCCTACGGCTTTGTACATTTCGGCCAGAACGCGAAGAGAGACCGGCTCGACGGAGTGTCGATCCGCGGCGCTTTTTGCCAGCGTTGCAGAGACCAGATGCGCGTCGTCGATAGCGGAGACGGCACAGGCCCCCCCCTCCGACGCGTTTTCCATGGAAAGGCTGGAGGCGTCCTGCCCGTTGTCGGGGCCGAGCATCCTCTGCAATTCGGTTGGCTTCATTGAGGTTATTCCAGGTGGTTAGGGTTGAACACGACCGTCAGTCACGGGGGAAGCGAGCATCCGTTAAGATTTCGGCAATTTCAAGACTTTTTTCATAAAAAACACAAATCTGTTTCAATTCAATAATTTAAAAGGTTCAATTCTGTCCTCCCCAACCAAATGACAGCGTTTCATTTTTAGGGACTGGCCAAGGGCGTAACGTGCGGTACGATTGTTGGTAACGCTACCGAATCCCGCCCGGTAATTCCGTCTGAAAGTCCGCATGTGACACCTCCCAGCGACCCCGCTGCCCGCAACACCCACCTGGCCTATCTCGCCATGATCGGGGCGGTCCTCATCTTCGG
>JAIUNQ010000020.1 GCA_020161475.1 Pseudomonadota bacterium | reverse complement strand
GTTGCTGGAGCCGATCGGCAACATCCCGCCTGCTGAGGCCGAGGAGCGCTATTACGCCACGCTGGACCAGCCAGCTATGGCCGCATAACTTAAACCAAATGGCCTCCGGCAAACCCGGGGCGGTTCACGTCGACAAGATCATCGGCCCCGTGTGCGCGCAGATAATCGAGCGTGGCATTGGTACTCACTATATCGGTTTTGGCATTGCGGAGTGGCCCCTCAGGCCCTTCATAACCTACAAGTCCTGCGGCAATTAACGGCGTAGACTGGTTCAGCTTCGATCCGTTTCGCGCGTGCTTGAGTTCGGCAAGAACCTCAATGTAGCGCTTGTAACCCTGTGCGATCCTGCGACCCACCGGGTGTTCTTCCAGATCACGAGTGCCGAAATGGCGCCCTTCGCCGGGAACCGGGAATTCGCGATTGAAGTGAGCACTGTTGATCTCGTTGCCCAATTGGAGGCCCGCCAATTTGATGCCTGCAGCGTCGAGATCAGACATCAGCTTGCGGTAGTACTTACCTGAGAGAGCAGGACTGGCCGAGGAAAGGGGATGCCCGGACCAAATGCTGGGATAGTTCTGTTTGTCCCATGCAAAAAAGGGCGCATCCTTCGGAAAGATCACCTCGACAATAAGCAGAACCTTGATGCCGCGTTGATACGCTCTTGCAATCAGGTTTAAATCAGGTTTTTCCAATGCATAGGGCATGCGAATAACCTTGACACCTTCTCTCTCCATGGCATCGAGCATCGCGTCCTGCTCTTTGACGGGCAGTCGATGAGGGTTCACAAAATTCACGCCGATGATTGCATCGTTCTGGTGCGTGGGCGCTCTGGAGCCCGGCGAACGCGCTTCCAGCGGAAGAGAGGCCAGCATTGACGCCAAAGCGATTGCGAAGACCCTGAGGCAGCGGAAAAGCGCGTCCCGTGTTTTGCAAAACCCGCCCATGGCGTTTGTCCTTCTTCCGGCCCACCGGGCGCTTCATCTGCCCGCCATGTTTACCGGCTAAACGGAGCGGCATAAAGAACCCGGGAACGGGCATCGCCAGAAAACCCACCACGCTCCAAAAGTCTGTTGCACAGCACAAATTCAACCGGCAATATACAGTTCGCGGGTGCACTCTCATGCCCCGCAAAACGCCTAACTATCGGAAAAGCGGTGGCAATGGCTGCTTTTTCTCTCCCGTTCTCAACCTCCGATTTTACTGGTCGCCATGACTAAATTCTCGCTTCTGACGATTGCCGCCCCGTATGCGAGACTGGAGGCTGAGGAGGGTTCCCTGTTCGAGCCCTTCGCTGTAACGGAAGAGGGTGTTCTGTTCTCCCTGCTTGACGGGCGCGTGGTGGACGGCGGCCTGCCGGAACTGCCCTGCCTCGGCCTTGTCGCGCGCGAGGAGGCCCACCTTGATCTGCTGGAAGCCTTGCAGGACAAGTTCCGCGCGGCGCGCATGCCCTTTATCCCGGACATCGTTCTGGTCGAGCAGGCGCTGAGCTACGAGGCGCTGATGCTGGGGGCGGCCTTCGGCATGGAGGCCTACCTCGGCCAGCAGGCGCAGCTGGTTTCCCAGCTCTCGCGCGACCTTTACGAGATGCGCCGCCAGCACGACACGCTGCAGGACACGCTCTCGCGCCTTGAGGATTATTTCTACGCCCGGCGCGTGTCGCTGGTGGAGGAGTTCTTCGTCACCGAACCCAAGGCGCTGGTCGATGTCTCGGCCAAGAGCCTGAAGAGCAAGAGCGCGGTTCAGCAGGTTCTGCCGGCCACCAGCAAGACGCTGAGCGCGTTTTCGCTGCATATCGGGCGGGAGGACCGCAAGGCGAAGGGGGTTCTGCATGTGGCGATCCACGTGCCGGAAACACGCAAGAACCTCTGGACCTGGCGGCTCAACATCAAGGATCTGGCGGCGGGCTGGCTGCAGTTCGGCCTGCCGGAAACCCTCGGCGGCATTGCCAAGAGCGCGGTGCTCCACCTGCGGATCGAAGGGGAAGCGGGGCAATTCCGGCTTTCCGTCGGCGGGGTGAACCCGCTGCCGCTGTATCATCTGGGCAGCACGCGGGGCGATTCCATCGTGGATCGCGCGCTGGCGCTGCGGCTGTTCATTTCGCCGCCGGGCATTGCCGTGCGTCACGATGGGGCCACCTGCCTCCCGGTGGAGAAGAACGGCACCCTCCCCGCTGTTGTCTCCGGTGCGGACGATATCCGCATCAAGATTTCCCGAGACTGGCTGTCGCGCGTCCGGCGGCTGGCGGATGACGGCTGGGCCGAGCCGGGGTTCGAATCCGTGGGGGCCGATTGCGCCGCAGGCACGGTGATGGTGCATCCCGTGTGGGAAGCGCCGACAATTGCCTTTTTGCCGGAGTGCGTTCCGGCTGGCGCAACGCGCGTCGAGGCGGATGTTCTGGTCGATAACATGCAGGCCGGTGTCGTGGCGTTCCGGTTTGGACTGGTGCTGGGCCCGGCCTTCGGCGGGCAACTCGACACCCTGCTGCGCACCGATACCGTGCCCGAAGGCGTGGTGCTGTCCGAATGGGTTCTGCTGGGGCCGGGACGGCGGCAGACGCTTTCCATCCCGATTGACGGACGCGGCGGGGAAGCGAATGCCAGCCTTGTGATGATCACCCGTATGCCGGATGGCGTCTCCCCCGATTTTGCCTGGGCGAAGTTTGCTGACCTGCGCTTTGTGCTGCCCTGAGGTCTGACGATGGAAGGCGATATGACGCTCCCCTCTTTCGAAGACGCCACGGTCGCCGCGCCCTTCCAGCCGGGGGATGACCCGACGGTTGTTGTGGTCATTCCGGTGTACAAGCACTCCGTTTTCGTGGCGGAATCGGTTTTCTCGGTGCTGGAGCAACAGGCGCCCTTCCGCATCGCGAGCGTCATTGTCGATGACGGCTGCCCGTTCCCGGAAACCGCGACGCTGGGCATGTCGCTCGCGGCCGCCAACCCGGATGTCGTCTATGTCCGCAAGCCGAACGGCGGGCTCAGCTCGGCCCGCAATTTCGGCATTGATTACGCGCTCAAGCGCTTTAAGGGCCTCAAGGCGATCTATTTCCTCGATGCGGATAACCGCTTGAGCCCCACCACGCTGGCCAGCTGCTTCGAGATGCTCGACCCGGACAACGGCGTGGGCTGGATCTATCCCAACATCGACAAGTTCGGCGTGGAATGGGCGGGCAACTTCACCGGACCTTACTCCCGTCTGCTGCACGTGGTGCATGACAACATCTGCGAAGCGGGCAGCATGGTCGCGCGGGCAGTGATCGATCAGGGCGTGCGTTTCGACGAGAACATGAAGGCGGGCTGCGAGGACTGGGAATTCTGGCTGCAATGCCTCAGCGCGGGCTATGTGGGGCGCAACAACCCGTTCTTCGGCTTCGAATACCGCATGCGCGGGGAAAGCATGGTCACGGATACCGCGCGCGATATCAGCGGCATCCGCGAATACATGCGCAAGAAGCATCCCGCGCTGCATTCCTACCCACGCCTCGTGGAATACGAGGACGCCGAGGCGCCGCGCTTTGCCTGCCTCAACCCCGGCTCGGGCGATGCCGTGCTCTTCACTGATCCCACGCATCATGCGCGCGTGGTGACGCATGATGATGCCATCGGCATGATGTTCGCAGGCATCATGGAGCCGGACAGCTACGGTTTTCCGGAAATCCTGACGTGGTTCAAGCCGGAGGCGCTCAAGGCGCTCACGGAGCTGCGCATTATCTGGAGCCTGTTTAACGTCATCGAGAAGCAGGTTCACAACGCCAACTTCCTCGCCATCAGCTTCGAGCATTCCGACAGCGTCATCGGGTTCGATATTGCCGACATTAATGCGCGCAACCCGCTCAAGGCGCGCGTCCATGGCTGGGCGACGCGCCAGCGCCTGCTGCACGAGGTGCTCTCGGACCCCTCGCGCGATTGGGTGATGAGCCTGCGCGATCCGGTGCCGCAGCCGCGCACCATCCATATCCGCGTGCGCGCGCCCTTCAGCAAGCAGATGCTCTCGCGCCTCGCCATGCCGCTGACGCTAGCCGTTCTGCCCACGCTGGAGGCCGCCGAGGAACTGGGGCGCGCCTATACCGAGCGCCAGCGCTGGTCCTGGCGGCAGGAGTGCATTCCGCAGATGGCTTCGCGCACCCGCTTCATCGAAAAGATGGTGGGGGCGGAGCATATCATGCCGCGCGTTCCGGCCACGAACCGGCTCAATGTCGCCATCGCCCTGCCTATTGCCGCTTATGGCGGGGTGGAGCGCGTGGCCTTTGCGATTGCCGAAGTGCTCAAGCGCGCGGGATGCCATGTGCATCTCTATTGTTTCGGCGAAGCGGAGATGAAGCTGTTCAAGAACCAGAAGGTGTTCTTCGACAGCATCAATTTCTTTGCTGAGAAGGACTATCGCCTCAGTGGCGGCAGCCGCCGCTTCATGGGCCATGATCTGCGGCTGGAATACGACGAAAACGCCTATACCAAGCGTATTCTGGGGCTGCTGAGCGGCACCGATGTGCTGATCAACTGCCATGTCGCCCCGCTCAATGCCGCTATCGGCCAGCTGCGCCGCGCCGGTGTGAAGATCATCAACCACCTGCATGTGCTGGACCGTGCCTCCTTCGGGCGCCCGGTCGGGCATCCCTACATCGGGCTGGGGTTCGAGCACGCGCATGACCTGTTCCTGACCTGCTCGCGCGCGCTGCGGGACTGGCTGCACGGGCTGGGTGTGCCTTTGCAGAAGACCATGTTCATTGAAAACGCCGGCGGCTACATGCCTTCCAGCGATGAATTGCTGACCATGGAACGTGCCCGCACCAAGCCCACGACGGGGCGTGCGCTCAAGGCGCTGTTTGTCGGGCGGCTCGATACGCAAAAGGGTGTCGAGCGGCTGGAGAAGGCGATCGCGGCGGCCAAAGCGCAGGGGCTGAATGTGGAGTGGCGGGTGATCGGCTCCGAGATCGTGGCCGAACATGCCACCTCCTGGACAACGCGCCTTGGCGAGCTGGGCGTGCAACTGGAGCCACCGATCTATGACTCCGGCGTGCTGACCGAGGTTTTCACGGAGGCGGATGTTTTCGTTCTGCCTTCGCGCTGGGAGGGGGCTCCGCTTGCGATCATCGAGGCACAGCGGCTCGGCTGCGTGCCGATTGCCACCGATGTCGGTGCCGTGAGCGAGTTGATCCGTGATGGGGAGGACGGCATCCTCCTGCGCGAGGATACGGACGACGCGGTGGCCGCGATGCTGGTTTCGGCGCTTGGCGCGCTGGAGTCCAACCGCGATCTGCTGCGCGCGCTCTCACAGGCCGCGATCGAGCGTGGCCGCACGACCCATTGGGAGACGAGTTGCGCCCCGCTGCTGGAAACCTTACGCGGCTGGTTCCCGGACAAGTGGCCGGCGGGGCCAAAGCCCCGCCGAGCCTGAAGAGCCGCATCTGATCGCGCGCGATCAGGCCAGCCCCTTCCAAAGGCGGGCGTTGCGGAAGCGCACCGCACCGTTGACGGTGAAGACTCCGCTGGGGTTGGCCCCGAAGTGCACGGCGAAGGCCGCACGTGCCCCCGTGGGCGTGCTCCCGACGACCGGCACGGAAAGGCCGCCCGGATAGGTGAGTGTCAGGGGCTGAGTGGCAATCGCAGCATCGATCCCGCTTTTGTCGAAGAGGGGCTGCTGGAACCCCTGCGTCATGCTGGCGCCGCCGCCCCCGGTCAGCGCAAAGCCGCAGCTGACATGCGTGATACCGACCGCGCCTGCGACAATTTCCACTTCGCCGGCCTGACGCAGCACATCGCCGGACGCGAAGTTGGTGGCACCGATGTACCCCGCCAGATCGAAGGCGGCATAATCCTGCGCGGCATTGATGGTGCCGGCGAAGGTGATCTTGAACCAATCCCCCGTCGGCGTTCCGGTTTCGAAAGCACCTGTTGCGGTGAGCGTGGCATTGCCCTGCAGGATGCTGTTGGGCTCGAAAAACCAGTTTCCCGGTTTGACACCGGCAAAGGTGACGCCGCCGCTGGTTCCCACCGCCGAGGTGGACGCCCGCATGATGCCGTTGGTCAGCAGGTTGCCGCGCGGGGCATTGGCGGCATCGAAGGAATATGCCGCATCCAGACCGAGGTTCGGCGCGGGCACGCCCCCCAGCACCGGCGCCAGAGCCTCCACCATGGCCCGGTCCAGCATCAGGTTGCCATAGGAATTGAAGTGCAGACCATCATAGGTGTAGCCGGTCTTCACATCGCCATAGCCGTTGACGCTGGCCAGTTCCGCCGTCGCCGCAAAGGCATCGAAAGCATAGACATTGCGCGGAAACTCCCGCGTCATCTCGTTCAGAATCCAGCTGCGCAGGCCGAAGAGGAACTGGCTCACCTCGCCCGTGGTGCGTTGGCTGGCGAAACTGGCGTGCCCCTTCGCCGAAGGCGTCATCACCACCACCTGCTTGCCGCGCCCCAGAAGCGTGCGGATGATGGTGCGGAAGTTCGGAATCGTGGTGCTGTTGAGGCTCGCGATGGTTTTGGTGTCGTTGACGCCTGTGTTGAGGATGAAGGTACCGGCACGCGAGCCCTTCACGGCCTCCAGCTGCGTTTTTCCGCCGAAGGCGGCCACGGCGGTTGTGAGGATATCGGTGGAGGTGGAGCCGGAAACACCGGCGCAACCGTATTCATCGAGGACGTATCGCCCACCGGAGGTGAGCGAGGCCCAGCCGAAGGTGTGCTGCGGCCCCATGTAGGTGGCCGCGCGCGGGCTTGCGAAAGCGCCCGTGGCCCCGGCCACCTGGGAGTGGCCGAGAAGCCCGATGAGCGCCGAATTGGGAACCTGTGCAGGCGCGGATGCAAGCAGGGACTTGCCGAAGCCGAAGGTGGTCATGGGCGCACCTCAGCTCAGATAGCCGTGAAGCTCGGCCTCCGGCGTCGTGCCGGTAGCCCATACACGGCGAACGGAAAGCGGCTCGTAGCTCACCCCCGCAGGAAAGCGCAGGGTAACGAAACTGGCGTCGTCCTCGGCCAGCGTCGGCGTCACCCGCACGGTGGCCTCGGCCAGCGTGGCGGGCACGTAGATGCGGAGCGCCTTGACGTAGGACGTCAGGTTCGCGGCATCATTGGGAACGATGTCGATGGCGGAACCCGCCGGATCACCCGCGCTGCGCGCATAGGATGCGGAGGGATTACGGGCGGGATCATAGGAATTGGGCATCAGCGCCTCCTTGGAGCTCGGGAGGCTTTAGAATAGGATATTATTCCTGTGCGGGGATTATCCAGATGCGGAGCCGGATTTACCAATGTGCCCGATCCGGGCTTTCGGACGGCAAATGTAATTGACCCCGATGGTGCAACGCACTTAATTAAAACCTAACGGATGACTTCGGATTAAAGGGAAGAGTTATGGCAGGCGAAAATACCGCGGCCCGAGCGATCTTCAGTGGCAAGTCGGTAATCCTTCAGCATCCTGCCGCAGGCACCTCCGAGACAATCCGTCTCGGCGTGGGGCAAACGCTCGACCTTTCCAAAATCGCGTCCGAAAACATCACGTTGCTGAAGATCGACGGTCGCCTCGTCGTCCTTTTCCCCGACAAGGCGCATGTCATCGTCGAAGGGCTTTACCTGCCGAACGGCCAGCCCGCGCCGGATGTTTCCGTCAACCTCGATGGCCAGACCACCATCGACGCGCCGATTTTCGTGGGCCAGTTTCCCATCTCGTCGGACGAGCAGATTCTGACGGCGGCGGGTATCTCGCTTCCCCAGCGCATCATTCTGGGCAGCGGCGGCAATGACATCGGTGGCTCGCCGTTTCAGGCTATCCCCGGTCTGACGCTGAATTCGCTGGAGCCGAATGTCAATTTCTCCCCCACCGACAGCCAGCAGAACGTTTTCAGCGCCCTGCCCTCGCAGAGCCAGCGCAACAGCCTTGTCCAGCTTGTCGGCGCGCCGAACCCGGTGTCTGACAGCGCCTCGGTGACGGAAGCGGGCTTTGCCGCCGGAAACGTGCCCAACCCCGGCACGCCGACGGCCAGCGGCAATGTGCTGACCAATGACGGCTTCACCGGCACCGGCACCGTCACCGGCGTTGGCCCCGGCGGCAGCGATTCCGCCGCTAATGTCGGCAATGCGGTCAGCGGCACCTATGGCCGCCTGACGCTCAATGCCGATGGCAGCTACAGCTACACGCTCGACAACACACTCCCTGCGGTGCAATCGCTCCAGCAGGGGCAGACCGTCACGGAGGTTTTCACCTACCGTGTGACCGATGCCACAGGGCTTTCGACCACGACCACCATCACCATTACCCTCACCGGCACCAATGACCTGCCGGTGCTCGACATCGACACGGGGGCGGCGGGCAGCGGATATCAGGGCGTCACCGCCGCGGAGGCCGCCCGCTCGACTGACACCGTCACGGCCTCCAATGGCGTGGTGATTGCGCGCGGGGGCGCGGTTCTCGCCTCCGACCCCGACAACGATACCTTCAGCCGTCTCGATGTTTCGGTCTCGGCAACGGCCAGCGGCGCGCGCGGCGAGATCGTCTCCGGGGCGAGCCGGGGCGAGAGCCTCACCTTCACCGCGCCCTCCGGCGGCTATTCGGCTGCGGATGTTCAGGCGCTGATCGAGAGCCTGCGTTTCGTCAACACCGAGCGTACCTTCGCGCTGGATACGGCGGATCGCACCATCACCCTGACGCTGACGGATGCCTTCGGCGGCACCACCACCGTCACGGCGCTGGTACCGGTGATTGCGGATGTGCGCGATACCACCGGGCTCAATACCTTCACCGGCACGCGCTTCGATGACCGCATCGAGGGCATGGGCGGCGCGGACACCATTGATGCCGGTGCAGGCAACGACACCGTGATCTATCGCGCCGGAGACGGCACCGACCGGATGCTCGATGGCGGCGCGGGCACGGATACCCTCCAGATTCTGGGGGATGCTCGCGACAATATCTTCCAGGTCACCTTTGATGGCAGCGCCCTCACCCGCCTTACCAGCGATGGTGGCATGCTGCCCGAAGGCGCGAATCTGGCCAATTTCGAAGCCGTGACGCTCAATGGCAGCGGCGGGGATGATCTGCTCGATTACACCGGCACCACGGTGGCCGTTTCGGCGGATCTCGCGGCGGGGACCGCCTCGGGCTTCACCGGCATCAGCGGCATCCAGCATCTGACCGGCGGCTCCGCCAACGACACGCTGCGTGGCAACGCGGGCGACAACATCATCAATGGCGGCGGCGGCGCCGATCTGATTGACGGCCGGGAGGGCAACAATACGCTCAACGGCGGCTCGGGCGACGACACGATCCTCGCAGGTGATGGCGACAACACGGTCGACGCGGGCGATGGCGATAACACCGTCACCCTCGGAGACGGCAGCAACACGGTGACGGCGCTGGGCGGGGCGGACACCATCACGCTGGGGGATGGCGACAACCTTGTGGATGCCGGCGAGGGCGACAATGTTGTTGTCGCGGGGGATGGTGCCAACGATATTTCAGCTGGTAACGGCAACAACGATGTCACCGCCGGTGATGGCGGCAACCTCGTGACCCTCGGAGACGGCGACAACACCGTGACGACCGGCGCGGGCGATGATGACATCACGGCCGGAGACGGTGACAACACCGTTGTCGCGGGCGATGGGGACAACACCATCACGCTGGGCGGCGGCACCAATGACGTGACCGCCGGAGATGGCGATAACACTGTGCGCACCGGGGATGGCGACAACCTGATCGTTGCGGGCAACGGCAGCAACGATATCGCGACGGGTGCGGGGGATGACGACATCACCACCGGTTCGGGCGATGACACGATCCTTGCGGGTGAAGGCGACAACACCATCGCCGCAGGCGATGGAGACAACCGCGTCGAGGCCGGTGCGGGCAGCGATATCATCACCACCGGCGCGGGCAATGACCGCATCGAGGCGGGGGATGGAGATAACGACATCACTGCCGGATCCGGCAATGACACCATCATCGCGACCGACGGCAACAACACGGTCGATGCGGGCGACGGCGGCAACGCGATCACGCTCGGGAACGGCGACAACACCGTCACGGCGCTGGGCGGTGATGACAGCGTGACTGCCGGCGATGGCGGCAACAACATCAATCTGGGTGATGGCACCAATGTCGTGACGGCCGGAGACGGCAATAACCGCGTGACCACCGGCACGGGGCTCGACACCATCACGCTGGGTGACGGCAACAACAATGTCTCGGCAGGCGAAGGCGACAATGTCGTCACCACCGGCGCGGGGCTGGATATTGTCCTCGTTCTCAACGGCAACAACACCATCGATGCCGGAAATGGCGACAACACGGTCACCATGGGCGACGGTAGTAACGTCGTCACCGCGGGCACCGGCGCGGACATCGTCACGGGCGGCGACGGCGACAACACGGTGGATGCCGGCGGTGGCAACAACCGCATCACGCTGGGTGCGGGCGCGAATACCGTCACCGCGCTGGCGGGGGACGACACCATCACCCTCGGGGATGGCGACAATGTCGTCAGTGCCGGTGAAGGCGACAACACCATCACCGCCGGAGACGGCACGAATGATATCACCGCCGGCGATGGCGCCAATATCGTGACCACCGGAGACGGTGACAATGTTGTGCTGCTCGGCAATGGCGCCAATACCGTCGCGACGGGCGCAGGCGCAGACGACATCACTGCCGGGAACGGCGACAATACTGTCGCGGCGGGTGATGGCGATAACACCATCACGCTCGGCAACGGCGTGAATGACGTGACCGCCGGGGACGGTGATGACACCATCCTTGCCGGGGATGGCGGCAATACGGTCGATGCCGGTGAAGGCACGAACGACATCACCACCGGAGCGGGCGACGACACGATCACCGCCGGCGCGGGCGATGACACCATTCTGGCGGGCGAAGGAAACAACGACATCACCGGCGGCGATGGCGACAATCATATCGAAGCCGGCGCGGGCGATGACACCATCGTGACCGGCGCGGGCAATGACCGGATCGAGGCGGGCGACGGCGACAACGTGGTGGACGCCGGTGCAGGCGATTCCAATACCGTGATTACCGGCACGGGCAGCGACGACATCACGGTGTCGGGCGCGGTGTCGGATTATGTCTCGGCGGGCGCGGGCGATGACACCATCACCGCAAACGGCGCGGGAGCGGCGGAAATCCATGCGGGCGACGGCGACGACAACATCCTCGCCGGGATCGGCAATGATCTGATCTACGCCGATGACGGCGCGGACTCCATTACCGCCGGCGCGGGCGCGGACACCATTTTCTACGAGCAGGTGAGCAGCAACGGCACGGATGTGCTGCGCGACTTCACCTCCGGGGAAGATGCGCTGAGCTTCCTGGCCTCGGATATCGGTGCCGGGCTGGCGGCGGGTGGTGCGGATACCGGCGTTCTTGATGCCTCGCGCTTTACGACCGGCGCGGCCTTCACCGATGGTGACCAACGCTTCCTGTTCGATACCACCAGCAACATCCTGTATTATGATGCGGATGGTTCGGGGGCAGCAGAAGCCATGGTGGCGCTCGCTCACCTTGAAACCGGCACTGTGACGGCCAGCGACATCAAGATCGCCTAAGACATTGTGGCCCCGGGCGGGGCCGCAATGCCACAGTTAACTTTTTTTTCAGAATTAACCTTCGCAACCGCACAACGGCATTTGCGAATTGGATACTTGACGCTAAGTGTTGTCGCTCTGCGTAGTTCAGTAACAGTTCTCGGCTTGGGCATCATGCGGTTACGACACCTGATCATTCTGACGACGGTTCTGGCGAGCGCGCCCGCGCTTGCTCAGCGCTTGACGCTGGAAGAAGCCGTACGTCGCGCCGTGACAACCAATCCCGCTGTTGGCGAGGCCACGGCCAACCGCCGCGCGACGGATCAGGAGCTGCGTCAGGCGCAGGGCGGGCTGTTGCCGCAGGTGCGTTTGCAGGCCGATATCGGACCCGAGAGCCTTCGCCAGTATCAAAGCCCCCTCGCCTCCCAGCGCAGCGGGGATTTCAAGGCCGGTCGTCAGGCCGGTGTTGCGGTTCGCCAGCTGATTTTTGACGGTTTTGCCACGGTGAATGAAACATGGCGCCATGCTTACCGCGTGGATGCCGCCTCCTGGCGCGTCAAGGAGCGCTCGGAGCTTGTCGCGCTCGATGCGGTGCAGGCCTATACCGACATTCTGCGTCTTCAGGATATGATCGCGCAGGCCAATCGCAATATCGCGGTGCATCGCTCGCTGCTCTCCAGCGTCAGTGCGCGCGTGTCCGGTGGCCGCGCCGGTCGCGGCGATGAGGATCAGGTGCGTGAACGCGTGCTGGCGGCAGAAGCGGCCCGTGCCGAACTCCAGATGCGCCTTGGCGAAGCCGTTGCCATGTTCCGCCGCGCGGTGGACAGCGAACCCAAGGGGCTGTTGTGGCCGGGGCGTGCGCCGGGGCTGCCGGGGTCGCGTCAGGCGGCGCTCAATTCCGCCGTCGCCAATAATGCAACCCTGCGCGCGGCCGATTCCGACACCCGCGCCGTGGAAGCGCAGCGCGATGCCGCCAAGGGTAACAATCTGCCGACCGTGGCGCTTGAAGGCCGCGCCGCCTATGGCAAGAATACCCAGAATATTGCCGGGCGCTATGATGAATACAGCGCCAAGCTCTCGGCCAACTGGACGCTCTACTCCGGCGGCACCGATACCGCCCGCCAGAACGAGCTGACCGAGCGCGTGGGCGAACAGCAGATGCGCCTCTCCTTGCTGCGCCGTCAGGCCATCGAGAGCATCGACAAGGCTTGGACGACGCGCGCCGCGCTCAATGACCGCATCCGCGCGCTCTCCGGTCAGGTCAAAGCCGCCGAGCAGGTGGTGAGCGCCTATCGCTCGGAGTATGAGCTGGACAAGCGCAGCCTGCTCGACCTGCTGAACGCCGAGCAGATCCGCTATAACGCGGCAGTGGGCCTCATCAACGCCAAGGGTCTTGCGGTTTTCGCGGATTATCAGCTGCTTGCCGCCTCTGGCACGCTGCTCGGGGCGATGCGCGTGGCCCTGCCGGGCGAGGCCGCCAACCCGATGCGCAATCTGAAGGAAAACGGCGCGCTGATCCCGCCGCTTGACTTCGCGCCCGGCCTTCAGAACGCCCGGTGAGCGAGACTTCCGCGCGCAGCGGCGAGACGCAACCCACGAGCCCCCTGCTCGCGGCGCTGCTATACGTTGCGCGCCACCATGGACGATCTGTCTCCTCCGAAGCGCTGATCGCGGGCTTGCCGATTGACGACGGTGTGCTGCGCCCTGCCCTTTTCCAGCGGGCCGCCGCCCGTGCCGATCTCGTCGCCGAACCTTTTCAGCGCTCCCTCGCCGAAATTCCGGCTTTGGTGCTGCCCGCCGTGCTGATGCTGCGCGATGGCCGTGCGCTGGTGCTGCTGACCAATGATCCGGCGAGCCCCACGGTGCGGCTTTGCGCCCCGGCGAGTACTGAGACCAAGGAGCTTGAGATTCCGCGCGAGGCGCTGGAGGCAGCTTACTCCGGCTATACCTTCTTCCTGAAGCCAGCCTCGGGCCTTGCAGAGCGCGGAGGTCAGCGCGGCGAGGTCGAACAGCATTGGTTCTGGGCCACGCTGGCGCATTTCCGGGCCAATTATCTCTACATCGCCGCGGCGGCGTTTCTCATCAACCTGCTGGCGCTGGCTTTCCCGTTCTTCACGATGAATGTGTATGATCGTGTGCTGCCTAATGGTGCGGTGGCCTCGCTGATCGCGCTCTCGCTCGGGGTGTTGCTGGCCTTTGCCTTCGATATCGCGTTGCGGCTGGTGCGTTCGCGGATGATCGACATCACCGGCAAGCAAATCGACATTACGCTGGCGGCACGGCTCTTTGCGCAGGTCATGGGCATCCGCATGGAGAACCGCCCGAAATCGGCGGGTGTGCTGGCCAACCAGATCCGCGATTTCGAGGGCGTGCGTGAGTTCTTTACTTCCGGCACGGTGATCGCCGCAACCGATCTAGTCTTCGCCTTCGTTTTCCTCGGCTTCATGTTCGGCATTGTCGGCTGGCTGGCGCTGGTGCCGTTGTTTCTGCTGCCCATCTCCATCGGCATTGGCATCCTGATCCAGCGCCCGCTTGATGCGGCGGTGCGGGATGTGCAGGCTGAGTCCGCCGCACGCCACGGCATTCTGGTGGAGAGCCTTGGCGCGCTTGAAACGATCCGCGCGATCGGCGCGGAGGGGCGCGTGCAGACGCATTGGGAGCGCTCGGTTGCCGCCTCGACCCGGGCGAGCGAGGCGGTGCATCGCTGGTCCGCGCTCAGCCTTACCCTGTCGCTCGGCGCGCAGAACCTTGCGTCCCTCATCATCATGGTGTGGGGCGTTTTCATGGTGCTCAACGCGCAGATCACCATGGGCGCGCTGGTGGCGGCCAATATGCTGTCCTCGCGCATCCTCGCGCCGGTGGCGAATATCGCCTCGGTGATGATGCGCGGCGCGCGCACACTCCATGCGCTGCGCGCGATTGATGCGCTGATGCAGCTGCCGGTGGAGCGCCCGGCGGAGAAAACCTACACCGAGCGCAAGGTAGAGAAGGGCGCGCTGCGTTTCGAGGGTGTGACCTTTCGCTACCCCGAGGCGGCGGCAGATGCGCTGACCAACGTGAGCTTTTCGATCGAGCCCGGCGAGCGTGTCGGCATTGTCGGGCGCATCGGCTCCGGCAAGACCACGGTGGGCCGCCTTGCCATGGGCTTTTATGCCCCGCAAAGCGGTGTCATCCATGTCGATGGCGTCGATATCCGCCAGTATGACCCGGCCGACCTGCGCCATGGTTTCGGCTTTGTGCTGCAGGAGAGCCAGCTGTTCCATGGCTCGCTGCGCGAGAACATCACCATGGGCCGCCCGACGGCGAGCGATGCAGAGATGATCGAAGCTGCGCGCATCGCTGGCGTCGAGGATTTCGCCTCGGTGTCGCCGCTGGGCTACGACATGCCCGT
The DNA here is from genome assembly GCA_020161475.1 of Pseudomonadota bacterium. Classification (GTDB taxonomy): domain Bacteria; phylum Pseudomonadota; class Alphaproteobacteria; order Rhizobiales; family Beijerinckiaceae; genus Rhabdaerophilum. Next base: position 10,548 of record JAIUNQ010000020.1, on the reverse strand, counting down.
GGCGGAAGGGGGACGCTCGCTCTCCGGCGGGCAACGCCAAGCTGTGGCGCTGGCACGCGCGCTGATCCGCCGCCCGAAAATCCTGTTTCTGGACGAGCCGACCAGCGCGCTGGACATGCGCTCGGAGGCGGAATTCGTGGCGCGGTTAGAAAAGCTGGACCGTTCGGCCACGTTGATTTTCTCCACACATCGCGTGTCTCTGCTGGGTATGGTGGACCGCGTCATCGTGTTCGATCAGGGGCGCATCGTCGCGGATGGCCCGCGTGAAAGCGTGCTGGCCGCCTTGCAGGGCAAACCCCGCAAATCCGGGGGCAAGGCATGAAGGGCGAGGATTTCGGCTTCGCCAATGACCTGAAGGCGGCGGACAAGCTGGAGCTTCCGCGCACGCTGCGTCTTTTCGTGCAGATCTGCGCGGCCATGGTGGTGCTGGGCCTGATCTGGGCCGCGCTCGCGATTGTCGATGAGGTGACGCGCGGCAACGCCAAGATCATCCCCTCACGCCAGACACAGATCGTGCAATCGCTCGAAGGTGGGCTCATTCAGGACATTCTCGTCACCGAGGGGCAGATTGTCGCCAAGGGCGAAGTGCTGATGCGTATCGATGATACGGTGCTCGGCTCGCAGTTCGGCGAGGCCAAGGAAAAGCGCGCGGCGCTTCAGGCACGGCAGGTCCGGCTGGAGCGTGAGGCGCGCGGGGAAATCGGCGGTGCCCTCACCTTCCCCGATACTCTGGAGCAGAACTACCCCGCTGCCGTGCAGGCCGAACGCCAGCTGCACGATGCGCGCTTGCGCAAGCTGAAGCAGGAACAGGATGTGCTGGACCAGCAGGTGCAGCAGAAAAAGCGCGAGATGGACGAGCTGAGCGCCCAGCGCAAACGTCTGCTGGCGGGCAAGCCGCTGATGGAACGCGAGATGGCGATTACGCGCCGCCTGCACAATGATCGCGTGGTGCCGGAGATCGAGCTGCTGCGTCAGGAGCGGCAGATGGCGGAACTGAACGGGCAGATTGATGTCAATGCCGCCTCCATCACACGCGCGGAAGGTGCCGTGCGCGAGGCGGAGTCGCGCCGTGATGCCGCCATGGCCACCTTCCGCGCTTCTGCCGAGGAAGACCTGACCAAGACCCGCGCGGATCTCGCCGTGCTCGACGAGGGCTTCCGCGCCGCGCAGGACCGCGTGCGCCGCACGGAACTGCGCGCCCCGGTGCGCGGGGTTATCAACCGCGTGCATGTCACCACCATCGGGGCTGTGGTGCAGCCTGCGGCGACCCTGATCGACATTGTGCCGCTGGATGACTCGCTTCTGGTGGAAGCGCAGATCCGCCCGCAGGACATCGGCTTCATCCGCCCGCAGCAACCGGCGGTGGTGAAAATCACCGCCTATGACAGTGCCATCTTCGGCAAGCTGGAGGGCAAGGTCGAGCGCATCAGCGCCGATACCACCACCGATCCGCGCGGGGAGCCCTTTTACCGCGTGATCGTGCGGACAGATAAAAGTAACCTCGATCGCTCAGGGGATTCTTTACCAATAATACCGGGAATGATCGCCCAAGTTGAGATATTAACCGGACGGAAGAGCGTCCTGAGTTACTTGCTGAAGCCTGCAAGACTGCTGCGGGACGAAGCTCTCAAAGAGCGATAGACAGCCTAAAAACAGGCGCACCCCGCAAGTAGAACAGGGGTGTGTCATGGTTATCAACGTCTCGCGTATGCGGGCGGTGAGCTGGGCGTTTGTGTGCGCGCAGATTGTCGCCGGAACGATATCCGCCAAAGCCGAGCCCGCTCGTGTGCGAGCGCCCCTGGCCATGGCTGCGGCTCAGCCGCTTCAGTTTTTCACTATTGCCGACCGTCTGGCTGCACTGCGCGCCGCCGGGCGCCTCAAGGCTCCGGCCGGCACCGCGGTTCAAAGCGCCGCCGCCGAGGAGGAACTGCCGCGCGCCGCGAGCGTTGGCCTGCGCCTCGCCTCCCCCGATGCAATGCCGGACACCCTGCTGGGTACCCTGCCTTTCGCGGTGCCGGGCGGTGATCTTGCCCGCAAATGGCAGGGTGTTCAGGCCCATTGGCGCAATGACGAGGTGCGCATTGCCGCCTGCGATGGCCAACTCTGCCGTAACAAGTCGATCCAGCGCTGGCTGGAGATCCGCGCCGGCGCGCGTGAACTCGATCCGCAGGCGCAGCTGCTCTATGTTCAGCGCCGGATGAACGCCTCGATCCGCTATGACACGGATGCGCGCATTTTCGGCATGGCGGACTATTGGGCGAGCCCGCTGGAAGTGGTGATGAAGGCCGGAGACTGCGAAGACTTCGCCATCGCCAAGTACATGATGCTGCGTCAGCTGGGCTTTGCGACCAGCCGCATGAAGATTGTGGCGCTGCGTGACCATGCTTCGGGTGAGTTCCACGCGGTGCTAGCGGTGCGCCACGAGGACACCTGGGTTTTCCTCGACAACCGCATTGCGGACCTTTCGCATGAGTCCGATTACACCGACACCACGCCCCTCGCGATGGTGGATGATGACGGCCAGTCTGCGCTTGTGCGCATGAACGTGCCGCCTGCGCTGCGCCTGTCGATGCTCTGATCCCGCGCGTCGCCCTCAGGGGCGGCCGACGCTGACATAGGTGAAGCCGCGGCGGCGCACCTCTTCCTGTCGATATACGTTGCGCAGATCCACCAGAACAGGGGCTGCCACCAGCGCCCGCACGCGATCCAGATCAAGGGCGCGGAATTCATCCCATTCCGTCACGAGGCAGACGGCATCCGCCCCGGTCACGCAGGCATAGGCATTGGCGGCGTAATCCACCTCGGTGAGCACCGCTTTCGCCTGCTCCATCCCTTCGGGATCATAGGCGCGCACCTTGGCACCGGCATCCTGCAAAGCCTGAATGATGGCGATGGAGGGCGCTTCGCGCATGTCGTCGGTGTTCGGTTTGAAGGTCAGCCCCAGAATCGCGATGGTCTTGCCGCGCACATCCCCGCCGCAGGCATTGATCAGGCGGCGGGCCATGGCGCGCTTGCGCTTGTCATTCGAGGTGACGACCGCCTCGACGATGGAGAGCGGAGCGGCATAGTCATTCGCGGTGCGGATGAGCGCCAGGGTATCCTTGGGGAAGCACGAGCCCCCATACCCCGGCCCCGCATGAAGGAATTTGGCACCGATGCGATTGTCGAGGCCGATGCCCCGCGCGACCTCCTGCACATTGGCACCGGTCGCCTCGCACAGATCCGCGATTTCGTTAATGAAGCCGATCTTGGTGGCGAGAAACGCATTGGCGGCGTATTTGATCAGCTCCGAGGTGCGGCGCGCGGTAAACAACAGCGGCGCCTGATTGAGATACAGCGGACGATAGACCTCCGCCATCACCTCCTTGGCGCGTTCATCCTCACAGCCGACGACGATACGATCCGGGCGTTTGAAGTCCTGAATCGCCGCGCCTTCGCGCAGGAATTCCGGGTTGGAGGCAACCGAGACATCAATCTCCGGACGCTCTTCCTTCATCACGCGTTCGATCTCGTCACCGGTGCCGACCGGCACGGTCGATTTGGTCACGACCACGGCATAGCCGGCCATCGATCGGGCGATTTCACGCGCGGCATCAAAGACGTAGGACAGATCGGCATGGCCATCGCCACGGCGCGAGGGGGTGCCGACGGCAATGAAAATCGCCTCGGCACCGACCACGGCCGCCGCAAGATCGGTGGTGAAAACTAGACGCCCATCCTTGGCATTCTTGACGACGAGATCCGCCAGACCCGGCTCATAAATCGGGATGCGGCCCTCCTTGAGGGCTTCGATCTTGCCGGCATCCTTGTCCACACAGGTCACGCTGTGGCCGAAGTCCGCGAAGCACGCGCCCGAGACAAGTCCCACATAACCGGAGCCGACCATTACAATCCGCATCGCGCCGCCCTTCGTCCGTCGTTGTTGCGCCGCAAGCTCTGCCGCATAGCCCGCGCCCACGCAACCTCGCATCGTCAAATTCCGGGAAGATGACAGCCCTTCGCCTTGCGTGTGCCGGCGAAGCGCCGCGTTTCATACAGCCGCCGTTCAGGGAAGGAACGGCATTTTGGCGTCATCAAAGTCGGAGAACGAATCGAAGGCCTCGGGTTTTCGCCCTTCGTTCAGCCGCCTAAGCCATAAGGACAAGAGACGTGTTCGTCCCCTCGCCGCGTTCTTTCAGGGAAAAGCCGATGTTTATCATGCATATCGCCCTTGGCGGTTGCATCAAGGCGCCCCCCATCACCTATGGCATCACCTCCGACACCGGCGGGCACATCACCTACCTCATGGGCGCCGCGATGGCGCAGGTGGAAAACCCCGCGATTGACCGTGTCGAGGTGATCACCCGCCTTTTCCGCGACCACACGCTCGGCGAGGTCTATGCCCAGCCGCGGGAGCGCTTCGCCCCCAAGGGCGAGATTGTGCGCCTTGAGACCAAGCGCGACAGCTACCTTTCCAAGGAAGAGCTGATTGCCGAGATCCCGGCGATCACCGACTCCTTCCTCGATTACCTGCGCTCGCTGGACCGCCTTCCTGATGTGATCCACGCGCATTTTGCCGATGCTTTCGTGCTGGCCAATGCGGCGCGCAAGGCGTTCGGCATCCGCACCGTCTACACCCCCCACTCGCTGGCGCGCGACAAGGGCATTGTCATGGGCAAGAACCGTGACGAGGGCCGCATCGAGCGCGAATACAAGGCCTGCACGATGGCGGATGCCATCATCCTCTCCTCGCGTGATGAGGCGGAGCGTCAGGTCGCCGGTTATTCGCCCGATGCCGTGGGCCGCAGCCACATCATTCCGCCGGGTGCGACGCTGATCGACACCTCGGCCTCTTCCGATCGCGCCAAGGAACTGCTCAAGCCCTTCCTGCGCAATCCGGACAAGCCGATTGTGCTGGCGATCGCCCGCCCCGTGGCCAAGAAGAACCTTGCCGCGTTGGCTGAAGCCTTTGGCACCGATCCCTTCCTGCGCGAGAACGCCAACCTCGTGATTGTGGCAGGGCAGCGCGGCAGCCTCAAGTCGGGCGATGAGGAGCAGAACGGCGTTATCGGCGAACTCGTCGCCAAGATGGACGAGTATGACCTCTGGGGCCGCATGGCCCTGCCGAAAACCCATACCAATGAAGATGTCGCAGCCCTCTACAAGCTGGCCAATGAGACCGGCGGCGTTTTCGTCAACCCGGCCCTGTTCGAGCCTTTCGGCCTGACGCTGGTGGAAGCCGCCTCGGCGGGCGTGCCGGTGGTGGCCACCAACAAGGGCGGCCCGACCGCGATCGTCAACGACATCGGCCATGGCGCGCTCGTCGACCCCACCAGCGCGGCGGACATCGCGCAGGCCATCGCCCGCTTGCTGCTCGACAAGGCCGCGTGGCAGAAGGCCTCGGAGAATGGCGTAAAAAACGCCAAGCGCTACTCCTGGGACCAGTATTCGGACATGGCCTTCAGCGTCTATCAGGACCTGCTGCGCCCGGTCGTCGTGGTGTCGGATGTCGCGGTGGGCGATCATTTCGCGGTCTGCGATATCGACAACACGCTCACGGGCGACTCCGAAGCCGCCATCGCTTTTGCCAAGTGGGCGGAAGCCAACCCGCAAAGCTATATCGTGGCGACGGGCCGCTCGCTGCCCGACGCGCGGCGCGAGCTGCGCCGCTGGCACCTGCCGGAGCCGGGCTATTTCATCACCTCGGTGGGGACGGAAATCTTCCGCCGCGAGGGTTCCGCCTTCAAGGCCCTCGACTGGTACGCCGAGGAACTCGAGGTGGGCTGGAAGCGCGAGGAAATCCTCGCCGTGCTTGATGATGTCGGCCTGACATGGCAGCCGGTGGTGGACCAGAAGCGCTTCAAGCTCTCGCTGTTCGGCTCGGCGACTGATGCCAGCTTCATCGAATATGTGCTCAAGGCCTCCGGGCTTTCGGCGAAGATTGTCCACTCGCATGACATCTTCATCGATGTGCTGCCGATCCAGTCCGGCAAATCCGGCGCGATTGCAGCCCTCGCCCGCCATCTCAAGGCGGATATGGACCTCTTCATCGCGGCGGGCGACAGCGGGAATGACCGCGACATGCTCGAGGTCTGCGGTGGGGCCATTGTGGTGAGCAACGCAAGCCGGGAGCTGGCCAACCTCAAGCCGCGCGGTCAGCTTTACCGCTCCATGCGCCCCCATGCGGCCGGTGTGCTGGAGGGCTTTGCCCACTTCGAGCGCCTGCGCGCCATGCGTCGCCAGTAAATTCCGGCGGCGCGCGTTAAGTCCCGCATTGATTTCATCGATTGAATCCGATCACCTCCCGGGCTGATCGGATTTTTCTTCCCTGCGTCCTCGCCGAGGGTTCCATGGCGTCTGCCCCCAAATCTGTCTCCGTTGTCACGCTGGCCGGTGGCCGCGCCGAGCACCTGAAAAACCTCATGCTCGGGCTGGCGCAGCAGAGCCATCAGCCGGATGAATTCGTGATCGCCTATATGCAGGATACGCCCTACGAGGGCCTGCCTGCCCTGCCCTTCCCCGTTCGGCAGGTGCAGGTGGCGGGCAAGCCGCTGCCGCTGGCAAAAGCGCGCAACACGCTGGCGCGCGAGGCATCGGGCGAATTGCTCGTCTATCTCGATGTCGATTGCATCCCCGCGCCGGATCTGGTGGCGGATTACGTCTGGGCTGCCGGGCAAACCGACGCGCTGCTCATGGGGGAGGTCTATTACCTCACCGAAGGCGCCAATGCCCCCGGCTGGACTTTCGCGGGGCTGGAGAAGAACGGCGTCGAGCACACCTGGCGCTATTACATGGGCAAGCGCGCGGTGGAGCCTTGCTCGGATTACAACCGCTTCTGGTCACTCAACTTCGCGATTCCGCGCGCGCAATTTGTCAAATCCGGCGGGTTTGATGAGCGTTTCGTCGGCTACGGCGCGGAGGATACCGATTTCTCCAAGATGCTGGCCGAGCGCGGCGTGCCGCTGGCCTTCGTGGGCGGGGCCAAGTGCTACCACCAGTATCATGCGCACCACATGCCGCCGACGCACCATTTTGATTCCGTGGTGCGAAACGCCCAGCTTTTCGAGGAAAAGTGGGGCTACCGGACCATGGAGCAGTGGCTTTACGCTTTCTATCGCATGGGCCTGATCAAGGATTCCCCGCAAGGCATCGTGGTGCTGCGCCGCCCGGAGGAGAAGGATTTCGCCCTCTCCTATCAATCCCCCGACATGCCCTTCACCGATGCTGTGCGCGTGATCGAGCATTTCGATGCGCAGGCGGGCATCAAGAGCGATCCCAAGGAATGGGATATGTTTCTGAAGCGGCCGTCTTTTTAATGTGATCGCGAGGCTTCGCCGGGAACACAAGTCCCTCGCATCTCGGGCTTATTGCATAAGCCCTACAACGGCGTCGCTTTGCTCCCAGCCCTCGCTGCGCTGCTTTTTTATGCGTTCCCGAGGCTTCGCCGGGAACGCGGTCCCCTCGCATAAGCTCGGCGTCGCTTTGCTCCTAACCCTCGCTGCGCTCGGGCGGTCGCCTGACGGTGAGGTGGCGAGAATAGGCTGTTCAATCCAGCGGGACGACATCCACGCTGTGGCGGCCGGAATGCCCGCCCGCCGTGCGGGAGACGCCGCGAATGGGCGCGACGTCGGCGTAGTCGCGCCCGTAAGCCACCAGAACATGGTCATCTGTCACATCAAGCGCGTTGGTGGGGTCATATTCGCGCCAGCCGATGCCCGCACCGCACCACACGCGCACCCAGGCGTGCATGGCATCCGACCCCGGCAGCCGCTCCTGCCCCGGCGGCGGAATGGTGCGCAGCAAGCCACTGACATAGCCCGCCGGCAAGCCGATGGCGCGGCAGCAGGCGATCATGATGTGCGAATAATCCTGACAGACGCCCCGCCCCTTCCGGAAGGCTTCCTCAGGGGGGGTATCCACCTCGGTCGCCTCATCATCGAAGGTCATGCGGGCGTGCAGCGCTTTGGCAATGGCGCGCATCGCCTCCAGCGTGGTCATTTCCGGGGTGACAAGCCCCTGCGCAAAGGCACGGAAGGGCGTCACATCCGGCACGCGCGGCGATGGGCTGAGGAAGTGAAGCGGTGAATCCGGCCCCAGATCCGTCCAAGCGGCCAGCTCGGCAGCGAGTTGAGGCAGGGGCGGTGCGACATCGAGGCTGGGCAGCATGAGGTGACGCTCCACCCGCGCGCGCAGCGTGATCTCGATCTCGTTGTGCTCCTCGCGGTAATGCAGGGCGTGGACGGTATTGCCGAAGAAATCCTGCCGTCGCTCCTCGCTTTGGGCGCGCGGTGAAATGGCGAGCGAGGCCGCAATCACCCGCTGCATACCCTCCACCGTGCGCGGCATCAGATGCAGCACATGGCGCGCAAGGGTCGCCGTGCGGGCGTAATCATATTCCAGCTTGACGGTGATTTCGTAGCGCATGTCAGGCCAGATAGGTATCCGTGATGATATCCGACAGGCCCGCGATGCGGTTGCGGATTTCCCTCAACCACCCGGGCGCGATGCTTCCGGCCTCCGCGGTGGCGATGTCGGTGCGCAGCTTGAGCAGCGCACGGGCAAGCACGCCCAGCTGCTGCCCCTCGCGCGTGCCCGGCAGCGCATTGGCGTGCTCCTGAATGCGGTCCAGCTCGAACAGAACCGAACGCGGGTTCAGCGCATCGAGCGCAAGCAGATCGCACACGCTTTCGCGCGTGACCATGGCGTAGCGGCGGCGATGCGTCATCACGCTGTCGCCCACCTCGATCAGCAGATCGAGCGCGCCATCCGGCGCCTCCGGGTCGGTCAACGCGGCGATCAGGTCCACCATGTTCACCGCGCGCTCCAGCGCCTGCCCGATGGTGAGAAAGCGCCAGCCCATAGCGCGGTACATGTTGTCGTTCACAAGGCCGGAGAAGCCGGTGAGCTTGCGGATCAGCACGGAAATCGCGCGGGCGGCGTCATCCCCCGCGCTGACGCTGCCGGACATGCGATGCACCGAGGCCGCCAGATCCACCAGCGCTGCCCAGCCATCGAGCGAGAACCGATCGCGGATCTTGCTGGCGCTGCCCACGGCGGCATCGACGCACCCCGCCACCTGATCCGGCAGCGGGCGCTCCAGCGACATGCCGTAAGCCGTAAAAATCTCCTCGACGCGCTTGACCAGCGGCGCCTCGGTATCACCGGTTTCGGCCAAGCGGCCGTGATAGGCCCGCAGCAGACGCAAGGTGCCTTCCGTGCGCTCGACATAGCGCCCCAGCCAATAGAGGTTATCGGCGGCGCGCGAAGGCAAAATGCCGGGGCTGGCGCGCAAAAAGCCCGCACCATCGCGTTTGAGCAGGCTCGGCTCCGGCACGGCGTGATTGGACACGACCCAGACATCGGCCACCGAAGCGCCGTGGCGCATGGCAATGCCGGCCTGATCGCTGCCCTGCCCCACCCGCGCGAAACCGCCGGGCATCACCTGCCAGCCCTGCGGTGTGCGGGCGAGGAATACGCGTAGCGTCACCGGGCGCGGCACCAGCTTGCCCTCATGCCAGACCGGCGTTGTCGAGAGCTTGACCGCCTCCTGTCCCACAAGATTGTTCCGCTCGCGGGCGAGCCACGCCTCGCGTTCCTCCGGGGACTTCCGGGTGGTCTGATCCGTTTCAAGGGGCAGGCGATTGGCAGTGACCGCCGAAATCACGAGTCGATCTGCGTTGCGGCGCACGTGCTCGTATTCCGCCTCCTGCCCGCACCACCATGTGGCGACATTAGGCACTTTGAGCTTTTCGCCGCGCAGGCGCTGGCACAGGCGCGGCAGAAACGCGAGGAACGCCTGCGTTTCCAGCACGCCCGCGCCCAGCGCATTGACCATGGTGAGGGTTCCCGCCCGCACCGCATCGACCAGCCCCGGTGTGCCGAGGCGCGAGCGCTCATCCAGCTCCAGCGGATCACACCACGCGCTTTCAAGGCGTCGCCACAGCACGGAAACGGGGCGCGGCCCCGCGATGGTGCGCACCATCAGCTCCTTGCCCTCCACCACCAGATCCTCGCCTTCCAACAGGGCAAGGCCGAGGTAGCGGGCGATATAGGCCTGCTCGTAATAGGTTTCGTTGAAGGGGCCGGGTGTGAGCAGCCCGATGCGGCCTGAGGTTCCCTGCTGCAACCGGGCCAAGGCGTCCTTGAACGCCCCGAAAAACCCGGCAAGGCGATGCACATTGGACTGCCGATAGATTTCCGCAAAAACGCGCGCTGTGGCGACGCGCGTTTCCAGCGCAAAACCCGCACCGGAGGGGGCCTCGGTGCGATCCCCCAGCACCCACCAGCCGCCATCGGGGCCGCGCCCCAGCTCCATGGCGATGAAGTGCAGATAGTGCCCATCCCGCGGCGGCACGCCCACCAGCGGGCGCAGCCAATGCGGGTTGGAGGCCAGCAGCGCGCCCGGCAAACTTCCGTTCCGCACCAATGTGTTATCGCCGTAGACATCGGCCATCACGGCTTCGAGCAGCTCCGCACGCTGGATCAGCCCGGTGGAAAGCTCCTGCCATTCCCTTTCGGAGAGGATGACGGGCACATGGCTCATCGGCCAATCGCGGGTTGCGACATCGC
>JAIUNQ010000283.1 GCA_020161475.1 Pseudomonadota bacterium | reverse complement strand
ATATCGCACCATAGGATCACCGTTCTGTCATTTTGGCCGCAGCATGGCCCCTCCTTTCGGCTTGAACCGGAGCAGGGCATGCGCCGAGGGGAGAGACCCAGAGACATGCGCAAGAGCGGATATTTCTTCTACGAAGCCACCCACGCCCTGCTGGCCCCGGCCCGCGCCGCCACAGATGCGATGCGCCTGTTCTATCGAAATCCGCTCAATCCGCTGTCCCATACCGCGCTGGGGCGCCAGCTTTCCGCCGCCTGCGAGCTTTTCGAGCGCACCACCCGCCGCTACGGCAAGCCCGCATTCGACCTGCCGAAGACGGTGGTGAACGGCAAGGAAGTGGCGGTCAGCGAGCATTTCGTCTGGTCGAACACCTTCTGCAACCTGATCCATTTCCAGCGCGATCTTCCGGCGGGCACCAAGCCGCAGCCGCGTCTGCTGATCGTCGCGCCGATGTCGGGGCATTTCGCCACGCTTCTGCGCGGCACGGTGGAAGCCTTCCTGCCGACCCATGAGGTCTACATTACTGATTGGGTGGATGCGCGCCTCGTGCCGCTCGCTTCGGGCAGCTTCGATCTCGATGATTACGTCGATTATGTCATGGACATGATCCGCCACCTCGGGCCGGATGTGAACGTGCTCGCGGTGTGCCAGCCCTCCGTGCCGGTGGCTGCGGCGATTGCCCGCCTCGAAGCGATGAATGACCCTGCGATTCCGCGCTCCATGATCCTGATGGGCGGGCCGATCGATACCCGTGAAAGCCCCACCGAGGTCAACAAGCTGGCCCAGCGCCGCGGCATCAAATGGTTCCGCGACAACTGCATCTCCCATGTGCCCTTCCCGCATCCGGGCATCGGGCGGCAGGTCTATCCGGGCTATCTCCAGCTGTCGGGCTTCATGGCCATGAACCTTGATCGCCATATCACGGCGCATTGGGACATGTTCAACCACCTCGTCGAGAATGACGGCGACTCGGCTGAGAAGCACCGCGATTTCTACGACGAGTATATGGCGGTGATGGATCTGACCGCCGAGTTCTATCTCCAGACCGTGGACACCGTATTCGTGAAGCACTCGCTGCCCAAGGGCGAGATGATGCACCGTGACCAGCGCGTCGATCTGGGCGCTGTCACCCGCTGCGCGCTGATGACGGTGGAAGGCGAGAAGGACGACATCTCCGGCGTGGGCCAGACCAAGGCCACCCATACGCTGTGCAAGAACCTGCCCGCCGACAAGCACCTCTACCACCTCCAGGATGAGGTCGGCCATTACGGCGTGTTCAACGGTTCGCGCTTCCGCAAGTTCATCGCACCGCGCATCGTCGAGTTCACCTACAAGCACACCGGCGTGCCGCTGGCGAATGCCGGTGAGTTCGATGGTGCCAAGCCGGCGGTCAAGGCCGCCGCCTCGACCGTCAAGCCGACCGAAGCGCGTAAATCCAAGCCGGCCAAGGCCTGATCCTGCGCCCGGATATGGGCTAGGATAAAAGCCGATTCGCGGGGGGCCCTTCCCCCGCCGGGGAGGCGGATGCGCGGCCTTTTCAGCTTTCTTGCGCCCAAGACGCGCTCCCGACCGGCCCAGCGCGCTGCGCTGGAGCCGCTTGTGGTGAACTGCGCGGGCTTGAGCGTGGCCGTGACGCTGATCGCCCGCTCCACGGCACGTCGCATGATCCTGCGGCTCGACCGTCGCAGCGGACAACCCGTGATGACCCTGCCGCGCGGAGTGAGCCGTCAACGCGCCGCCTTGTTCCTGCAGGAGCATCTGGGCTGGCTGGAGCAGCGCCTCAAGGCGGCACCGCAACGGGTTCATTTTGTCGAGGGCGCGGAAATTCCCCTCTTCGGCGCACCCTGCCGCATCGTCCACCGCGCGCCGTTCCGGGGTGAGACGCGCCTTGTCGAGGAAAACGGCGAGCGGTTGCTCGTGGTGCATGGCGATGCGGCACAGATCAGCGCGCGTGTCGAGCGGTTTCTGAAAGCCGAGGCGCTAAAGCGCTTCAGCGAAGCCAGTGCACGCCACGCAAAAGCGCTGGGCGTTACCCACGGCAAGATCACGATCCGCGATACGCGCTCGCGCTGGGGCTCCTGCTCGGCAAGGGGCGAACTCTCCTACTCGTGGCGGCTCGTGCTGGCGCCGCCGCTGGTGCTCGATTATCTCGCCGCGCATGAGATTGCCCACCGCAAGGAGATGAACCACTCCCTGCGCTACTGGCGCAATGTCGCGGCGATTTTCCCGCGCTTTCGCGAGGCCGAGCATTGGCTCAAGCGCGAGGGCGGCAGCCTCCACCGGTTTGGATAGGGGGTTTTTAAGTGCCACGCCCAAGGGGGCGCGGGGTTCGCTCTGACCGGGCGGCGGCCGTTCGGCCTTGTGAAGCCCTGAAGGGCTTCGATTTGGGCCGTGTTTGATCGGATGTCACTTGATCTGGATTTAGTCCCCGGCGAGGTTCCGCTGCGAACTTACCGCCCCAGCAGCCGATCCAGCAGCGAACGATCCTGCGGGCTGGGCGCGCGCCAGGCACCCGGCGCATCCCCGTTCGGCTGGGCCTGCGCGACGGGCGGGGGCATATCACCCATGGGAACATCGCCGTTCAGGCCCGGCAGCGGAAGGGGTTTCAGGCCATTATGGGCCTGCTTCATGAAATCGGCCCAAAGCTCGGCCGGCAGGCCGGAACCCGAGACCTTCTTCATCGGTTCGCCATCGTCGTTGCCCACCCAGAGCGCGGTGACGAGCTGGCCGGTGTAGCCCACGAACCAGGCGTCGCGGTGCTCCTGCGTCGTGCCGGTTTTGCCGGCGGCCAGATGCCCCGGCAGATCGGACTTGCGTGCGGTGCCGCTGACCAGCGTTTCGCGCATCATGCGGTTGAGCTGGCCCACCACCGCCGGATCTGCCACCTGCCCCAGTGTCTGCGGCTTGCGGCGGTAGATGACCTTGCCG
>JAIUNQ010000282.1 GCA_020161475.1 Pseudomonadota bacterium | reverse complement strand
TGCACCACCAGCGGCAGCGCCACGTTTTCATAGGTGGTGAGGTGATCGAGCAGGCGGAAATCCTGAAAGACGATGCCGACCCGCTGGCGCAGCTGGGCCAGTTCGTCCTTGGTGATCTCGTTGACCGAACGCCCGAAGAGCGTGACGCGCCCGCGCGTCGGGCGCAGGCGCTGGAGAATCAGCTTGAGAAGTGTGGTTTTGCCCGCCCCTGACGGGCCGGTGAGGAACTGGAAGGAATGGGAGGGAATCGCAAAATCGAGGTCGCGCAGGATCTCCGGCCCGATGCCATAGCGCAGGCCGACGTTCTCAAACCGGACCAGCTCGGTCGGAAGCTCCGTCCCGGCGGGATTTTTCTCCATTTGGGCCATGGCTTTACCCGCCATTAACCGGAAGCGGCGACACAATGGCACAGGGGCCACATGGGGTGCGCACCCGTTGTTGCGAGTCGCGATTCTCCCTCATGGCGCTGATCCGCTGTCCCAACTGCGACACCTTGCACGATCTGGATGACGCCTTTCTTGCGACTGGGCGCCGGAAAGTGCGCTGTGCCTCGTGCCGGACCGTCTTCGAGGCCGATGAGTCCGAATCGGACACGGCCGCCACTGTAGCAATGCCGGTGCCTGAACCCAAAGCGCCGCAGCCTGAAAATACGGCACCGCCCCCGGAATTCGAGCCGGAGCCTGTTGCTGTCCTTGCCGCGGCCCCCGAAATGCCGGAAACCGCCGAGGCGAATGCAGCAGGCGAGGACATTTCTGCTGACGATCTTGAGGCGCTGTTCGCGGATTCCGCACCGGCGGCTGTCCGCGCGGATGCCGAGCCCGAGCCGATGCCCGCCGAGGAGGCGGGCGCGCCCGCCCGTGCCGAGGAAGACCACCCTGAATTTGATCCCACCTCGCTGGCACGGGCGCAGGATGCTGCCGCCTCTGCCGCTTTGGAGGGTGACAAGCCGCCGGGCGAACGGCGCGTGCGTCGTGGTGCGGGCACCATGCGCAAGGTCAACCCGCCCCCCAGCCGCCTCGCCCGTTCGGGCATGGTGGCCGCCATGGTGATGGCGGCGGGGGTCGGTACCGCTTCGGTTCTGGTGATGCTGCGCGAGGATGCGGTGCGCCTCTTCCCGGCCACAGCCGTTGTGTTTGATGCGGTGGGCCTCTCCGCGTCCACGCGCGGACTCGATATTGTCGATGTCCAGAGCCTGATGGTGATGGATGACGGCAACGAGACGCTCGAAGTCAGCGGGCGCGTCGTGAACAATTCCAAGCGGCTGCTCAAGTTGCCGGTGCTGCGTCTGGCCATCCGTGGGGCTGCCGGTGCGGAGCTTTATGTCTGGACCGCGACGGCGGATGTCGGCGAGCTGGGGCCGGGTGAAGCCACCCGCTTCTCGCGGCGTCTGGCGAGCCCGCCGGCTGAAGCCCAGTCTGTCATGGTGCGTTTTGTCGCCAAGGACGATATCGTGGCCGCGATCCGCTGACGCGGAGAAAGGTCACGATATGTCGGACAGCTTTGAAATTCGTCCCGTTTTTGCTGCTGAGGCGATTGCCGAGCGCATCGAAGTGCTTGCGCTCGAGATTGCCGCCAAAGCCCCGCGTGATCTCGTGGTGGTGGCGATTTTGCGCGGTAGCTTCATTTTTGCGGCGGATCTGGTGCGGGCGCTGCATCGGGCGGGGCTCGCGCCCTGCATCGAATTCATGCAGCTCGCCAGCTACCACGAGGGGCAGGTTTCCACCGGCGTTGTCAGCGTGACCAAGGACATCGAAAGCCCTGTTGAGGGTCGCGATGTGCTGCTGATTGACGATATTCTCGAAAGCGGTCGCACGCTGGCTTATGCCAAGGATTTGCTGAGCGCGCGCGGGGCGCGGCGTGTGCTGGCGGCGGTGCTGGTGGAAAAGCCGGGCAAGCGTGCTGTTCGCTTTGATGCGGATTTTGTGGGTTTTTCCGCGTCGGATCGTTTTCTTGTGGGCTATGGCATGGATGTCGCGCATAAATGCCGTGAGCTGCCCTTCATCGGGGAGCTGGTGGACAGGGCCTGACGGACTGGAACATGGCGCGCATTCTGATCGTGGACGATGAACCGAGCGTGCGGGCGCCGCTCAAGCGGGCGCTCGAGCTTGACGGGCATGTCGTGGAAGAAGCCGCAGATGGCGCGGAGGGACTGGCCCGCCTGAGCGATGATGACGGCTTCCAGATGCTGATCTCGGATATCCGCATGCCGATCATGGATGGGATCGCGCTGACCCTTGCGGTGGCGGCGGAGCGCCCCGGTTTTCCCATCGTGCTGATGACGGGTTATGCCGAACAGCGCGAGCGCGCGAAAGAACTGGAGGGGCTGGTGGAAGACGTGCTTTCCAAGCCGTTCCCGCTCAATGAATTCCGCGCCGCAATCAAGGCTGTGATCGAGCGGCGCGGATTGTAACGCGCCTGCCTGCCGTCAGTTGATGACGGCAATTGTCGTGTTGAGGAGGGAGGCAAAGCCTACCCAAGCGAGATAGGGCAGGAGCGCATTCGAGGCCGCGACATCAAGCGGGCGGAAGGCGCGGATGGTGAGATAGATCAGCCCGATCAGCGGCACGATGACCGCCACCCCGGCCCAGGGCGAGCGGAGCGCGAAGAACGCAAAAGACCACGCCAGATTGACGATGAGCTGGAGGCCATAGATCGCCAGCGCCTTGGTCTTGCCTTCGCCCGTCGCGCGCAGGATGCGCCAGGAGGAGAGCGCCATCAGCGCGTAGAGAAATGTCCAGACGATGGGAAAGACCGCGTTGGGCGGGGTGAAAAACGGCTTCTTGAGTGTGGGATACCAGCTGGCCAGCCCCTGAAAGGTGAAGACAGAGCCGAGGGTGGACACCGCTACGACAGGGATTGTGGCCGCCACCAGCAGCAGGAGCGAGCGGGCGGTGAAGGCGGGGGCGATGGTGCTCACGAGACGGGTTCCTTCGGCGGCGAGGGGGCTTT
>JAIUNQ010000019.1 GCA_020161475.1 Pseudomonadota bacterium | reverse complement strand
CAGCAACCCTCCGGCGGGATTCGCTCTCGCCGTGCGGAGACGTGGCCGAGAGGCTGAAGGCACTCGTTTGCTAAATGAGCATACCTCGAAAGGGGTATCATGGGTTCGAATCCCATCGTCTCCGCCATTTACCTCTAGCAACTATTTGAAATTTTTTGAAAAATGCTATCTCTTTAGGCGTGCGCCCCAACATGCGCCCCAACTTCCAATGTCAGCTCAATCGAGAGTATCGATCTAACCATAACCATGATGGCGGGATTGCGCCCCAGATCGGACGCTCCCTAGCTTTCAATCGTTTCCGAAAACCGGTCATTCCGCATGACCAGAAAACCCGGGGCTATTCAGAGAGAACCGCTGCCGGGCTTGCCAAGGACTATGGCAACCATCCGACCATGATCCGCCATTGGAAGAAGGCGTTGCTGGACGGTGCCGTAGACATCTTCGAACGCGGACCTAAGAACCAGCCGAGGAAGAAGCTCCAGAACAGCGAGCCGCCACCTATTGAGAACCGAGATCAGGAACACGGCCCAAAGCAAGCCGCTGAACCAAATTATTTGATCAAGGAAGTCTCTTGGGTCGCCATAAAGTTTGTTCCGTCAGCGGCTATCGGCCGCTGAGATAACGATAGGCCGCTCGGACGTTAATGGCTCGCCATTGCTCATATCGGGGGAGCGAGGCGTGTTCGGGCAAATGCACCTCGTTCATCGCGGCATCCTCCGATGCCCCAGAACGGATCGAAGTCTCAACTTTATCGCGTAGATCAACAAACAACTGCCTGAACATGGCAACCTCGGCCAGGTCAGTCGGTGGGCCATGGCCGGGGATGACTGTTTCGATGTCGAAAGTCAGGATGGTGGTGAGGCGATCAATCCATCCATTGAGGTCACAGTCCCCCATCCAGGGAAAGCGCCGATAGAACATCAGATCGCCAAGAAAAATCGTCTTCTCGCCCTTCAAATGAACGGTGATGTCACCGTCACAATGGGCAGGGCCAAAATAGCGCAGGGAGATGACATCGTTGGGTAGCTCGATGTCGAATTGATCTGTGAAGGTCATCGTTGGGGGCGCAACGGCAATTTTGTCATATTCTGGAGCGCTGATCCTCTCACGGAAGAAGTGCAGGTTCGGGTCGCCGGGAGGCACCAGATCGAACAGGTTGTTTCCCCAAAGAAGGCGTGCCGTCGCCTCAAAGCCATCAAGAACCCAATGTGGCCCCTTTCGCGTGCCCAGACTTGCGTTGAGCAGTTCAAGGGTCTTCTTGTGAGCAATGATCGGTGTTGGCTCGAACAGCGTATTTCCCGCGACATGGTCGAGGTGAGCATGGGTGTTGATGACCAGGCTGATCGGTTTGTTCAAAGTCGCCACAATGGCGTTCTTGAACATCCGGGCCAGAGACGGAAGCTGTTGGGTGTCGATGACAACCAATCCGTCTGGCGTGTCGATGACGCCAGCGTTTGAATCGCCGTTGGCACCAATCCAGGCAAAGGTGCTCGCGCTGACACGGATCAATCTTGCTTCAGCCATCGCCTGTACCGCACTCTCGTTCGCTGTTGCGTGGAATATCCATGGAACAGGCTAGGGAGCAAACGCCTCGGCACGAAGCCTGATATTCCATCTGTCGAAACGTCGCCGTTGTGACGCCCCCGACTTTCTTTCAGGCTCTCATCCCAATAACGACAAGAATGAGGGATGGAAAATGCTGACGAGACGCGGGTTTTGCGCTGGCTTGGTCATGACCGGCGCGGCAGGTTCTTCTCTTGCTCAAACGTATCCGGCCAAGCCGGTGAAGGTGATTGTTCCCTTCGCTCCGGGCGGTTCGGCGGATGTTGTCGCGCGTCTCGTCTGCGACCAGCTCACCAAGCGCCTCGGGCAGCCATTCATTGTTGACAATGTGCCTGGAGCCTCTGGCAATATCGGCACGGCACGTTCAGCACAGGCTGCTGCTGATGGCTATACACTGCTGGCGGCCTTCAGCTCATTTGCAATCAATCCATCACTGTTCCCAAGCCTGCCTTACGACATCACTAAGGATTTTAAACCAGTTTCATTGGTGGCCGCTGCCACCCATGTCGTAGTTGTAAACCCGTCTGTCGCCGCAAAGTCCATCCGTGAACTGGAAGCGCTGATCAACAGCAAGGTCAGTATCATGAGCTTTGCTCACGGGGGTGTGGGCACCCCCGGTCACCTGCTTGGCGAGCTGTACCGTATGGCGGCTCATCTTGATCTTGTTTCGGTGCCATTCAACGGGGCAGGACCAGCGGTTGGTTCAGTGCTTGGCGGTCACACCCCCATGGGTGTCGTCGCCCTTTCGCCCGCTTTCAAGCACATCACCGAAGGGCGATTGAGGGCGCTGGCTGTCACGAGCAAGACCCGCTACCACCAGCTTCCCGATGTGCCCACGATGATCGAAGCGGGCAGGCCAGATATCGTTGGCGATCTCTGGGTGGGCATGCTGGCGCCGGGCAAGACACCTGATGATGTTGTGAAATTGCTCAATAGCGAGATCCGCAACGCGCTTCAGGCACCCGAGCTTCGGGCGAAACTTCAGGGGGTGGGTTTCGATACAGTTGGAACATCGCCGGACGAATTTGCCACGCAAATTGCCAAGGAAAGTGCCATCTGGGGCAAAATCATCCGCGAGGCCAAAATCGAGGCTTCACCGTAAAAGCTGCGGCGATCTTGCTCAGATCAGGCGTCCCGTCAGCGCGAGCCGCAGGGTTCTGAGCGCGATCCAGCCGATGATGACATTGGCGACGACGAACAAGGGCAGGCTCAGCATGGCAATCGGTCCGTGCTGGCCGCGCTCCACAAAGCGCAGGGCGGCAACGGGCATCGCGGAAATGCCGAAGGTATAGGCCCAGGCGGCCGGGGTGAAGGCCTGTTCGCGCAGCCAAGGTACCAACCGCAGCATGACCAGCGTCTGGAGCATGGCGTAGCCGAACAGCATCTGCACAAAACGATCGGGCGGACCGTCGCTCACGGCGAGATAGGCCGCCGAGCCGACAACAGGCGTTGCCAGATGCAGCCCCATTGTCGCGCGCAGGTTCGGCGGCAGGGCATGCGTCATCAGGCGTTGCAGCACCACCGATTCCAGCACGACCATCGACAGGAAACCTGCGCCGAAGAATAGCAGCCCCGCCTCGGGATAGCCGAAGGTGCCGCAGGCAATGGCGCTGACATAGCAGCCCCCGACAGTAGGCGTGTAAAGGCTCGGCGTCGTGGCCTCGGTATGGCGTCCGCCCTGCCAAAGCTCCCCCACCGACCAGACACTGAAGGCGACTTGGCCCGCCATGCCGAGCGCAAACATGATGAGCGCGACGGTGTGCAGGTGAGGGGCAATGGCCATGCTGGCGATGAGCGTTGCGATGGGCACCAGCACGACCAGAAACGCCTGCACCGGGTGGCGCAGCTCATTTAATGCGTCCTCGCGGGCGCTGATCCATTTGAGGACGTAAAACACCATCCACACTAGCCAGATCAGCGCGGCGAGAAGCGACAGAACTTCCCCCACAAGCGTCGGCATGCCCCAGACGCGGCTGGCAGCGCGCCATGCATTGCCCAATCCGCCAAGGCCGAGGACCATGCCGAAAAAGGCAGCCGGAATGATGGGCGGTGTGAGGCGCGTGCTGGCGCTGACCGGTGACGGGGCGTTCTGGTCTTCCATGGGCTTCAGGTCCGCTCTTGCGGCGGACGGGGCAGCGTTCGTGGCGAGGGCATGTCGTTCATTTCCGGTTTACTCCCGCGCGGTCTTATTGTTGATATTGGCCGCAAATGGGCTCCGGGACGATGCCCGGAGGTTGGTTACCAGCACAAGTGCCATGTGTATCAAGTGTCTTGGGTATCAGGGCGCAGCAAAACTATCGCGTGCCCACGCCGATTTTCCGTCGGAAAGATCCGTCAACACAAGGCTCAATGGAGTCGAGGCGGGCAGTTTGGCCGATTTCGTTGTCACAAGAATGCGCGCCTCCTGCGTCTGGTCTGGACCTACGGTCAGAATGGCGCGGCCCTGCGGATCAACCGTGCCGCCGATGATATCGATCCTGCTTTCGGCAAGCCCCTCGATTGATATCGCGAATTGCCGAACCTCAAGGGTCTTGTTGGCAGCACGAAGCGTATAGCCGTTGCGCAGCGATCCATCCGAAAGGCGGGTGTAAAGCGGATTGCGATCATGCATCACGCTCAGGTCAAAGGGGGTGCGCGCGCCAAGCGCAACCAGCATGATGCCTCCGACCAGAACAATCATTGCGGCGTAGAGAAGCGTGCGGGGGCGTAACGGCCGGAACACCTCCGGGCGTCCTGCCATCCTGGCTTGAACGTTCATGTCGGTATCATAGGCGATGAGGCCAGCAGGTTTGTGGATCTTGGCCATGATCGCGTCGCAGGCATCGATACACAGGCCGCATTGGATGCAGTCCATTTGCAGCCCCAGCCGGATATCGACACCGGTGGGGCAAACCTGGACACATTGGTGGCAATCCACGCAGTCGCCCGCCGGTTTGCCGTCAAGCTTGAGGGCCTCGTTCTTCTTGATGGAGCCGCGCGGTTCGCCCCGATCATAGCGATAGGTGACGTTGAGCGCGTATTCGTCCGTCAACGCGGCCTGAATGCGCGGCCAAGGGCACATATATGTGCAGAGCTGCTCGCGCATGAAGCCCGCGAGGGCATAGGTTGTGAAGGTGAGGATCGCGATCCAGATGTAGGCGAGCGCGGGCCCCTGGAATGTCGCCAGCCGATAAACAAGGGTTGGCGCATCCGCAAAGTAGAGCACCCACGCGCCCCCCGTCCACCAAGCGATCAAGAGCCAGATCGAGTGCTTGAGCAGCTTCTGCGAGAAGATTTCGAGGGTCATCGCCTGCTTCGCGGTCTGCATCTGCTGGCGCCGGTCGCCCTCGATGAGGCGCTCGACGGCATAGAACAGATCGGTCCAGACCGTTTGCGGGCAGAGGTATCCGCACCAGACGCGCCCGGCGAGCGCGTTCATCAGAAAGAGAACGAGCGCCGCCAGGATGAGCAGGCCCGTGAGATAATAGACCTCCTGCGGCCATATCTCGATGAAGAAGAAGTAGAAGCGGCCATTGTCCAGATCGATCAGAATCGCCTGGTTCGGCGCATTGGGGCCGCGATCCCAGCGCAGGAACGGCAGAAAATAGTAGAGCCCGAGCGTGATGGCGAGGACGGCCCATTTGATGGTGCGAAAACGCCCCGTCACAGCCTGAGGATAGATCGCCTTGCGGGCGGCATAGAGGGGAGCCTCGGCTGCACCCGCCGCGTCCGGCATGGCGCGTTGGAGGGCCGACGGCAGGGCAGAAACCTGCGGGCTAAGGTGTGTTTGAGACGCTTCAGACACGGGGCCATCCCTTTTTTCGTTCAAGGCCCCTTCGCCCATGCGATCGGTGCCAGAGGTCAGATGTCATCCATTACCGAGCGCCATCGTCCGGACAGTACAATGCTGTCTCGCGATTGGCTGTGCGTAATGTATGCATACATAATCTGGAGCGCGGCATACGCCTGTCGAACTTTGCTGTAAAGCCATCACAGCATGATTTCGATCAAATCGCCATAAAGTGGCTTTGATGGCGCGATAACTGTGGTAATTGATCGATGATGCCGGACAAGAAATGTATGGAAAAATATCCATACAATGCTGGCGACGTAACGAGGGATTAATGGGAAACGAACAGGAATCGCCTTTGGGCAAGCTCTCACCGGCCTTCAATCCCGATGCCTTCTTCGAAAGTGCCTTGGCGGAACTCCGGGCCGATGGGCGATATCGCACCTTCACCCAGATCGAGCGTCTCGCAGGGCGCTATCCGATGGCATTGCGGGCGAGTGGGCAAGCGCCAGTGGTTGTCTGGTGCTCCAACGATTACCTCGGCATGGGGCAACATCCTGTTGTTCTGGCGGCTTTCCATGAGGCTGCCGACAGGCTCGGCGCCGGGTCGGGCGGAACGCGCAATATATCCGGCAATACGAAAGAGCACGTTCTGCTCGAGCAGGAACTGGCGGATCTGCATGGCAAAGAAGCCGCGCTGGTGTTTGCGACGGGGTATGTCACCAACGAGGCGACGCTCTCGACCCTTGCGGGGATGATCCCCGGCTGCATCGTCTATTCCGATGCCCTCAACCACGCCTCCATGATCGAGGGCATTCGGCACTCAAAAGCCGAGAAGCGCATCTTTCGGCACAATGACGTGGCGCATCTGGAGCAATTGCTGGCGGCGGATGATCCCGCCCGGCCCAAGCTGATCTGCTTCGAAAGCGTCTATTCGATGGATGCCGATATTGGGCCCATCAAGGCGATCTGCGATCTGGCCGAACGCTTTTGCGCCATGACCTATCTCGATGAGGTTCACGCCGTCGGTCTTTATGGGGAGCGTGGGGGCGGTGTGGCCGAGCGCGAAGGCCAAATGCACCGCCTGACGGTGATTCAGGGCACCTTGGGCAAGGCGTTTGGATGCGGCGGTGGCTACATCGCGGCGTCAGGGCCGCTGATCGATTTTGTGCGCAGCCATGCGCCCGGCTTCATCTTCACGACCTCGATACCCCCGGCGATTGCCGCCGCGGCGCGCGCGAGCGTGGCGCACCTGAAAGCCAGCACCCGCGAGCGAGCGCGGCATCAGGCGGTTGTTACCAATCTCAAGGCGCAGCTTGTTGCTGCCGGGGTCCCGGTAATGCCGTCACAAGCCCACTTCGTGCCGGTGTTTGTGGGGGATGCCCACAAGGTGCGACGTATTTCAGATGAGCTGCTCAATGGGCATGGGATCTACCTTCAGCCCATCAATTACCCCACGGTGCCGCGCGGTTCCGAGCGGCTGCGGATAACGCCGACCCCGCTTCACACCGATGAGCAGGTCGTTGCTCTTGTTGAAGCGATGCGTTGCGTCTTCGATGCGCATGGACTGCTCAGGGGTATGACTGAGGTGGCGTTACACGATGGATGAGAGGGTGTTCGGGCCTTGCGAGAGGACCGTCGCCAGCAGCTTGAGGCCCCGCTCGACGGTGTTCTGGTCTGGAGCAGCCCCGAGGGATACGCGAATGGCATCGGGCGCATCGCCAATCGCGAAGGCGTCGCTCGGCACCAAGGCAAGGCCGGATTGGCGGGCACAAAGGTTGAAATCGCTCTGCCGCCAGCGCGCGGGCAAGGAAAGCCAGATGTGGTGCCCATCGGGATGGGCCTGAAAAGCGTGACCAGTGAGGATCCGACGCGCGATGGTCTGTCGCGCAGAACTCTCCTCCCGTATGGCCGAGGTGATGGCATCAAGCGTGCCGTCCAAAATCCAGCTGGATGCCAGCGCCGTCATCAGGGGCGGTGCCATCAGGGTGAGGGCCCGGATTTCCCCCGCCAGACTCATGGTTTCGCCCAGTCCCGGCGTTGCGACATAGGCTGTGCGCAGGGCCGGCGAGGCGCATTTGGACAAGGTGGTCACATACCATGTGATGTCGGGCGCAAGGGTGGCAATGGGGGAGGGCGCGTTCCGGGGCAGCGTCGCGTAAGCATCATCCTCGATAATGGCGACCCCATAACGGCGAGCGATATCCGCGACGGCCTCCCGCCGCGCTTGCGGCATGGTGGCTGTGGTCGGGTTGCTGATCGTGGGGATGCAGTAGATCGCCTTAGGCTTGTCGCGCTCGCAGGCTTCTTCAAGCGCCTCGGGGACAAGTCCATCGTCATCCTGGAGGATAGGGGCAAGGCGCAGTTTCAGACGCTCGGCAATCGCGAGAAGACCGGGGTATGTCAGACTGGGGCTACAGATCATGTCACCCGGCTGGGCCAAAAGGCGAAGAATCGCATAGAGCGCGGATTCTGCGCCGCTGGTGACGGCAATCCGTTCAATCGGCACCGGCCCCAGTCGGGGTGAAAGCCAACGGGCAGCGGCGGCGCGATCCGGCAAGGCGCCAACGCTTTCCTGATAATTGAGAAGGAGCAGTCCCTGAGGCTGAGCCAGAATTTTGGCAATTCCTTCCTGAATTCGCTCCCGAAGTCTCGCTTCGATCGGTTGCGGCGGCATATTCATGGAGAGATCGATAATGGCAGATTGGGGCTGCGCTGGGCTGGCGGGCGCGTTTGCCGCTCCGCGGACAAAGCTCCCGCGCCCTGAATTGGCATCAATGAGCCCCATGCGCCGGGCTTCGTTGAAGGCGCGCGTGATGGTCGTCAGATCGACCCCAAGGGCTTTGGCCAGTGCGCGTTGGGGCGGCAGTCGATCGCCCGGTTTGAGGGGGCCCGTACGAATATCGCTCGCCAAGGCTTCCGCGATGGCGAGATATTTTGGTCCGTTTCCAGCAGTAATCTTGGGAACCCAGGTCAACACGTCGTTTTCGGCCTTCTTGTCCGGCGGCTATGCGTGATTTCACATGCATACATGATCGTCGAAATGATGTTGCGCAAGCCCTTCGGAAAAAAGCTGCCCTGAATGCCGTTTTGGCGTGATACCGCTTACGCTGGACAAGCTGCGCCCTTATGCGCCCTGCGGCTATCACATTTTGTGTATGCGGAATGTCTTTCTATTGACGCATAACAAGCCATACAATAACTGGTATTGTATGGCGCGTCCAGAGCGAGGTGCCGTCTGTAAGGGGCAAAGCCGCCATCGGGGGCGGCCAAAGTGTTGGGATCGAAGATGTCTGATGAAACCTGGCCGCCGCTTTCGCCACTTTCGACCGGCATTCGCGGGCTATGCCCACGCTGTGGTGAAGGGCACCTGTTCAACGGCTTTCTCACCCTGCGCCCGAAATGCGAGGTCTGTGATCTTGATTACAAGTTTGCAGACCCGGCGGACGGCCCGGCGTTTTTCGTCATGTTGTTCGGCTGCGTCCCCGTGGCATTTCTGGCGATGTGGCTCGAAGTCAAATATGAGGCGCCTGTTTGGGTGCACCTCGTGACAACGCTTCCGTTCGGCCTGCTGACCTGCATACCACCGCTTCGCCCACTCAAGGGGTGGCTTGTTGCGTCCCAGTTCTTTTACAAGGCCGAGGAGGGGCGGCTGTGGCGTCCCGGTGATCCGAAATAATTCGGCTTAAGTCTCTATCGCAGCACCTTTTTCAACTCGCCTTGAAGGGCGAGCAAGGGCGGCAGATAGCGCGTCATCAGCGCATCCCAGTCTTCCTCGCGCAGCGGTAGACCAACATTGAGCGCAGCGACGATTTTCCCGCGCGAGTCCATCACGGGAACCGCGATGGAGCGCAGGCCAAGTTCCACCTCTTGATCAATCTGCGCGTAGCCCTGTGTCCTGACGCGCGCGAGTTCCGCCATGATCGCGGCAGGCTCGACGAGCGTATGGATGGTGCGCGCGGGAGGGGGGGCGCGCTCAAGGCGCTCACGCGCCTCTGCCTCGGGTAGCGCGGCGAGCAGCACCCGCCCCATCGAGGTGCAATAGGCGGGCAGGCGCGAACCGGGCATCAGGCTCACCGACATCACCTTTCGCTGAGCCGCCCGCGCGATATAGACAACCTCGATATCGTCGAGGATCGAGACAGACGTGCTTTCGCCCAATGTTTCGGAGAGCTGATCCAGCCACGGCTGAACGATCTGCGGCAGCGGCATGGCGGCAAGGCAGGCGGTGCCAAGGCGCAGCACACGCGGGTTGAGCGTGAAGAATTTGCCGTCGTAATCCGCATAGCCCAAATGCGCGAGCGTGAGCAGGCAGCGCCGCGCGGTCGCGCGGTCCAGCCCGCTGGCGGCCGAGACTTCGGAGATGGTTTGGCGCGGCTTTTCAACGCCGAAAGTCTCGATGACGGATAGCCCCTTGGCGAGGCCGCCCATGGTGTCGCGCGTGGTGATGCTCATGTTGACCTGCTGTGCGATATGTAAACATCGTCATCATATCGCACAAACTCTCTTGCCGTCGAGAGGGCTTCACCGTTTATTGCCGCCCCGATCCCTCCGGTTTGTGCCGGGGCACGAAGGAGCGCAGCATGGACAAGACGAGAGCCACTCTGGCCGAAGCCGTGGCCGATATTCCCGATGGTGCCAGCGTGATGATCGGCGGGTTTGGTGGCTCCGGCGCGCCGATCGAGCTGATCCACGCGCTGATCGACCGCTTTGCCGCCACCGGCAGCCCCAAGAACCTCACGCTGATCAACAACAACGCGGGCAATGGCCATGTCGGGCTTGCCGCCTTGATCGAGCAGGGCATGGTGCGCAAACTCATCTGCTCGTTTCCGCGCTCGGCAGACCCGCGTGTGTTCACGCAGAAATATCAGGCGGGCGAGATTGAGCTGGAGCTGGTGCCGCAGGGCACGCTGGCCGAGCGCATCCGCGCGGGCGGGGCGGGCATTCCCGCCTTCTACACCCCCACGGGTTTCGGCACGCTGCTGGCCGAGGGCAAGGCGATCGAGACCTTCGAGGGCCGCTCCTATGTGCGTGAGCGCTGGCTCAAGGCCGATGTTGCGCTCATCAAGGCCGATGTCGCCGACCCCTATGGCAACCTCACCTACCGCATGGCCGCGCGCAACTTCAATCCGCTGATGGCGATGGCGGCGGCGACCACGATTGTCCAGGCCCGCCGGATCGTGGCGGCGGGCGAGATTGACCCCGAAACCGTCATCACCCCCGGCATTTTCGTCCAATACGTGGTGGAAGTCGCCAACCCCGCGCAGGAGGAAGTGCTCAACCGCGCGGGTGCGCGCTATCCGGAAGGAGAAGTGGCATGAGCGAGAAACTCTCCAACGCGCAGATCGCCTGGCGCGCGGCGCAGGACATCGCGGATGGCGCTTACGTCAACCTCGGCATCGGCTTTCCCGAGATGGTGGCGCAATATCAGCCGCCGGGTCGGCAGGCGATTTTCCACACCGAGAACGGCATCCTCGGCTTCGGTGAAGCCCCGCCGCAGGGCGAGGAAGACTGGGATATGATCAACGCCGGCAAGAAAGCCGTGACGCTCAACCCCGGCGCGGCCTTCTTCCACCATGCCGACAGCTTCGCCATGGTGCGCGGCGGGCATCTCGATGTCGCGATCCTCGGCGCCTATGAGGTCGCCGAGAACGGCGATCTCGCCAACTGGAGCACCGGCCCCAAGGGCGTTCCTGCTGTCGGCGGCGCGATGGATCTCGTGCATGGCGCGAAACGCGTCGCGGTGATCACCGAGCATGTCACCAAGGACGGCAAGCCCAAGCTGGTCAAACGCTGCACCTTGCCGCTGACGGGTGTGGGGTGCGTGACGCGCCTCTACACCAGCCTCGCGGTGATCGACATCGAAGGTGGCCATTTCGTGCTGCGCGAGAAGCTGCCCTCGATCTCCCTTGAAACCCTGCAATCCCTCACCGGTGCCGAGCTGAAGCTCGATGGCCCGGTGGCTGACCTCATCGTTCCGGAGCTTTGATATGCACAACGTCTATATCTGCGACTACATCCGCACCCCCATTGGTCGTTTTGGTGGAGCACTCGCCTCTGTGCGCGCTGATGATCTCGGCGCCGTGCCGCTCAAGGCGCTGATGGCGCGCAACCCCAAGGTCGATTGGACTGCGGTCGATGATGTCATCTTCGGCTGCGCCAATCAGGCGGGCGAGGACAACCGCAACGTCGCGCGCATGTCGCTGCTGCTGGCGGGGATGCAGGTCGAGGTGAGCGGCACCACCATCAATCGCCTGTGCGGCTCGGGCATGGACGCGGTGATCTACGCGGCGCGCGCCATTCGCGCCGGGGAAACCGAGCTGATGATCGCGGGCGGTGTCGAGAGCATGAGCCGCGCGCCTTTCGTGCTGCCCAAAGCCGAGAGCGCGTTTTCGCGTCATGCCGAAATCCACGACACCACCATCGGCTGGCGTTTCGTCAACCCGCTGATGAAGGCGCAATACGGCGTCGATTCCATGCCGGAAACGGGGGAAAATGTCGCGGAAGACTTCCACATCAGCCGTGAAGATCAGGATGCCTTCGCGCTGCGCTCTCAGGCCAAGGCGGCGGGTGCGCAGGAAAACGGGCGTCTCGCGCGTGAGATCACGCCGGTCACCATTCCCCAGCGCAAGGGTGATCCGATTGTTGTCGCCAAGGATGAACACCCACGTGCGACCACCATGGAAGCGCTGGCGAAACTCCCGACGCCGTTCCGCAAGGGTGGCTCGGTGACGGCGGGCAATGCCTCCGGCGTCAATGACGGTGCCGCCGCGCTGATCCTCGCCTCGGAAGCGGCGGTGAAGAAATACGGCCTCACCCCCATCGCACGCGTGATGGGCGGCGCGGCGGCGGGCGTTGCCCCGCGCATCATGGGCTTTGGTCCTGCCCCGGCCTCCAAGAAGCTGATGGCGCGCCTTGGTTTGAAGGCCAGCGATTTCGACGTCATCGAGTTGAACGAAGCTTTCGCCTCACAGGGGCTCGCCACACTGCGCGACCTTGGCATTGCGGATGACGATGCCCGCGTGAACCCCAATGGCGGCGCGATCGCGCTGGGGCATCCGCTCGGCATGTCCGGCGCGCGCATCACCGGCACAGCGGCGCTGGAGCTTCAGCTCAAGGGCGGTCAGCGCTCGCTCTCCACCATGTGCATCGGTGTTGGCCAGGGCATCGCTGTGGCGCTGGAGCGCGTGTAATTCAAGCGGGGCGCGGCGGATTGAACCCTGCCGCGCCGGAGCCGCTAGAGGATCTCTTCTTCCTCGCGCTTTAGCGCCAGAGAATCGACGATGGCATTGCGCAGCTTAAGAAGGGGGGGCTTTGAGGGAGTCCACGACCTCAAGGAACGGTTCGTTGGTCGCAAGGCTCATATTGAGGGCATAGATCGGCATATCCGGCAGAATGAGCGGGGCTGCCAGCGCAACGACCTCCGGCTGCCATGAGGCGGCACAATAGCCATTGTCTTCAACGCTCCGAACGCCATCGCGGATGTGTTGCTCCAGCGCCTTGGCGCGGGCAGTGCCTCGACTTTGGACTTTAGCGAGAAATTCCTCCCGCAAATGCCCGGGCAGAGCGGCCAGATAGGCGCGCCCGAGCGAGGTTTGATCGATAGGCACGCGCTGACCGGAAAGAACCGTGCGCAGCACCACCTTTCGATTGTAGCGGATAGATTCGAGATAGACCATGTCTTCCCCGTCAGCGGTGGCAAGTCCTACGTTGACATGGAGCTTTTCGGAGGCAGCCCGCATCAGAGGCGTTGCCGCCTGTAGCGCGGGATTGCCCAGCCGCACACCCAGCGCAAGGCTCAGGTTGGCGGCACCGAGCCTATAGGCACGTGCGCTGCGGTCATAATCGAGCATCCCGGCGTTCATCAGGGTCTGCGTCAGACGGCTGACCGTCGAGCGCGCCAGGCCCGTGCGTTCGGCAATATCGCTGTTGCCCATCAAGTCCGAACCGGGCCGAAACGCTTTGAGAATATCGAGCCCGCGCTCCAGCGAGCGGTTCTGGGATTCGATTCTGGCATGAGTGTCTCGGGTCTTGGGCATGGTCCGTCCGGCAGTGGCGGCATCACAAATGTTCCGCTTGATGGAATTTGTCAATTGCGCATTGGGTGCCTCCCGCCTGATGCTTGAGCCACAAAAAGAAGCCCAAGGTGGAAACGACGTCATCAGGAGAGGACTTTGGCAGCCCGCACGTAGAGTGCGGCTTATCGCTCCTGCTGTCTGTTTTCATGCCTTGTGCGTCACCTGCCCCTTGGGGCGAAGCCACGCGTTCAACTTTTCGGAGAAGTCCCTCCATGACTACAACTTTGATTGATCTTCAGGTCGATGCGGGCATCGCCACGATCTACCTCAATCGCCCTGAAAAACGGAACGCGATGAGCGATGCCATGCGCTCGGAGTTTATCGAGGCGCTGGAGCGCGTTTCCGCGGACAAGGCGATCAAGGCGCTGGTCATCACCGGAAACGGCAAAGGCTTTTGCGCTGGCGGCGATATCGCCGGCATGGAAAAGCGTATGCAGGCCCCTCCTGGCGAGGTGGCCTTCAATGGCTGGCATCGTCAACAGCGTGTGCACCACACCCAATCGCTGCTGTTCACGATGCCCAAGCCGACCATTGCTGCTGTGAATGGCGCCGCCTCCGGGCTTGGCGCGGATACGGCACTGGCTTGCGATTTCATCATCACCAGCGAGCATGCCAGCTTTACTTGGTCCTACATCAATCGCGGCATCATTCCCGATGGCGGCGGGATGTATTTCCTGCCGCGTCGCGTCGGCCTTTCGCGCGCCAAGGAGTTGATCTTCTCGGGTCGCAAGGTCGATGCGAAAGAGGCGCTTTCATTGGGCATTTCGGATCGCGCGTCGACCGCCGAGATCCTTGTCGCCGATGCACAGGCATGGGCTGCGGAACTGGGCAAGGGGTCTGCTACAGCGCTCGCGCTTGGCAAGACGATCATCAACCAGAGCTTCGAACTTTCCGCCTCGCAGGTTTTTGCCATGGGCAGTCAGGCTCAGGGCATTTGCTACACGAGCACCGAGCACCGCGAGTCCGTGATGGCTTTCCTCGCCAAGTCTGCCGAAAAGCCCAAGGGCGCCTGATCCAATGTCGGCGGGAGAGAACGTCATGGAGAAAGCATCTATGCCTCGTGGGCTGCGCCCAGTGGCACTGATGGCATTGGCCTGCCTCGTTGGACTTGCCGCCCCGGTCAGGGCGGCCGAAATCCATGTTCTGGCCACCGGCGCGCTCTCTGTGGCGTTCAAGGAGATCATCCCGGCGTTCGAGAAGGAAACCGGCCATCGCGTTTTGATCTCATGGGGGCCGTCTTACGGAACTTCGCCCGATGCCTTGCCGACCAAGATCAAGGCCGGGCAGGCGATGGATGTCGCCTTCATGGTGGGTGCCGCACTCGACGACCACGTCCGCCAAGGCTTTTTCATCGCGGATACCCGCGCTGACCTCGCGCAATCGCGCATTGGCCTTGCCGCCGCGCCGGGCGTGGCCAAGCCGGATATCGCAACACCTGAAGCCTTCCGTCGGGCGCTGATCAACGCCAAAAGCGTGGCTTATTCGGAGGGAGCGAGCGGCACCTATGTCTCCACTACGCTTTTTCCCAAGCTTGGCCTTGCGGAGGAGATGAAGGCGAAAGCGGTTCTTATCCGGGGGCATGAGCTTGTGGGTGATGCCCTTGCGCGTGGTGCCGCAGATCTGGGCCTTCAACAGGTTTCGGAATTGCGCTCCAATCCCAAGATCCAGTTCGTGGGGCCGATCCCGGAGAGCTTGCAAAAGGTGAGCGTCATTTCCGCCGCGCTCGGCAAAAACGTCAAAGCGCGCGATGCCGCTCTTGCCTTGATCGCCTTCACCCAATCCCCCGCCGCCGCCACGCTTTTCGTGAAAACAGGGCTCGATCCGATCAAGGCACCCTGACGACCCATTTCTTCTCCTCGCGCGCCCCTGCGCTGCCCAAAACAAGCCCGGAAACACTCGATATGAACGCCATTGCCCGCCTTTTCAAACCGCGCAGCGTCGCCGTCATCGGTGCCTCGGGCGATCCGAGCAAGACGGCCGGACGCCCCATTGCCTACCTGCGCAAACACGGATTTTCGGGTGAAATCTACCCGGTCAATCCGCGCGTCGAGAGCATTGATGGCCTCAAATGCTACCCGGATATCGCCTCTCTGCCCGCTGCCCCCGATGTCGCCATGATCTGCCTCGGGGCCGAACGTGCCATTGCGGCGGTGCGTGAGCTTTCCCAGCGCGGCACCTTGGCGGCCATCGTTCTCGCCAGCGGTTATGGCGAAACGGGCGAAGAGGGCATGCGGCGTCAGCAAGAGCTGATCGAGGCCGCAGGCAGCATGCGCATCCTAGGTCCCAATACCATTGGTCTGGTCAATCTCACGGATGATATCCCGCTTTCAGCCAGTGGTGCGCTGGAGATGGAAAAGTTTCCGGCGGGGGCCATCGGTCTGGTCTCGCAAAGCGGCGGCATCCTCGGCGCTTTGCTCTCGCGTGCGGCGGCACGCGGTATTGGCATGTCCAAGCTGGTTTCCACCAGCAACGAGGTTGATCTCGAACTCGCAGATTTCATCGATTATCTCGTTGATGATGAGGCGACCCGCGTCATCGCACTCTATGTCGAAACCGTGCGTAACCCGGAGAAGTTCCGCGCGGCATGTCTTCGCGCAGCGAATGCGGGCAAGCCGGTCGTTGCTTTCAAGATCGGCCGTTCCGAAGCGGGGGCCCGCGCAGCCGTTTCACATACGGGTGCACTCGCAGGTGCGGATCGCATGTACGATGCGCTCTTCAAGCAAGTGGGGGTTATTCGCGCGCAGACCTTCGCGGATTTTATCGATATTCCGGCCGCACTGGCCAGCGGACGCATCCTCAAGGGCAATCGTGTCGCCGTGCTCACCTCGACCGGCGGCGCGGGTACGCTGATCTCGGATGCCATGGGTGTGAGCGGGTTTGAAACGCCTGCACCGGATGCCGAAACGGCGGAGCGTCTGCGCGCCCTCCAGACGGGCGATGAAGCGGCGCTCGATCGCAACCCGATTGATGTGACCCTGGCGGGCCTGAAGCCTGATCTCCTGCGCGGTGCGATCAACACGCTGCTCGCCAGCCCGAGTTATGACGCACTGGTGATCATTGTCGGCTCTTCCGCCCTTGCCATGCCGGAACTCATGGTGGGCGCGATCAAAGATTGCCTGCCCAACAGCGATAAGCCGGTTTTTGCCTATGTCAGCCCCCATGCCCCCAATCTGGCAGCCTTGCTCAATGAGCGTGGTGTGCCGGCCTATGTCGCGCCGGAGAGCTGCGCTGCGGCCTTGGATGCGATGTTGCAGGTCGCGAGCTGGCAATCGCCCGCTGTGAACGGCACCAAGGCTGCCACTGTTTCGGTTTCGGATGTGCCCGGCGGCTCGCTGGACGAGGCGCAGGCCAAGGACCTCTTTGCGCGCTTTGGTCTACCGGGCGTTCGCGAGACGATTGTCACCACGCCGGAAGAAGCCATTATTGCCGCCAAATCGTTGGGCGAGCGCGTGGTCATCAAGATCCTGAGCGGAGAGATCACACACAAGAGCGACATCGGCGGTGTTGCCGTCGGTGTTCCGGCTGCCGAGGCTGGCGCGCGCCTCACGGCGATGATCGCAGAGGTGAAAGCCAAGGCGGGCTTCACCCCGACGCGTTTCCTTGTTCAGGAGATGGTTTCGGGCGGGACCGAAGTGATCCTCGGCGTTCACCGCGATAGCCTTGGCACCGGAATTCTGCTTGGCATGGGCGGTGTGCAGGCTGAGCTTTTCAAGGACACAACCCTTCGCCTCGTGCCTTCATGCGGCGAGTTGAGCCGCGACGACGCCCTTTCCATGGCGCGCGAGCTGAAAACATGGCCGCTGCTCGATGGCTTTCGCGGACGTCCGAAGGCGGATGTCGGCGCGCTGGCGTCAGCCATTGTCGCCTTTTCGCGCATGGCCTCCCAACTCGGCGACAAGCTCGTTGAAGCGGAAATCAACCCGATCTTCGTTCTGCCGGAAGGGCAGGGTGTGCGTGCAGCGGATGGCGTCGCGATTCTGGGCGAGTAAATACCGAAAAGCCTTCGGCAGGCATGATCCGTCATGCCCGCCTGAGTTCTTGTCAGATGATGCCCATGATCCCTGAGCCTAGACTCCTCCGGCAAAGGCGTTGGCGTCTTGAGAGCCAAACCCAATAGCGGAGTAGAGTGATGAGCAATGCGGTCCATTTCGAGATTGAGGGTGATGTCGCCGTCATCATCATTGATAACCCGCCGATCAACGCGGGTTCCCTCGATGTCCGGCACGGGGTGCTGGAAGCTATCGAGCGCCTTGGAAGCGACGCCGCGCTAAGCGCTGCCATCATCATCGGTGGCGGCAAGACCTTCATCGCGGGCGCCGATCTCAAGGAGTTCGGGGCGCCGCTTCAGGATCCGCAGCTTCCCGCCGTTATCGCGGCGATCGAGGCTTGTCCCAAGCCAATGATTGCGGCGCTGCATGGCGCGGCGCTCGGTGGTGGCTATGAACTCGCGTTGGGCTGCGATGCACGCGTAGCGGTCGCGGGTACACTGGTGGGTCTGCCCGAAGTGACCCTCGGCATCATTCCCGGAGCGGGCGGCACGCAGCGCCTGCCGCGCCTCGTCGGCTTGCCAGCCGCGATCCGAATGATTTGCGCCGGGGAGCGCATTGAAGCCCGCGCAGCGCTCAAGCTCGGCATGATCGACACCGTGGTGGAGGGCGACCTTCGCGAAGGGGCCATAGCCTTTGCGCGGCAACTTGCGGGCCAGAAAACCCCGATCCGCGCGCGTGCCGTTCCGGCTTGCGACCCGGCTGAGCTGGAAGCCGCGAGCCAACAAGCTCTCAAAGTCGGGCGCAATCGCCCCGCCGTGCGGGCCGCCATCGAGGCCATCCGGAACACCGCGCACCTGGGTATGGATGAAGGCCTTGCCATTGAACGCGCCAGCTTTCAGACGTTGCGCCTGTCGAGTGAAGCGCGCGCCTTGCGGCACCTCTTTTTTGCCGAGCGCGACTCGGCCAAGCACCCCGCACTCAAAGGCGTTGCGCCACTTGCTATTGCGCGGATCGGTGTCATCGGCGCGGGCACCATGGGGGCGGGCATTGCCATTTCCGCGCTGGATGCGGGCTACCAGGTGCGCCTGATCGAGCGCGAAGAACCCGCGTTGGCGCGCGGGCTGGCCTATATTGCGGAGTATTACGCGGGCCGCATTGCCGCCAAAAAGCTCGACGCTGAAGCGGCAACAGAGCGACAGGCGCGCCTGAGTGGCAGCACCGATTGGGCGGTTCTGGGCGATGTCGATCTCGTCATCGAGGCCGTATTTGAAGACATTGACGTCAAAAAAGAAGTTTTCGCGCGCCTTGATGCGGTTGCGTGCCAAGGCGCGATCCTCGCCTCGAACACCTCCTACCTCGATCTGGATGCCATCGCACATGCGACCTCCCGCCCTGAGGACGTGGTGGGCCTTCACTTTTTCTCGCCTGCACATGTCATGAAGCTGCTGGAGGTTGTGCGCGGTGCAGCGAGCTCTCCTCTGGCCCTTGCCACGGCGCTTGAGGTGGGCAAGCGCTTGCGCAAGTTGCCCATTCTCTCGGCCAATGCTTTTGGCTTTATCGGTAACCGCATCTACTCGGCCTATCGGCGCCAATGCGAATTCATGATCGAGGAGGGGGCCTATCCTGAACAGGTCGATGCTGCGCTCGAAAGTTTCGGCTTTGCGATGGGCCCCTTCGCGGTGGCGGATATGTCAGGTCTCGATATCGCTTGGCGGATGCGAAAAGCACAGGCCGCAACGCGCGATCCTCATGCGCGCTATGTGCAAATTCCCGACACGCTGTGTGAAGCCGGACGTTTCGGTCGCAAGACCGGTGCGGGGTACTATCGTTATGAGCCGGGCGCGAAGGGCAAAACGGTAGATCCCGTGGTCCTTGGTGTGATTGACGCCGCAAGCGCATCTAAGGGGCTGTCACGCCGTGCCATCGCGGCCGAGGAAATCCAGCGCCGGGCGCTGCTTTCCATGGTCAATGAGGCAGCCCTGCTGCTGGCTGAGGGCGTGTGTGAACGCGCCAGCGACATCGACCTCGTCTTGATCAATGGTTATGGCTTTCCCCGTTGGGAGGGTGGGCCGGTGTTCTGGGCGCGCGAGCGGGGCCTAGCGGCGTTGAAGAGTGATCTCGACGAGCTGGAGCATCTCAGCGGCGCCGGGTTTATGCGCTCCAACCCCGAAGTTCTGTTCCCACGCGAGGCGTGATTGTCATCGGGAATGGCTTGGAATTCGGGCTGAGCTCAGCTCAAATGATGCCCTGACGCCCGTGGGAGGCCGCATGAAGCTTTATTCCTCGCCGCGCTCGCCCTTCGTGCGCAAGGTCGTGGTGGCCATCCACGAATTGGGGCTGGCGGACCAGATTGAGCTGGTGCCCACCGTTGTTGCCATGGATCAGCCCAATGCGGGGATGCTGGCGAAAAACCCGCTCGGCAAGATCCCGGTTCTGGAACTGTACGATGGAACAGCGATCTACGATTCAGCCGTCATCATCGACTATCTCGACCGCAAGGTGGGGTGCCGCTTGATCCCTGCGGCAGGGGACGCACGCGATTGGGTGCTGGTGAACCACGCCCTCGCCAATGGCTTGATGGATATTCTCGTGCTCTGGCGCAACGAGCGCGACAAACCCTCCGAGCAGCAATCGACGGGTTGGATTGCCAACTTCGGCAGGAAGACCGAGGCCGTGTTGGCGGCACTGGAGAAGCAAACGCCAGAGCTGGAGCACAAGCCGTTCGGCCTTGCCCATATCGCGATTGCCGTGGTGCTGGCCTATCTTGATTTTCGCTTCGAGGCGCTCAATTGGCGCGAGCCATGCCCGAAACTTGCCGCATGGCATGCGAAGGCCGCTCAAAGGCCTTCGATGCTGGCGAGCCAAATTACGGCTTAATGTGAGATGTTGAGCGCGACGAGAAAGCGCGAGACCATGTTGTAGGCGGCAACGGTTGCCACCACTTCCACCAGCCCCTTGTCGTCAAAGATCTCGCGCAGGCGCGTAAACAGCGTGTCCGGCACGTTGATCTCGCGTGTCATGGCGTCTGTCAGTTCGAGCACCAGGGCCTCCTCCGGGGCAAAAACCGAGGAGAGGGCGTTTTCCTTGACCGCCGCGATCTTCTCCTCGCTCACGCCCTCCCGCCGCGCGATCGGGGCATGGGCCTCGAACTCGAAAGCCGCGCGGTTGAGGACGGCCACGCGCAGGATGATGAGTTCACGCAGATCCGCCGGAATGCAGGTCTGGTTGCGAACGGCGGTCAACATCCGCTCCCACCCCGAGGCAATCGGGCCGGAATTGAGCAGAACTTGATACAGAAGCGAAACGCGGCCGCGCTCGGCCATGATCCGCCCCTCCACTTCAGCCAGTTCCGGGTTGGTCCCGGGGGTGACGAGGGGAACGCGCAGGTGACCGCTCATTTCATTCCGCCTTGATCTGTTTGGCCTTGATGAGGATCCCCCACTTGTCCGTGTCACCCTTGAGAATTGCGGCAAGCTCTTCAGGTGTCGAGGGGGCGGGGTCCGCGCCAAGCGATGTGAGTTTGGCGTTCACCTCCGGGTTCATAAGGGCGGTACGCACCGACTTGTTCAGACTGGCAACTACATCCGGTGCGGTTTTGGCCGAGACGAAGAGCGCATACCAGTTATTAGTGTCGATGCCTTTGAAACCATGTTCCTCAAAGGTCGGAATGTCAGGTAGCGCAGGATGTCGCTTGGCGGAGGCAACCGCGATTGGCGTGAGCCTCCCGCTCTTGATGTAGCTGATCAACCCCGGAACATCACCAAAAAAGCCGGAGACATGGCCACCAAGTACCTCGGCAATCGCCGGTGCCGCGCCCTTGAAGGGCACATGCATGAACTTGGCGCCCGTGGCGTCGCCGAGCTGTTCCATGGCAAGATGCGGGATGGACCCAATTCCGGATGACGCTACGGAGGTGTCTGGGTTCGCCTTGGCATTGGCGATGAAATCCTTGGGGGATTTTGCCGGGTTTTTGGGATTGACCACTAAAATCTCGACGTTGTTGACGACGATGGAGACCGGCGCGAAGTCTTTGGTCATGTTGTAGGGCAGATCAGGGTAAAGTGCGGGGTTGATGGCCACAGCACCCACTGAGGTGATCCACATCGTATTCCCGTCCGGTGCGGATCGCAGAACATCCTGAGCGCCAATTGCACCATTGGCACCCGGTTTGTTGTCGACGATCACCTGTCGGCCAAGGTCCTTGGTGAGTTGCTCGGCCAGAATTCGGCCCACGGTATCCACTGGTCCGCCGGGCGCAAAAGCCACCACGATACGGGTCACCTTGTTTTGGGCCAGTGCGGGGAAAGTAAGCGCCATAGCGCCGACTGCGGCAAGAAGTGTGCGTCTCATCATGGCGTCTTCTCCTGTTTGTTCTTGTTATCAATCGCAGCGTGCGACCATGCCGCCATCGACGACGATTTCCGTGCCGGTGACGAAGCGCGCCTCATCCGAGGCGAGGTAGCAGGCGGCGGCAG
This sequence comes from Pseudomonadota bacterium, assembly GCA_020161475.1. Lineage (GTDB taxonomy): Bacteria > Pseudomonadota > Alphaproteobacteria > Rhizobiales > Beijerinckiaceae > Rhabdaerophilum. The sequence goes on along the minus strand of JAIUNQ010000019.1, from coordinate 3,977 downwards.
CGGTATCGCGGCCATCGCCCATGAACCCGAGCGGGATGCGCTTGACGCGCGAGGCAAGCAACTGGTCCACGTCGCCGCCCGTGCGCTGTTTGGCGAGGCGTACCTCGACCATGGGGGTGTGGAGCTGGCCCGGCACGACGGTATTGACGCGAATGCCATCGGGCGCGTGCTGGACAGCGATCACGCGCGACATATGGATGACGCCGGCTTTGGTGGCGGCATAGGCAACCTGCGCCGAACCCGTCCAGCGCAGGCCCGATGTGGACGCCAGATTGACGATGGCACCGGATTTATTGGCGATCATGTGGGGGATCACATGCTTGCAGCTCAGGAAGACGGACTTGAGGTTCACGTCGATCTGGGTGTCGAAGGCCTCTTCCGAGAGTTCAACCGGCCCACCTGCGGCAGAACCGCCAACATTATTGACCAGCACGTCAATCTTGCCGAAGCGCTGGATGCAGGCCTCGACCAATTCAGCGATCGAAGCGCTGGAGGTGACATCGCAGGCATGGGGGACGATCGAAGCGCCGAGCGCGCCTGCACGCTCAACCGTCTCCTCGACACGGCTCAGATCACGATCACAGGCGAAAACCATCGCCCCTTCTTCGGCAAGGCGAACGGCGATGGCGCGACCATTGCCCCAGCCGGGGCCGACGCAGCCTGCACCGGTGACAATGGCGATTTTGTCCTTGAAACGTTGGCTCATCAATTGGCTCCATATCCATAAAGGCGGGCCGGATTGGTGACCATGAGCGCCACGCGCTTGGCCTCATCCGGGGCAATGTCGAAAATGTGACGCGCGAGCGCACCGTCATCAGGGGTCGGCCCCTGATGGTTCGGATGGGGCCAATCGTTCCCCCAGACCACGCGGTCCGAAAATTCGCTGACAAGCGTGCGAGCGAAGGGAATGGCATCCGCGTAGGGCGGGCCGAGTTTGGTGATGCGATCAATCCCGGAAACCTTGACCCAGACGGCGGGGTTTTCCATCAGGCGAAGCAGGCTCAGGAAATGGGGCTGATTGACGCCAAGGCTCGCATCGAGCCGCGCGATGTGATCGATCACGACCGGGGCAGGCCCTTTGAGCAGCCGAGGCACCACATCATCGAGCACGGAGCCGGGCGATCCATGGATTTGAAGGTGCCAGCCGAGCGGCGCAATACGCTTGGCGAGGCCAAGGACAGCGTCGACATCCTCGCCTGCGCCCAGATGGTTCATGTAGTTGAAGCGCACACCGCGAAAACCGGCCTTGTCCAGGCGCTTGAGCTCCGCATCCGGCACATCCGTGCGCACCAGCGCGATGCCGCGATAGGTCTTGGGCCGTGCCGCGATGGCGTCTTCCGTCGCGCTGTTATCAAAACCATGAACCTTCGACTGCACGATGACGCAGCGCTCGAGCCCATTGGCATCATTGAGTGCGAAAAGCGCCTCCTTCGGAGCTTCGGCCGTCGGGGGTGGGCTTTCACGGTCATAGGGAAAGCGGGCAACCGGGCCGAAAACGTGACAATGGGCATTGCACGCATGGGGAGGGAGTTTCTGGTTCATGTCGGGGGAGGTGTCTCTCGCAAACGGGTTCAAAACAGCAAAAGAAAGCAACGCGGGCTACTTGCCTTTGCTGCTCTCATATCAGTCCGGCGTGATCTGGTTTTCACGGATGATCTTGCGCCAACGCTCGATGTCAGCCTTCACGAAGGCATCGAGGTCTGCGGGCGCGCCGGGGCGCAAGGTGATGCCCTCGTCGGCGGCGCGTTTGATGAATTCTGGATTCTCACAGGCCGTTTTGACTGAGGTGATGATCTTTTGAATTACCGGTGTCGGTGTTCCTGCTGCCGCATAAAGTGCATACCAGCTGTCAACCACATAGCCCGGTACTGTTTCCTCGATGCTAGGCACACCGGGAAGCTTCGATTGTCCCTTGGGCGCTGTTACGCCGATTGCACGCAGCCGGTTGCTGGCCAGAAAGCCGGCCACCGCAGCATGGGTTGCAAACATCATTGTCACCTGCCCGCCCAGTACATCGGTGAGAGCCGGCCCAGCGCCCTTGTAGGGGACGTGTGTAATATTTGCCCCGGTGAGATTTCTGAACATCTCCCCGGCTAGATGCGCTGAGGTACCGCCACCCTGAGAGGCATAGTAAAGCTTGCCCGGCTCCGCTTTCGCTGCGTCAAGAACATCCTTTACTGTCTTGAACGGGCTGTCCGGCCTCACAACCAGCACATTGTGCGAACTGCCAATCAGCGTTACCGCCGCAAAGTCTTTTTCGGTATTGTAGGGCATCTTGGGCTGCATGCTTAAATTGACAGCATGAGCCAGCGTTGCAACCAGCAGCGTGTAGCCATCAGGGGGGCTCTTCGCGACCACCTCGGAACCGAGAATGGTGCTGGCGCCGGGGCGGTTGTCTATGATGATCGGCTGTCCGAGGTTCTTGGACATGAGCTGGCAGAGCGTGCGCGCAACCGTGTCTGTGCCGCCGCCGGGTGAAAAGGGCACCACGAGCTTTACCGGCTTTCCAGGGTAGTTCTCTTGTGCCCAAGCTGTTTGTTTTATGGACAGCGCAGCCAACGCGCCTGCGGTCAACGCACCAAAATGACGTCGATCGATATGCATAAGAATTCCTCCAAATTGAGCTGGCAATTGTGGTTCCAGCTTCTTTCTTGGCGTGATTGTAGATTCGGTGTGACAAATTGTGCGCTGAGTAATTCTATCTAGTGGAATATATCAAAATTCAGCCCCATGAAGCCAAGCGCGGCAATGATGGCCCCTGGGATCGACTGCCGGATCGAGATGCAAGCCAAGATTTCGCTTTGGCTCGCAACGTCAAAGACTGGCCCAACAGGCGAGGTATTCCCTAACTTTGATGAATGAATATGGCCTCGAGAAGCTGCTGGGCGAACAAATAGGCCGTCGCAATTTTATGATCGTCGTCCATGGTCGCGCTATCATTTAAGGTCGGCTAGTCGGTTTAATTCCAATAGGTGGAATTGAAGCGCCCGCTTTCCGAGAAACTGTCTATATCGTCGGCCGCAATTAGAAGGCTTGCTAGGGGGCGACTCCGGCGGGACCTAAAAAAGTGGAGGAATGCTCGTGATACGCATAAGGGCTGAGAAAGATTTTTTTGCCGGTCTAATTTATATTACTCTCGCCGCCGCATTTCTCTGGTTCTGACGTGCCCCCAATAAATTGGACCATTCGAAGCTGGAATTTTCCACTTATGATCCCGTGATCGGGACAAGGAGAGTTCCATGAAAGCATCGAAGTTCACCGAGGCGCAGATCGCGTTTGTGCTGAAGCAGGCTGAGGATGGCACGCCGATCGGCGAGGTCTGCCGCAAGGCCGGCATCAGTGACGCCACCTTCTACAATTGGCGGAAGAAATATGCCGGGCTGATGCCCTCCGAGATGAAGCGGTTGCGCCAGCTTGAGGAGGAGAACGCCAAGCTCAAGCGGATCGTGGCCGATCTGTCGCTGGACAAGGCCATGTTGCAGGACGTGCTGGCAAAAAAGCTCTGAAGCCTGCCCGCAGGCGCGAACTGGTGGACAAGGTGCGCAGCGATTGGAAGGTCTCGACGCGCCGCGCATGCGCGGCGTTGAAGGTGGATCGATCGCTCTATGTCTACAAGTCGAAGCGCGGCGGTCAGGCTGACCTCAAACACCGCATCAAGGAGATTTGCGAGACCCGCGTTCGTTACGGGTATCGGCGCGTGCATGTCCTGCTGCAACGGGATGGATGGCCGGTGAACCCGAAGCGGATCTATCGTCTTTACAAGGAGATGGGCTTGCAACTCAGAAACAAGACACCCAAGCGCCGGGTGAAGGCGAAACTACGCGAGGACCGTCAGACGGCCGTGCAGATCGGGCTCTGAGTAGCAACGGAACAGAAAACACACATAAGCTTGCCTACAGGTCGTCGATTCCTGCGGTTCGGGGATCGCGCAGCGGCCTGAGTTCGCCACGCGCGATGATTTCCGGCAGTGTGAAGGC
>JAIUNQ010000281.1 GCA_020161475.1 Pseudomonadota bacterium | reverse complement strand
CTGGCCTCCATGCACCGCGAGGCGCGCCACATGGATCACGAGTTACCGCGCCTTGATCCGGTGGGGCGGGCGCTGCAATCGGCGGCGAAATATGGCTTCCGCGCTGGCATTGCCGGTGTGGTCATCGGCAGCCTCTATCTCGGAGGGCTGACATGAAGACGCAGGTTGAACCCCTCCAGCAGGGGCGCCTTGTGCGCCTTCTGCCGTGGCTGCTGCTGTGGGTGGCCGCGCCCGCGCCGTTGTGGCTTGCCATTGGCATGAGCCTCTATTTCAGAAATTGACCCTGCGCATCAACGGGCCTCGCGCCCTATGTCATGCTATACCAGCCCGGCGTTGATCGACCGGGCGGTAACAGGAGGACGATGATGCCCAAATCTCTCGCCAGCCTTGTCGATATCGGATGCGTGGTTCGCATCAGCGAGGAAACCCCGCTTTTTGCCGCACGTCAGGCGATGGCACTGGCCGGGGCCAGCGGTGCCCATCTCACCATCCAACTGGTTGTGCAGACCATGAAGGCTCCCTATTCGCCGTTCTGGAGCGGGGTTGGGGCTTCACTGGCTAGGGAAGTGAATGACAAGGCCGCCGGTTATGCGCGCGCTGTGCGTGAAACGCTGGAGCACGAGATTCAGGCGGCGGGTCTTCAGGCCGAGGTGATCGAGGCGACGGGAAACCTCGCCGATATCAGTGCCGGGGCCGCCGACGCCGCCCGCGCGGTGGATCTTGTGGTGCTCGATGCCCCGCGCGACTCGCTCGATGGCGCGGAACACCTGCTGGAAGATGCGTTGTTTCGCTCGGGACGTCCCGTGCTGCTCGCTTCGCCCGCGCAGGCACCTTTTGCGAGCGTGCGCAAGGTTCTGCTGGGCTGGGATGGTTCCGCCCATGCCGTACGCGCCTGCGCCGATGTGATGGCGCTGTTTCCGGGCCTAGATGAGATCGAGGTCGTCACGGTCACCGGCGAGCGCAAACGGGCAGCCTCGCTGCCGGCCGAGAGCTACACCCGGCATCTCGCGCGTAAGGGCGTCAAGGCCACGCTGACGGAACTGCCGCTGGGGCATGATCACGTCAGCCGTGTTCTGGAGGCACATGCGCTCAAGACGGGGGCGGATGTGATCGCCATGGGCGCCTTTGGTCATTCCCGCCTGCGCGAGTTCCTGCTTGGCGGTGCCACGCTGGAGCTGACGCAATCGACCAAAGTGGGGCTGTTTCTGGTCGCCTGATCAGGGGCGGTACACCGCGCGCCACAGGTGCATGAAATTTCCGCTGGCGAGCTTTTCCTGCTCGCCGGTGGTCCAGCCCCGGCGCGAGAGCACGGCAAAAAGCGCAGGGAATGTGCTGGCATCTTCAAGGCCGGGCGGGTTCGGGCCACCGTAGAAATCCGAGCCGATGCCGAGCGCATCGATGCCGATGAGGTTTTTCATATAGTCGAGATGGTCGGCGACATATTCCGCGCCTTCCAGCGTGAAGAGCGCGAAAGCGGCCTTCTTGGCCTCGGCATAGGCGTGGTGATCCACCCCCGGCTTGAGCTTGCCCATGCCATCCATGACGGGTTTGAGAGCGTCATAGACCTTTTGCGTCAGGAAGGCGGGCACGAAAGTCGCCATCACGAGCCCGCCCGCATCGGCAATGCGTTTCATCACGTCATCGGGCGCATTGCGCGGGTGGTCGCACAGGGCGCGGGCGTTGGCGTGGGAAATCACCAGCGGGTTTTTCGCCACATCCAGCACAGCATGCTGTGCCGCCGGGGAGACATGCGCGAGATCAACGATGAGGCCGAGGCGCTCCATCTCGGCGATGATCTCGGCCCCGAAAGAGGAGATTGGCTTGCGGCCGGGGTGGTCGGTCGCGCTGTCCACGAAGGGCAGCGATTCGTTGTGGCAAAGCGTGATGAGCCGGATGCCGAGCGCCTTGAAGATGCGCAGGTGCGCGAGCTTGTCGACGCCCACCAGCCCTTCGACCGCCTTGAACAGCCCGATCTTGCCCGCAGCGCGTGCCGCCTCGACATCATCAGGGGCCAGCACGGGGTGAAAAACATCCGGGTAGCGCTGCTCCAGCTGGAGCATCACGTCGATCACCTCGAGGCGCGCGCGCAGGGGCTGGGGGGTATCGGTGGGGATATAGGCCGTGAAAACCTGCGTCTTCACGCCGCCCGCCTTGAGGCGAGGGATATCCGTGTCTGTCTCGGGGTGCAGGCGCATCGCATCCCAGAGGCCGACATCGCCCCTCGCCTTGTCATCCGCCCAGATGACGAAGGGCATGTCGTTGTGGCCATCGATGAGATTGAGCGCGCTGATATCCACGGTGGAAGACCCTGCTGATGTGTCGGGTTTCGCGATGATTTCGCGATTCGAACAGAATTTCGCCGCAACATGACACGCAGATAGGGGACAACAAAAGCGCGATCCGCGGCGTGAAAGACGGCGTTAAGCCCCTTTAGTGGGGAACCTTTCACCACCAAAAGTGTTTTAGTTTCAGTGTTCACCATTGCTCAAAGGGCTTGGGGGACAGTGGAACTGCAAGGAGCAAAAAAGCTCCAGCACAAAAAAGCGAGGGCCAAAAGGCTCCGCGACAACAGGGCAGGCGGGTTTCCCGCCCAAGACAAAACCGTGCGGGAGAACCCGCACGAAACAGGCGAGACAAACAGGGCAGGGCGCCACGCTCTGTCCGGGATCTGGCGGGGTCAAACCCGCCTCAAAGAGGTGGACCATGGGCGCGATCATTCGCACGTTGCATCCGCAGGCGGATACTGCGGTTTTCCATGACCTGCTGGGGGGCAAGACCCAGCCGGTGGATGCCCGCGCCTTTCAGGTCCTCGCCTCGCATGAGCAGGCGCATGCCATGATCGACCAGGATTACCTGGGCGGTGGCAATGATCCGGAATGGACCGCCTTCTTCGTGGAATGCATGGTCGAGTTTCTGGTGTGGAGCAACGCGCCTGCCGGTAAACTCACCACGGCGGA
>JAIUNQ010000280.1 GCA_020161475.1 Pseudomonadota bacterium | reverse complement strand
CCTCCAGAAGCAGAGTTTCGGCGATCAGGGCCTGCGCCCGAACAAGCTCGGGATAGGCCTGCCCCATTTCGCGCACCAAAGCCGGCACGAGGCGATGCAGAAGAGGCTCGCGCGCGCCGAGAAGCTGTGCATGGCGCATACCGCGGCGCATAATACGGCGTAAGACATAACCACGGCCCTCGTTTGACGGCAGCACACCGTCAGCGACGAGGAAGCAGCTAGCGCGCAGATGATCGGCGATCACACGGTGGCTGACGCCCTGCGGACCATCAGGGTCAACCGAAACCAGATCCGCCACCGTCTGGATCAGCGCACGCATCAGATCCGTCTTGTAGTTGTCATGGGTTCCCTGAAGAACCGCCGAAACGCGCTCCAGCCCCATACCGGTATCAATCGACGGCTTGGGGAGCGCGATGCGGGAGCCGTCCGGCAGTTGCTCGAACTGCATGAAAACAAGGTTCCAGATCTCGATGAAGCGGTCGCCATCCTGATCGGCAGACCCGGGAGGGCCGCCGGGAATATGCGGGCCATGATCGTAGAAGATTTCCGAGCAGGGACCGCATGGACCTGTGTCACCCATCGACCAGAAGTTATCAGAGGACGCTATACGGATGATGCGCTCATCTGGCAGACCAGCAATCTTCTTCCAGAGGCTGAAGGCCTCGTCGTCCTCGTGATAGACGGTGACCGTCAGCTTGTCCTTGGGAAGTGCGAAATCCTTCGTCACAAGCTCCCACGCAAAGCGGATCGCATCATCCTTGAAATAATCACCGAAGGAGAAATTCCCCAGCATTTCAAAGAAAGTATGATGACGCGCGGTGTAGCCCACGTTATCCAGATCATTGTGTTTGCCACCGGCACGAACACACTTCTGGGAAGTCGTTGCCCGCGCGTAATCGCGCGTCTCGACGCCGGTGAACAGGTTCTTGAACTGAACCATCCCGGCGTTGGTGAACATCAGCGTCGGGTCATTGCGCGGGACCAGCGGCGAAGAGGGGACAACCTTGTGTCCCTGCTTGGCGAAGTAGTTCAAAAAGGTCGAACGAATCTCGTTGACGCCACTCATGCTTCAGTCCCGATCCGGCGCGCGGATAAACCCCGCGCGCATTTCACTCTTGTTCGAGACAGGTTCTAGTCAGCGAGAAGCGTGCTGTCCATCAATTCGCGTGATGTTTCAGTCGTCATCCCCCGCCGAAGGGTCGGCATTGAGAATGCTTTCGGCAATCAGCCCGGAGTTCTGGCGAATGGCCTGCTCGATCGTGGCCGCGACCTCCGGGTTCTGCTTCAGAAACACCTTGGCGTTCTCGCGTCCCTGACCGAGGCGCTGGCTATCATAAGAGAACCAGGCACCCGACTTTTCCACGATCCCCGCCTTGACGCCGAGATCGAGCAACTCGCCGGTTTTGGAAATGCCTTCGCCGTACATGATGTCGAACTCGACCTGCTTGAAGGGCGGCGCGACCTTGTTTTTGACCACCTTCACGCGGGTCGAATTGCCCACGACATCCTCTCGCTCTTTAATTGCACCGATACGGCGGATATCGAGGCGCACCGAGGCATAGAATTTCAGCGCATTGCCGCCCGTGGTGGTCTCCGGCGAGCCATACATCACGCCGATCTTCATGCGGATCTGATTGATGAAGATGACCATGCAGTTCGACCGCGAGATCGAAGCCGTCAGCTTGCGCAGCGCCTGGCTCATCAGGCGGGCCTGAAGGCCGGGCTGAACTTCGCCCATCTCGCCTTCGATTTCCGCCTTGGGAGTCAAGGCCGCCACCGAGTCCACGACCAGCACATCAACAGCCCCCGAGCGCACGAGCGTGTCGGCAATCTCGAGCGCCTGCTCGCCGGTATCGGGCTGCGAAATCAGGAGCTGATCGAGATTGACGCCCAGTTTGCGGGCATAAACAGGGTCCAGCGCATGCTCAGCATCGACAAAAGCGGAAACGCCACCCTTCTTCTGGGCCTCGGCGATGCAATGGAGCGCCAGCGTTGTCTTGCCGGATGATTCCGGCCCGTAGATCTCAATGACGCGCCCCTTGGGCAGGCCACCGACACCCAGCGCGATATCCAGAGAAAGCGAACCGGTCGGGATGGTTTCCACCTCCATGCCGGTCTTCTGACCGAGGCGCATGATGGAGCCTTTGCCGAACGCACGTTCGATTTGGGAAAGGGCGGCGTCGAGCGCCTTGGTCTTGTCCATGGAGGAGCCTTCAACGAGACGGAGCTGGGATTGTGACATGGAAATAAGCCTCCACAGAGGTTCGCCGAGGTGCGAACGTGGCGGCAATTATTCCTGATTTGTTCTCTTTGTAAAGTTCTTTTTTTGTTCGCAGGAACGAGCCCCACCTCGTAAGCTGGGCGAAGCTCATTCCATCACCTCTTTCACCTTTTCCACCAACTGCTTGAGGCCGAAGGGTTTGGGCAGGAAGTCGAACTGCTGCCCGTCGGGCAGGTTCTTGCGGAACGCCTCTTCAGCATAGCCGGAAACGAAGATGACGCGCAGTTGCGGATTGCGGGCGCGCAGCTCCTTGAGCAGCGTCGGCCCGTCCATTTCCGGCATCACGACGTCCGAGACAACGAGATCGATCTCATCAATCCGGTTGCCGACCTGCTCGAGCGCATCCACGCCGGATTGGGCCTCGATAATGGTGTAGCCCCGGGAGCGCAGCGCACGCGAACCAAAAGCCCGTACCGCATCCTCGTCTTCCACCAGAAGGATGGTGCCCTTGCCGGTGTGATCGGCGATCGGGGTCGGCGGTGAACCGGTTTCGCTCGCCGGCAGGGGCGTGTTGCTTTCCGGAACAGGCGTGGGGGCGGCGACCGGAGCCGGCATAGGCACATCGACCACAGGAACATCGTGGCGCGGCAGGAAGATGCGGAAGGTTGTGCCCTTCCCCGGCTCGGAAAGGCAGTCGATGTAACCGTTGGACTGCGAGATGAACCCGTAAACCGAAGAAAGCC
>JAIUNQ010000279.1 GCA_020161475.1 Pseudomonadota bacterium | reverse complement strand
GATACCGGCGTTGCCCATCCGCTTCTTATGCTGGCGCAGGCGCTGGAGAGCGCCAAAGCGGGCGAGAAGATCCTCGTCGTCGGCTTCGGCCAGGGCGCTGATGCGCTGCTCTTCGAGGTGACCCCGGCGAATGAGAAGGCGAAGCGCGGCCTCGGCGTTGCCGGGCACCTTGCGCGCCGCAAGGAGGAGACGAATTATTCGCGCTTCCTCACCATCAACGACACGGTCGAGATGGAGCGCGGCATGCGCGCGGAGGCCGACAAGCAGACCGCAATCTCCGCGCTCTGGCGCAACCGCGATGCTGTCACCGCCTTCAAGGGCGGCTGCTGCAAAACCTGCGGCACCAAGCAGTTTCCGAAAACGCGCATCTGCGTGAACCCCAACTGCAACGCGGTGGACACACAGGAAAGCGAGCCCTTCGCGGAAAAAACCGGCACCATCCAGAGCTACACCGCGGACCGCCTGACCTACTCGCCTGATCCGCCCTCTTGTTACGGCATGATCCGCTTCGAGGATGGCGGGCGCTGGATGATGGACTTCACCGATGCGGACGAGAAAGCCCTCGAAGTCGGCATGCCGATGAAGATGATGTTCCGCGTCAAGGATTTCGATACGCAGCGCGGCTTCCGCCGCTATTTCTGGAAGGCTGCTCCTGCGGCCTCGAACAAGGGAGCCTGACGCCATGGCCAAGGGTATTCGTGACAAGGTCGCCATCCTCGGCATGGGCTGCTCCAAGTTCGGCGAGCGCTGGGATATGAACGCCGAAGACCTGATGGTCGAGGCCTATCTGGAAGCGCTTCAGGACGCGGGCATCGAGACCAAGCAGATCGACGCCGCCTGGCTCGGCACCGCGATCGAGGAGCAGCATGTCGGCAAATCCGCCGTGCCGCTCGCCATCGCCCTGCGCCTGCCCTACATCCCCTGCACGCGCGTGGAGAACTACTGCGCTTCGGGTACCGAAGCCTTTCGCGGCGCAGTCTATGCGGTCGCCTCGGGCGCGGCGGATATCGCCCTCGCGCTGGGTGTCGAGAAGCTCAAGGATACCGGTTACGGCGGTCTGCCCCAGCGCGGGCGCGGTACGCTCAACAACATGGTGTGGCCCAATGCCTCGGCACCGGGCAACTTCGCCCAGCTCGCCGCCGCCTATCGCGCCAAGCATGGCTCCGCGCCCGAGGACATCAAGCGGGCCATGGCGCATATCTCGGTGAAAAGCCATGACAACGGGGCGAAGAACCCCAAGGCGCATCTGCGCAACAAGATCACGATTGATACCGTGCTCAAAGCCCCGATGATTGCCGAGCCGCTGGGCCTTTTCGATTGCTGCGGCGTCTCGGATGGTTCGGCCTGCGCGATCGTCACGACGCCGGAAATCGCCCGTTCGCTCGGCAAGAAGGACCTGATCACGGTCAAGGCGCTTCAGCTGGCGGTGTCGAACGGCATCGAGGCGCAGCACAACTCCTGGGACGGCAGCTATTTCGCCACCACGCGCATCGCGGCCAAGCGCGCCTATGACGAAGCGGGCATCAGGAACCCGCGCGAGGAGGTCAACCTCATCGAGGTGCACGATTGCTTCTCGGTCACCGAGCTTGTGACCATGGAAGACCTGCATATCTCGGCAGAAGGCCGCGCGATCTTCGATGTGCTCGATGGCTTCTATGATGCGGGCGGCACCGTGCCTTGCCAGATCGACGGTGGCCTCAAGTGCTTCGGCCACCCCATCGGTGCCTCGGGTCTGCGCATGATCTATGAGCTTTATCTGCAGATGCAGGGCCGCGCGGGCGAGCGCCAGCGCAAGGAGCTTCCGCGCATTGGCCTCACGCATAATCTGGGCGGTTTCCCGCATCAGAACGTCTGCTCGATCTCGATCATTGGACAGGAAGGGGCCTGACCAAGGTATTTGATTGGTCGGCTTATCAGATAGCTTGCCTGTTTAATCTCTCCCTGTCGGTCCTCCTTCCGGCAGGCACCGGCGAAGGTCTCTCCCCCTTCGCCGGTTTTTTTCGTTCACCTTTAAACACAACCGAGATTGCGCGCGGCAAAAGCTCACCCTAGTCTGCCTCCATCTCTTTCATTTCCTTGGGGGTTTTATGCATTCCATTCTTCGTTTCGGCACGCTTGTCGCAGTCGGCTGGCTGAGCGTCGCCTCGCTCCATGCCCAGCAGCCTGCTCCGGCAGCCCCGGCGACGCCCGCCGCTTCCGAACCCGCCCCTGCGGCAGCAGCGCCTGCCGCGCCCGCAACTGCGGCTCCCGCCGCCCCTGCGGCGCCCGCAGCTGCCGCCCCGGCTCCTGCGCCTGCTGCACCGGCTGCCGCCGCCCCGGCTGCAGCAGCCCCGGCACCCGCAGCAACGCCCGCGCCCGCCGCTGCCGCTCCGACGCCGGCACCTGCCCCGGCAGCCCCCGCGCCTGTCGGCAAGTTGACCGGCCTTGATGCCTGGAATGCGCTCCTCGGCAACACCATCACCGGCAAGTCGGCGGATGGCGAGGAACTCGTCGAGTTCTACGACAAGAACGGCACCGTCAAGCAGATGCTCGACAACGAGGTTGCCGAGGGCAAATGGTCGTTCAAGGGCGGCAAGGTCTGCTTTGAATTCCCGGATGACGATGATGATCCGTCCTGCTCGGGCGTGACCGTGGATGGCGATATCGCCACCTTCACCGACGATAAGGGCTCGGGTCGCCGCTTCACGGTTCTCAAGGGCAACCCCAAGAAGCTTTGATCGTGACGCCTAGCGCTTTCGGACACGGCATGAAAAAGGCGCTCTCAAGCGCCTTTTTTGTTCAAATGGTCCGGCCTGCCTTCTCCCAATAGGGATCGCGCAGGCGGCGTTTGAAGATCTTGCCGGAATCCTCGCGCGGCAACCCCGTTCGCACCTCGATATGCTTGGGCACCTTGTAGTTGGCGAGTTGGCTCGCAAGATGGCCACGGATGGCCGCAAGATCGAGCGTCACGCCCTCCTGCGGCTCCACCACGGCCATCAGCGCCTCGCCGAATTCCGCATC
>JAIUNQ010000278.1 GCA_020161475.1 Pseudomonadota bacterium | reverse complement strand
AGGGCGCTCTATAGTCGCATCGAAATGAAAAAGCCAGCCCTATCTCGCGCATCTTGTGAGAGAGCGTAAAGGGAGCTAGCCAAGCCCCTCACCTGCCTCGCCTCTCCGCCCCGTTACAGCCCGGAAACGCCATGTCCAAGATCTCGCCCGATGCGCTTCTCGATGCGATGAAGGCCTGCGCCGCGCGCACGGATGCCGCAATCGCCGCACAGCTTGCGCCCGGCCGCCGCCCGCCCCGGTTGGTCGAGGCGATGCAGCGCGCGATTTTCGCGGGCGGCAAACGCATGCGCCCGTTTCTGGTGCAGGAAAGCGCGCGGCTCTTCGGCATCGAAGGCGATGGCCCCCTTCAGGTCGCCTGCGCGCTCGAGGCGATCCATTGCTATTCGCTCGTCCACGACGATCTGCCCGCGATGGACGATGACGACCTGCGCCGCGGCCAGCCCACGCTCCACAAGGCCTATGACGAGGCGACCGCCATTCTGGCCGGTGACGGCCTGCTCACCCTCGCCTTTGGCATTCTCACCGGCCCCGCGCTCAAACTGCCGCTGAGCCGCAAGGTCAAACTTGTCGCCGCCCTTGCTGGCGCCGCTGGCATCGACGGCATGGTCGGCGGGCAAATGCTCGACCTGACCGCCGAGGGACGCTTTGATCCCAAGGGCCGCCGTCCTCGCCCGAGCGTGGCGGGCATCCGCCGCATCCAGCAACTCAAGACAGGCGCGCTGATTGAATTTGCCGTCAATTCAGGCGCTATACTCGCACCCAGGACCAGCGGCGATGAGAAAAAGGCGCTACGCCTTTATGGCCGCAACCTTGGCCTCGCCTTCCAGATCCGCGACGACATCCTCGATGAGACCGGCGATGCGGAGGCCATGGGCAAGGCGTTGCGCAAGGATGCCGAGGCGGGCAAGGCCACTTTCGTCGGGCTGCTCGGGCTGGCGGGCGCCGAGGCCGAACTCACCCGCGTTTCCGAGGAGGCCAAGGCCGCCCTGACGCAGGCGTTCGGCCCCCGCGCCGGGATGCTCAACGCGCTGATCGATTTCAACGCCGCCCGCGAAACCTGAACCCTCTTGTCCCGCGCGCGCCGGCGCGTCATGGAGAGGACAGAGGCTTTTCAGCCCCTCGCTTTCACCGCCCAGGAGTTCCCATGCCGCGCCCGCTCGATGGTCCCCGTCTGCCGCCCAAATCCGGCACCACCAAGCAACTCGTGGTGTTTCTCCACGGCTATGGCGCAGACGGCAACGATCTGATCGATCTCGGCCAAAGCTGGGCGCCGATCCTGCCTGATTGCGCCTTTGTCTCCCCCCATGCGCCCGAGCCTTGCGCGGGCTCGCCCACGGGCCGCCAATGGTTCGGCCTCACCTTTCGCGATCCGGACGAGCGCTGGAACGGCTGCGTCAAGGCCGCGCCGGATCTCGATGCCTTCCTCGATCAGGAACTCGCGCGCCTCGGCCTCGGGCCGGACAAGCTCGCGCTGGTGGGCTTCTCGCAAGGCACCATGATGGCGCTGCACGTGGGCCTGCGCCGCAAGGTGGCCCCGGCCTCGATTGTCGGCTTCTCCGGCCATCTCGTGCGCCCGGAGCGGCTCGCGGAAGACGCCACCGCCAAACCCCCGGTCCTGCTCATCCATGGCGATCAGGATCAAGTGCTGCCCATCGACATGATGTTCGAAGCCGCCGAGGGGCTGGCCAAGGCCGGGATTCCGGCAGAATGGCACCTTTCGCGCGGCATCGGCCATGGCATCGATCAGGGCGGGCTGATCCACGGCGGCAGCTTCCTTGCCCAGCGCTTCGGGCTGAAGCTCCCCGCCTAACCCCCCAACACCGCGCGCGCGGCGTACAGTGCCTCAGCCGTGGCGGCGCGCAGCAGCATCTGTTCGGTCGGAATCGAGACAAGGTGATAGCCGCGTTTGGCCAGCTCTCCCGCCCGCGCACCGGAGGGGCAGAAGGCCGCCGCCAGCTTGCCCGCCTTGGTTACCCCGTTGATGATGCGGGTGAGCGCCTCGTCCACCACGGGATGCAGCGGGTCCACCACTGCGCCGTTGGTGAGCCCGATGCACAGATCATTGGGCCCCACCAGCACGCCGTCGATCCCCTCGACGCTGAGAATCTCGTCCAGCGCCTCAAGCCCCGCCCGCGTCTCGATCATCACGAAGAGCAGGGTGAAGGCATTGGCGGCAGCAAAATATGCCGGCGAGGTCATCCCCGCCATGCCCGCCGCACGGATCGGCCCATAGGAGCGCTCCCCAAGCGGCGCATACTTGAGATCCTTGACGAGCTTTCTCGCATCTTCCGCCGAATTGACCATCGGCACGATGACCCCGGCAGCGCCCCAATCAAGGAAACGCGCGGCCTCCGTCACATCGCCGAGGCCAACACGTACAAGTGCGGGTTTGCCGCAGGCGTAAGCGGTCTGGATGCTCTCCATCACAGCGCCGGTATCGGCAGGGCCATGCTGCCAGTCCAGCACCACGGCGTCGCAGCCCGCGCGCAGCATGACCTCGACATTGAGCGTCTCGCGCACCCCTGTCCAAGCGAGAAAAGCCTTCTCGCCCGCGCGAAGACGCGTTGCAAAGCCAACCAGCGGGCTCATCGATACCTCCCGTAAATCCATGGCAGGCCATGCCCGCCGCCCTATGAACGTGTTAGCGGTATCATGGCCGCACGAAAAAGGCGCCGTCAATGACAGCGCCTCGCATCCCGGGCATCGGGCGCCGCAAGGGGCGCCCGGCCTGCAAACCGAACGGCCTTACTTGCCGGCCTTGATCTCTTCAATGGCACGGCCCTTCAGCTCGTCCATCTGGCGGCGGATGACATGATCGCTCACTTCGGCCGGAAGATCGGCGCGCACCTTGCGGAACACGTCTTCATCGCCCGCTTCCTGGAAGTCGGCGGCGATCACGCTCTTGGCGTAGGCATCGGCTTCCTCGCCCGACTTGCCGAGCTGCTCGGCAACCCACAGGCCCAGCAGCTTGTTGCGGCGGGCCTCCGCCTTGAATTCGAGTTCCGCATCCAGCGCGAACTTCTTCTCAGCGGTGTCCT
>JAIUNQ010000277.1 GCA_020161475.1 Pseudomonadota bacterium | reverse complement strand
CCGTGCCCAGCAGCGCGGCGATCAGCATATCGCGCGCAAAACCGGTGATGCGGGAGGCCAGCGTCGCGGAACCGACGATGGTGAAGGGAAGCGCGAGCGACATGGCGTGCGCGACCTTCAACGGGCGCAGCGCGCCCGTCAAGCTCTCACGCGACAGCTTCGCTTAAAGAATGAAGCGCGAGAGATCGGCGTTCCTCGAAAGCGATCCGACTTCCTTCTCCACCAGCGCGGCATCGACCACGATGGCCTCGCCCGCCCGATCGGTGGCGGTGAAGCTCACTTCGTCCAGCACGCGCTCCAGCACGGTTTGCAGGCGGCGCGCACCAATATTCTCGACATTGGCATTCACCTCGAAGGCGGCTCGCGCAATGGCGGTGATCGCGTCCTCGGAAAAGGTGAGGTTCACACCCTCGGTTTCCATCAGCGCTGTGTACTGCTTGAGCAGCGAGGCCTCGGTTTCGGTAAGGATACGCCGGAAATCCTCTTCCTTGAGCGATTCCAGTTCCACGCGGATCGGCAAGCGGCCCTGAAGTTCGGGCAGAAGATCCGAGGGTTTGGCGACATGGAAAGCGCCCGAGGCGATGAAAAGGATATGATCGGTTTTGACCGGGCCATGCTTGGTGGCCACCGTCGTCCCCTCGATCAGCGGCAGAAGATCACGCTGCACGCCCTCGCGCGAAACCTCGCCGCCCCCGCCGCGGCCTTCGCGCACACAGATCTTGTCGATTTCATCCAAGAAAACGATGCCGTTTTCCTCCACCGATCGAATCGCCTCCGCAACGATCTTGTCGGAATCGATCAGCTTGTCGCTTTCCTCCGCGATCAGGGGCTCATAGGCGTCTTTCACCGCGAGGCGGCGCGGTTTGCCGCGCTGGCCGAAAGCCTTGCCCAGCATATCCGAGAGATTGATCGCCGAAATCTGGCCGGGCATGCCCGGAATTTCAAAGTTGGCCGCCCCGCCGCCGCCCGATTGGGCCAACTCGATCTCGATTTCCTTGTCGCCGAGCTCACCGGCACGAAGACGCTTGCGAAACGAATCGCGCGTCGCGGGTGAGGCGGTCGCCCCCACCAGCGCATCGAGCACGCGCTCCTCGGCGGCGACTTCCGCCTTGGCCTGCACCTCCTTGCGGCGCGCGCTGCGCACGAGGCCGATGCCGACCTCGACGAGATCGCGGACGATCTGTTCGACATCGCGGCCGACATAACCGACCTCGGTGAATTTGGTCGCTTCGATCTTGAGGAACGGCGCGCCGGCGAGCTTGGCGAGCCGACGCGCGATTTCGGTTTTGCCGCAGCCCGTGGGGCCGATCATCAGGATGTTCTTGGGCAGAACCTCCTCGCGCATGGCGCCGGTGAGCTGCTGCCTGCGCCAGCGGTTGCGTAGGGCAATCGCCACGGCGCGCTTGGCCGCCTTCTGGCCGACGATGAAGCGATCAAGCTCGGAGACGATCTCGCGGGGGGAAAAGGTGGTCATGTGTGGGACGCGCTCACGGGAGAGGGAAGGTTTTCGCGCATTGGGCGCGGCAGAAGAGCCAGAAGGAGGCGGCGGAGCGGCTGCCAGCCTGCCGAGAGCAGCAGGATGAAGGCCCCAAGCACCAGCAGGGTCGCGGGCAAGGAGGCATCCGCAAACATGGTCTGGCGGAAGAGCGTGCCGAAGGCGAGCCCCGCATAGACCAGCGCGGAAACAAGAATCGCGCGCCGGTCAATCAGCAGGGCGAGCACAGCCAGCATGGCGAAGAGCGCGAGCAGCCCGCTCGCCTGTGCCAGCGAGACATGCGCCACCGTGCCGAAGACCGCCATGACGAAGGAATGCACGATGATGGGGGCCGCCAGAAGATGCAGCCAGAATGCGATATCCGTGCGGCGCGTCTCGCGCTTCAGGTCCGAGCGGTCATAGCGCATGGCGAGCGCGAAAATCGTGATGCCGAGCGCCAAAAACAGCCAGGGACCGGCCATGGAGACGAAGCCCGGCACCAAAGCGAGGAGCACGCCATAAACCGCGAGGCCCAAGGCCGCCACGCCGGCCGCCACCGTGATCGGCACGCGAAAACGCAGGTAATGAAGATAGACAAGGCCCATCGTGGCCAAGGCTGTTACCGCCAGCAAAAGGGGACGATCACCGATTTTGGCGACGGCAGAAGGCCCGACAACGGCATTGGTGATGCCGCCGAACAACAAGCCGATGGAGATGAAGCCGAAGAGCGTGAAGGCGACGAGCAGAACGATGCTGGGCAAGGCCATCCGGCGGAAGCGCGCAAACAGCTCGGAGAGAATCCAGGTGAGCGCCGTCAGGGCCGGAAAGGCGGAGATTGCACCGCCCAGTTTTTCCGCGAAATAGCCGGAAGCGCCCAGAAACAGCGCGATGCCGATAACGACAAAAATATCGCCGAAACCGGAGATGAAGCGCAGCTTTTCGCGGTCTTCCGACGGCTCGAATTCACGCTCTGCCTCGGCTTTGGCCAAGGCGCGCAAAGCGCTCGCCTGATCGGCGTTGATGATGGCGCGCTCGACACCCAGGCGCAGGACAGCTTCGGAAATCATGCCTCAGACGCTCTCAACAACGAGGTTCGAATTGGTGAAGACGCAGATATCACCGGCAATCTTCATGGCGCGGCGAACAATCTCCTCCGCTTCCATGTCGGTTTCGGCCAAGGCCCGAGCCGCGGCCAGCGCATACATGCCGCCCGAGCCGATGCCCATAATGCCGCCCTCGGGTTCGAGCACATCGCCGGTACCGGTCAGCACGAGGCCGGTGGTTTTATCCGCCACCAGCATCATCGCCTCAAGGCGGCGCAGATAGCGATCCGTGCGCCAGTCCTTGGCCAGTTCCACGCAGGCGCGGGTGAGCTGACCCGGATATTGCTCCAGCTTGGCCTCCAGGCGCTCGAAAAGCGTGAAGGCATCGGCGGTGGCCCCGGCAAAGCCGGCGATGACATCACCCTTGCCGAGGCGACGCACCTTTTTGGCGTTACCCTTGATGATGGTGTTGCCGAGCGAGACCTGCCCATCGCCACCGATCACGGTTTTTCCCTCCTTGCGGACCA
>JAIUNQ010000276.1 GCA_020161475.1 Pseudomonadota bacterium | reverse complement strand
TCCGCAATTCGATCGAGAACCTGCTGACCTTCCCCTGCATCAACATCCTGCATGGGCGCGGCAAGCTGCAATTGCACGGCGCCATGTTCGATGTGCGCTCCGGTCAGTTGCGCGTGCTCTGATCAGCCCCTTGCGATGATCAACTCAGGGGCGCGCGGCATCGCGCGCCTCGTGCTGGCGGGCAAGCAACTCGTTGCGCAGCGCCTGCGCCCTTGCCCGCTCCTCGGCTTCCGCCGCCCGCGCGCTCGCGGTGTGGACATCGGCCTCATCCCGCGCACGGCGCTCCTCTTCCAACCGCACCGCCAATTCCCGCAGCTTCTGCTCAAGGTCGGCCCGCATCGCGACCAACCCCTCGATGCGTTCGCGCGCCTCGATCACCTCGCCACCAAGCCGATCCACCTCACCCTGCCGCAGCGCCAGCTCTGCTTCCGCCTTCGCCAGTGCCTTGGTTTTCGTGGCAAGATCAGCCTCGACGCTCTCCAGCCGCGCCCGCATTCCGGCCTCGGCGGCAAGACGCTCCCCGACCTCACGCTTGGCGGCCAGCACCTCGGCCTGCATGGCCTCCAGACGCTGATCGAGCGCAAGGCTGCGCACGGCAAACACCGCGCGCTCGCGGTCGCGCTCGGCCAGAATTTCGTTGGCATTGAGGGGCAGGGCACGCTCCAGCCGCTCACGCGTCAGGCGCAGGGCACGGCGCCAGATCGCGGGCAGCAGCAATACGCCCATCAGCCCGGCGACAAGGGCCCCTAGAAAAAAAACGAGCGTCAGCTCAACCATCGCGCCCTTCGGTGCCGCTGAATTTCCGTCGGGAAAGCTTCAGCACGAAAGGGCGCGAAGGTCAAAGCCGAGGTCTGAAGGGGTTCAATGTCAGAAGGGGTTCCAGGTCGAGCGGTCGGTGAACTTGAGATAGCCGACGTTGATGCCAAGACGCGCCCCCACCCCGGAGCGGATGGGCACGAGCACGATGTTCTGCGCGGTAAGCGCTGTCATGCCGAAACCGCCCACGAAATAGGCCGAGCCATCAACACCCGCAAAGCGCTGGTAGATGTCATTCACGCGCTGAAGCTTGTACACTAGCATCATGGTGCGATCGCCATCGCCGCCGAAGTCAAAGCCGACGGACGGGCCCTGCCAGTACACCTTCCGGTCGCCCGCGTTGCGCGTGTACAGCGTGCCCTCACCGTAGCGCAGCCCACCGACGAAGGCCCCGGAGGCTTCCTGCCCGAGGATATAGCCATTGGGCTGGCCCCAGCGCCGCGTCGCCTCCTCGATGGTGAGCGCGAGCCCCCGCGACACCGTGCCGAAGAAGTTATGGCCGGACTGCACCAGCTCGCGCGAGGAGAAGGTGGAATTACCCGGCCGGTTCGACTGCGCAACGGAAGGGAAAGGAAATGCTGTCAGAACGAGAAGGAGCATGAAGGCAGCAAGCAAGCGCACCCCCGAAACAGGGTGGGAAAACAGGCGCGGCAGAATGGCTTGAGACATGGATGTGACCTCGATCTCGGACAGGACGGCGAACCATCGGGCAACACCGGCCAGAAAAGCCGGCGCGCGCCGATTCGCGACCTTGTGCAGCATCAGCCGACATCACGGCGTTCTCAAGGCCAAAATCGCCGGTCTGGCCTTACTCGGGGCGCTTGGCATGACCCCGGCGCAGGCACAGGCTGTCGCCATCGATTCCGCCATCATCGCCGATCCGGTCACCGGCACCGCCCTGATGGGCTATGATGTCGTCAGCTATTTCATCGACAACAAGGCAATCCCCGGCGATGTCGGCCAGCAGGTCAGCCACGCCGGGCGTGCGTGGTACTTCTCCTCGCTGGCCAATCGCCTCGTCTTCGAGAACAAGCCCGAATCCTTTGTGCCCGCCTTTGGCGGCTATGATCCGGCGGCGCTCGCAGCGGGGGTCATCCGCCAGGGCGACCCCCGCATTTTCCTGCAATGGCAGGGCAAGCTTTACTTCTTCCGGGACAAGGAAGCGCGTGATCGCGTGCTGGCCAAGCCCGACATCATCGAAGCCGCCGCCCGCGAATGGCCCGGCCTCAAGCGCGATCTGGACCCCTGATCGCGGCCATCGACAGCCCCTGCCACCGCACCGACAGGCTTTGAAATTCTTGTCGCGGCATGTATCAGCTATTCAAGCCAACACAATTGAGGCACGCGCGTGAGGGCATTGCCCTTCCTTCGCCGCGCCGCGCGAGGACCAGCACATGAGCCAGACGACCACGACCGAAACCAAGGCCGCTGAAACGCACGAAGGCAAAACCATCGAGCTGACCTCGCTGGATCTCGCGGCGCTGCTGTGCTCGCGCGTGTGCCATGATGCGGTGGGTCCGGTGGGCGCCATCGTCAACGGCCTCGAACTGCTCGACGAGGATGACAGCGAGGAAACCCGCGCGCTCGCGCTCGATCTCATCCGCAAGTCCTCGCGTCAGGCCTCCGCCCGCCTCCAGTTCGCCCGCATCGCTTTCGGCGCCGCCGGTTCCGCAGGCTCCTCGGTCGATACCGGCTATGCCCAGCAGCTCACCACCCAGTTCCTGCAGGATGAGAAGGTGACGCTGAACTGGACCGCCCCGCGTCTCTTCGTCGAGAAGAACCGCGTCAAGCTGCTGATGAACCTCGTGGTCATCGCGCTCACCACCATTCCGCTGGGCGGCACCATCGATGTCACCATGGATGGCGATGCGGAGAACCCGGTGTTCTCCGTTCTGGCGAAGGGCCCCAAGCCGCGCCTTGGCCAGCATGTGCTGGAGCTGTTGGCAGGCCGCTCCGAGACCGGTGCGGTTGATGCCCACGGGTTTCAGGTGTTCTACACCGGCGCCATCGCGCGCGCCTGCGGCATGGTTGTGACCATCGATCTCGACGAAACGGAAGTGCGGATCAAGGCTGCGCCGGGCGAGACCTCTACAACCTGAAGTTTTTTTCTCGCGCCCCCTTCCGGGGCGCTTTTTAAAACCAATCATAAACCCTTCTAGTGCAACGTTCGACGGAACGGGTGCGCGATCCCGCGCTACCATTCAGGTCGAATGTCATGGATGATTTGCTCAAAGAT
>JAIUNQ010000275.1 GCA_020161475.1 Pseudomonadota bacterium | reverse complement strand
CGATATCGAGCAGGCCGAGGCCTTGGCTTGATCCCGGTGCGCCCTCGATGCCCTCAGGGTCATGGATCGCGCTGCCCAGCATCTGATAGCCGCCACACAGCCCCAGAATGCGCCCGCCGCGCCTGAGATGCGCCGCCAGATCAACATCCCAGCCCTGCGCCCGCAAAAACGCGAGGTCCCCGCGCGTGGATTTGGACCCGGGCAGGATGACCAGCGCGCAGTCCCCCGGAATGGCCTCCCCGGCACGCACCAGCGTGAGTTTCACGCCAGGATGCTGCGCGATGGGATCGAGATCATCGAAATTGGCGATGCGGGAGAAGCCGAGCGCGGCGATATGCAGTCCCGAACCGGAATTGCGGGGAAGATCCTGCGCGTCCTCGGCGGGAAGCTTCGCCGCATCCGCAAAATAGGGCAGCACGCCATACCCGCGCCAGCCGGTTTTCTGCTCAATGAGCCGATAACCGTCCTCGAACAGCGCCGGATCACCCCGGAACTTGTTGACCAGAAAGCCGGTGATGAGCGCCGCATCTTCTTCAGCCAGCACGGCTTGCGTGCCCACGATCTGCGCGATGATGCCGCCCCGGTCGATATCCCCCGCCAGCACCACGGGCACATCAGTTGCGCGCGCAAAACCCATGTTGGCGATGTCGTTGGCGCGCAGGTTCACCTCCGCCGGGCTGCCCGCCCCTTCGACGATAACAAGATCATGCGCCGCTTTGAGGCGCTCGAAACTCTCCAGCACGGGTCCAAGCAGCTTCGGCTTCAGCCCGGCATAGTCGCGCGCGCGATAGGTGCCAAGGCGCTGGCCCTGCACGATGACCTGCGAGCCTGTCTCGCTTTCGGGTTTGAGCAGCACCGGGTTCATGTCGGTGTGCGGCTCAAGGCCACACGCCAGCGCCTGCAACGCCTGCGCGCGGCCAATCTCCCCGCCATCCACGGTGACGGCGGCATTGTTGGACATGTTCTGCGGTTTGAAGGGCGCGACCTTGATGCCCCGCTTGAGCGCCGCGCGGCACAGGCCCGCCACCAGCAAGGACTTGCCGATGTTGGAGCCGGTGCCTTGGATCATCAAAGCCTTACCAGCGAACGAGATCAAAATTCCACGCCCTTCTGGCCCTTGATGCCCGAGCGGAAGGGGTGCTTCACCAGCGTCATCTCAGTGACGAGATCGGCAATCTCGATCAGCTCGTCCTTCGCGTTGCGCCCGGTGAGCACCACATGGGTCAGCGGCGGCTTCTCCTTCTGAAGGAAGGCCAGCACCTCGTTGATGTCGAGGTAATCGTAACGCAGCGCGATGTTGATCTCGTCCAGAAGCACCAGCTCGATGCGCGGATCAAGGATCAATGCCTTCGCTTTCTCCCAGCCTGCGCGGGCGGCAGCAATGTCGCGCTCCCGGTCCTGCGTTTCCCAGGTGAAGCCCTCGCCCATGGCGTGGAACTGGCAGAGGTCCGGAAAATGCGTGGTGAGCAGGGTGCGCTCGCCGGTGTCCCATGCCCCCTTGATGAACTGCACCACAGCGCAGGGCATCTCATGCGCGATGCAGCGCAGGATCATCCCGAAGCCGGAGGAGGACTTGCCCTTGCCCGCGCCGGTATGGACGATGATCAGCCCCTTGCCGTCGGTCTTCTTCGCCATGATCTTGTCGCGCGCAGCCTTCTTCTTGGCCATTTTCTCGGCATGGCGCGCATTTTCAGGCTCGGTCATGAGCTTGTCCCAACTTGACAAAAGAGCAGGCGTGGCGCTTGGTCGCCCCCGCGCTGGTTCCTCAGATAGGGCAATCCTTCCCTGAGGCGAAGAGGGAATGCGAAGCTTGAGAAAGCCGAAGCAGCCGCCCCCGCGACCGTGACCGGAAAGCGCGTTCAAGCCACTGGGCAACCGGGAAGGCGAACGCGCGTTGGGGAAACCCTGAATCCGCAAGCCGGGAGACCTGCCAGCCGCACCGGAGACGGGACATCCGTTTTCGACGTGTTTTTCGGGCGGACGGGGTGTTCCGTGGCTGGTTTTGCGCATGTCGCGCACACCGTCCCGCCCTTCGTGTATCTTGTTGAAGGGGCGATGATGGCCAAAGCCACGCTTTACGTCTGCACCACCTGCCGCAAGGGCACCGCCGATGTGCCGCCCCCCGGCGCGCGCCTGCATGCGGCGATCTCAGCGCTTCAAGCGCAGGAGGGCGTCGAGGTGGTCGGCGTCGAGTGCCTCTCCGCCTGCAACAACGGCTGCTCGGTGGCGCTCGCCGCGCCCGGCAAATGGACCTACCTTTACGGCGGGCTCGACCCGGACCTGCATGCCGCAGACATCCTGCGCGGCGCGGCGCTTTATGCGCACAGCGCGGATGGCATGCCGCCCTGGCGTGAGCGCCCCGAAATCTTCCGCAAACAAGTCATCGGGCGCACGCCGCCCTTCCCCGAGAAGAAAACCGCCTGAGCGTCCCATGAGCCTTGCCAAAACCCCCGTCACCATCATCACCGGCTTTCTCGGCGCGGGCAAAACCACGCTGGTGCGCCATCTTATGGCCAACCCTCAAGGCAAGCGCCTCGCGGTGCTGGTCAATGAGTTTGGTTCCCTCGGTGTCGATGGCGAAATCCTCAAATCCTGCGCGGATGCCAATTGCCCGGTCGATAACATCATCGAGCTGGCCAATGGCTGCATCTGCTGCACGGTGGCGGACGACTTCATCCCGGCGATGGAAAAGCTCCTTGCCCTGCCGCAAAAGCCTGATCACATCCTGATCGAGACCTCCGGCCTTGCGCTGCCCAAACCCTTGCTCAAAGCTTTTGACTGGCCGGCGATCCGCTCGCGTATCACGGTCGACGGCGTGATCGCGCTGGCCGATGCGGAAGCGGTGGCGGCTGGTCTGTTTGCGCCGGAGGCGCACGCTGCCTCTGCAACAGCGGCTGAGCATGAGCATGAAACGCCCCTTTCCGAAGTGTTCGAGGATCAGGTCGCCTGTGCGGATATCGTGCTGTTGACAAAAGCCGATCTGGCGGATGCCCAGGCTCGTGCCAAGGCGCGTGAGATCATTCTGGCCGAAGCGCCGCGCAAGGTGCCGGTGA